>DASVRL010000179.1:0-4478 GCA_036388635.1 Pyrinomonadaceae bacterium
GGTTCCCCAAAACATCAGCGCATTCGGCAAGCCCTGTTTGAAAAGGTCAAACCAAATCTGCCGGTATTGCTCGAGACTGACTTCGTAATCGAGATGTAAAGTTTGATTTTCCGGCGACATCATTTGAAAAACAGCAAAAAAAATTGCGCCGCGCTACTGCACGACAACCTGTCCTTTATACATATTCATCCCGCAGGTGAACGTTAATGTTTTTTCGCTGTCGGTCGGAACGTCGATGACGACGACTTCGCCGACCGCCAGATTTCTTTTGATGTTCAAATCTTTGAAAACAATCTGGTCGCCGCAATTTTCCGCATCGGCGCGATAAAACGCCAGTTTTAAAGGCTGTCCTTTTTTGAAAGTAATCTCTTCGGGCGCAAAACCGTCTTTCGTCACCGTAATCTTAACCGCGCCTTCGGGAATCTTGACTTCTTCGATTGGCTTTTCTTCCGCGCCCGCTTTCACGTTGACGACAAACGGAACCGCCGTCACTTTCCCGTTGCGCTGAAATTCCGCCCAGATTTTATAAATTCCGGCTTTCGGAAACGAAACGTGCGCCGAGACGGAATTTGCCGCCGCGCTCATCAGTTTATCGTCGTGTTTCTCCGCCGCATTGCTGTCGTGCTGGTGCCCGTCGCCTTTCACATTGTCCGGCGACATCGGGTGCGCGTGGACAAACTCGTTCAAATCCTGATTGACGATGACAAAATGCGCCGTGTCGCCGAGATATTTCTGCAAATCGGTGACCGGCTGATTCGTCCGCGCGTCGAAGACGCTGAAGGCGAGCATCAATTCCTTGTTTGCCGCCAATTCGCCGTCCGGCTTCATCACGACGCGCAAATCTTCCACCGTTTTTTCAAATTTGGCGTCCGTTTTCAATGGCTCTTTGGCGCGCTCATTGCCCGCGACGCTCAAATCGAAAATCCTGACCATCTGTCTGTCTTTAACCGGCG
Organism: Pyrinomonadaceae bacterium; assembly: GCA_036388635.1. Lineage (GTDB taxonomy): Bacteria > Acidobacteriota > Blastocatellia > Pyrinomonadales > Pyrinomonadaceae > JALZHR01. The sequence goes on from DASVRL010000179.1 coordinate 954, forward strand.
ACAAATCGGCGTAAAGCTTAAATTTCCCGCCGTTTTTAAACGCAAACGAAGCTTTGTAAGAGCCGTCTGACTGCGCTTCCGGATGCAGATGATAAAACTCCGCCAAATCTTCCGAGACGACAATCAGATGCATCGGTTTTTCGTGGACAATCTGCAAATCCCTGACGATTGCGCCCCTGGAATTTTTGACGACAAAACTCAAATCAACCTGTTCCTCGGCTTTCGGCTGATCGGGCGAGGCTTTAAACTCGACGGCGAAATCTTCCGCGCTCATATCTATTTCCGCCTGCTTGGTATTTTGCCCGTGATTGGCGTGATTGGCGTGATTCGTCTCGCCCGCCGGCGTCCGGCAGCCGTTTGAAAACAAAGCGAAAGCTAAAAATGTGATAAATAAAAACTTTTTCATGCGAGTTTCCTGTTTTGCTGAATAGAGTTATGGAAATACAGACAGAAACGTATCAAATTCAAAACGCAAAATGCAAGGTAGGATTCGGGATTCGGGATTCGGAATATCGAATTTTATCCGGCAAAAGAAAAAGCGGCGTTGTGCCCAAACCCAACGCCGCTCACTCATTCCACAAGGAGAAACAAAATACCTGACAGATAGACACTGATAAATTAAACAGAAATTAGCCAAATGTCAAGAAAAAAATAAAGAAAAAGAAAAACGGCAAACGGAAAAACGGATATTGCCGCTTGTTTATTTGCCGTTGGAAAGAAATATAAAATGCTTTTTCCTTAAAAAATATGTTTAAAAATACGTTTTAAGGCACGAATGCATTGGGAACGGGAAAATCGTTTGCCGAACCGAACTGAACGGCGCGGAAACCCGCCGCCGATTGCTGTAAATACCAGTTGCCGTCTCGGTAAACGGCTAAATCGGTTCTACCGTCGCCGTCGTAATCAGCCGGAACCGGTTTATCCGTTTCGATGCCGAACTGAGTCGCGGTAAATCCCAGATTCGAGCGCAGCAGATACCACACGCCGTCCGCCGGGCGATAAACCGCGACGTCAGTTTTGCCGTCACCGTCGTAATCGGCGGCAACCGGTTTATCAGCGCTGATGCCGAACTGCACGCCGAAAAATCCGTCACGGCTTCTCATCTGATACCAAACTCCTTCCGGCGCTCGATACACGGCTAAATCATTTTTGCCGTCGCCGTCGAAATCTCCAAGAATCGGTTTATCGCCGGAAATGCCGAATTGTTCGGCTCGAAAGGAATTGTTTGAGCTGTTGAGGATATACCAGTCGCCTGCCCGGTAAACCGCCAAATCCGCTTTCGCATCGCCGTCGTAATCAGATGGAACAGGTAAATCTCCCGTTTGACCGAAATGCACGGCGACAAAAGAATTATCAAAACTGTTCACTCGATACCAATCTCCATTACGAAAAACCGAAATATCAGATTTGCCGTCGCCGTCGAAATCAGCCGGAACGATTTTGTCCGTTCCGTTTCCGAATTGCAGACCGTTGCTTTGATTATTAGAACTGTTCAGCCAATACCATTCTGAGAAAGTATTCGGGCGAAAGATGGAAACATCCGATTTCCCGTCGCCGTCGAAATCAAAATCCGGCGTTTCGTTCAACAGATGGCGCATCAGTGTAGCAGTTGCGGAATATTTATCACTGCGCCCGCTGCCGACAGTGACGAGCTTTCCGTCCGGCTGCAATACCATATCATTAGTTACGGCGTGTCCTTCTGAAAAAAACTGGTTAAGAACGTAGCCGCCGACGCCGAAAGAAGTGTCGAGCGTTCCCGATTGATTAAATCTGGCGAGCATTGCAGGCGTTTGAAATTGCGGGAATTGGCGATAACCGCAGATAATAATTTTTCCGTTCGATTGAATTACCACCGCTAAGGTCGAGGTGTAAAATCCGGCGGCGGTGCTGCCGGTGAAAACAACTCCGCCGCTGCCGAAAGAAGCGTCAAGCGCGCCTTCAGCCGTGTAACGAGCCAGCGCAATATTTGATGTATTATTGGCGTTGTCCCTAGAGTTGCCGGCGAGAACGATTTTTCCGTCCGGCTGAAAAGCCGCGTCCATCGCCGAGCTTCCGTCCTGAATCTGTGTCAGAGTTTTTCCGCCGTTTCCGAATGTCGTATCGAGCGTGCCGTCCGCGTTGTAACGTAGAATAATAAAGCTGTTGCTGCCGAAGCCGACGATAAGAATTTTGCCGCCGGGCTGTAAAAGCAGAGCGTTGGGAACGTGATTCAACGTCTGGTCGCTGCCGCTGCCGGGCGTGACAAGTCCGCCGCTGCCGAATCCTGTGTCGAGCGTTCCGTCCGCATTGAAACGCCAAAGGGCTGAGTTTCCCGCCGCGCCCGTCGATAGATAAGCGCTGACGAGTATTTTACCGTCCGGTTGAATCAATACATCTCTGACCGACTTAATTCCGTCCGGGAAAAACCCGACTATGCCGCCGTTGCCAAAGGTCGAATCGCTTTGACCGTTTGCCAGATAACGAAAAACGACTAAAGCATACGGACCGGACGTGCCTGGGCTCGACACGCCCGCGACAATGATTCTCCCGTCCGGCTGAAGCGCAAACGACGCATTCTCCAAAATATCTGCGCCTACCATCGGACGCAGTTTTCCGTTCGCGGCAAAGCTCGCGTCCACGTTTCCGTCTGCTTGAAATCTCATTATTGAAACCGGATAGCGTATGTTGAAGGGTATTCCTGTCGCAGTATTACCCAGCGCGAGAATTTTCCCGTCCGGTTGAAGCGCAACTTCGAGAAACCGGTGCGGCTCCTGTAAACCGACCATTCCGCCCATTCCGAAGCTCGAGTCAAAATCACCCGCCCTTGCCGCGCGAGACGGAAAGTTAAAAAGCAAAATGAACAGCGCCAGCCAGACAAAAGCAAATGTCAATTTTATAAATCCGGAAACATTTAGCGGCAGATACGAGAGCATCGGTTTTTCTCCTCACGAAAAATATAACTATTCGCAAACTTTTAAGTGTAAAGGCTTCGGCAGGCTGAAACGGAAATCGGGTCAATTATATTCCACACTGAATCCGATAGCAATGAAGTCTGAAATAATGAGTTTAATCGCAAAGAAAAAAAGGACGGCAGCGCTGCCGTCCTTTTTTGACAATCGATTTGTCTTTGTTTACTCGTCTTCTTCGTGCGTGCGGATTCTGCCTTCGGCGCGCGCCTGTTCGATGACTTTCGAGGCGAGATTGCCGGGCAGCGGGTCGTAATGCGAAAACTGCATATGATACGAGCCGCGCGCCTGCGTCATCGAATTCAGCTTCGATTGATAATCGAGCATTTCCGATAAAGGAGCCTGGGCTTTAATCACCTGCTGTTTGCCGCGCGTTTCCATTCCCTGAACTCTGCCGCGCCGCGAGTTTAAATCGCCCATAATATCGCCGGAAACTTCCATCGGGCAGAAAACCTCGACGTCCATCACCGGTTCTAGCAAAGTCGGCTTGGCTTTTTCCATCGCGTTGCGGAAAGCTTTGCGACCGGCGGCGCGAAACGAATGCTCGTCCGAATCGACCGCGTGATAACTGCCGTCAATC
>DASVRL010000180.1:0-19652 GCA_036388635.1 Pyrinomonadaceae bacterium
TGAAATTCCAAAAATTCAAAATTGTAATTTTAGTCGTCTGGCTTTTGGGCGCGCTCTTTTTCATTATCAACTTTTGGGCGAATAATGAAACTTCTTCCGCGCAAACCAAAAACAAACAAATCAAGGAAATCGAAGGTTACAGGAATTGGACGAAAGTTAATTCGACGCCGCAGTTAATGCCCGAACGGGTCGCCGCGTCCTGTTCGCTCTGGATATCGAACGGCGTGATTATCGACGGACAGACGAATCCGCACCGGGACAAATATTTTACCGTTTACGTAAACGACATCGGGCGCCGGGCGATGCTCGAACAGAAAAATCCTAAATTTCCGGAAGGCTCCGTCATCGTGAAGGAAAAACTGCCGGACGAAAAAAGCCGGACGCCCGAGCTGCTGACCGTGATGATAAAACAGAAGAAAGGTTACAACCCCGAAAACGGCGATTGGGAATATATGGTCGCGGACGGCACGGGAACCAAAGTCGAAGGACGCGGAAACTTGCAAAACTGCCAGTCGTGCCACGTCGCCTATCAAAAAAGCGATTATATTTTCCGCACTTACTTGGCTGGAAAAACAGAAAGCAAGTTAAAGTAAAACGCATATAACAAACCGCTTAAAAGCCGGTCTTTGGAAAACAAACTAATTGTCGGCTCGGCTATTAACCGAATCCCGCCATTCAATTTTTGATTTTTTCCGTTTTCACTCAAAAGCTTGGCGACCGCTGGTCTCTTTCGTCTTCGACATTTAATCTCAAATCTCCGGCGCTCCGCAATTTGCCCGCCTCAAGTTTCCCTCAAGTGTTCTGAAACCCGCATAAAACCTAACTAATAGGTCAATCTTAAAACGTATTTAAGGCTCAAGTATTTCTCAAAGCCGGCGCGGTATCTTTTCAACATACAGTTTTCAAATTTTTGTTGAGGAGAATGAGAGATGAAATTCAGAGTAAGCCAAACGTTACGGCGAAGATTTTTCGGATTGATATTTGTTTTCGCGCTGGTCGGCGTCCTTTTCGGACAGAGCTTTGCCGCCGCCAAGTTGAGCCCGACATTGCAAAGTAAGTTGAACGGTCTCGCCAACACCGCGCAGGTCGGCATGGTCGTCGTCGCTTTTAAGACGAACAACGGACTGCAAAATTCGCATTTGAACATTTTGCGAAGCGTCGGCGTTTTGGGCGGGCAGACGTTTCCGACTCTGGGAATGGTCGCGCAGCCGATGACCGCCGGACAGGTTCGCGCGCTGGCGAATAATTCAGCGGTGCGCTCCATCTGGTCAAACGACCGTCTTCATTACTATATGCATCAGGCTCGCGTAGTCGGCGGCGCGGCGCGCGTCGAAACCGACCGGCTCTTCGCCGTGCGAAACGGCGGCTTACCCGTTTCGGGCGCAGGCGATTTTTCGGTTCTCGTGATTGATTCCGGCATCGACGCGACGCACGCCGATTTGCAGTTCGGCACGAAAGTCATCCAGAACGTGCAGACGCCGGTCGCCGCCGGAACGCTGCCGGGCTTTACGCCGAACGTCTCGATTGAAAACGTTCCGAACACAGACCAGTCGGTCGGACACGGAACGCACTGCGCCGGAATTATCGGCGGCACGGGCGTTCGCTCGGGCGGGCTTTATCCGGGCGTCGCGCCGGGCGTGAAAATCATCGGCGCCGGCTTGGGCGCGGGAATTTTTGTAATTAACGGCTTGGCGGCGTGGGAATGGGGCTTGGCGAATCAATATCGCTACAACATCCGCGTCGTCTCGAACTCTTACGGCGGCGACGGACCGTTCGACCCGAACGACCCGATGGCGATTGCCAGCAAAATGGCTTACGACCGCAATATGACGGTGCTTTTCGCGGGCGGAAACGCCGGTCCGGTGAAAGATACCTATAACCCGTATGCCAAAGCGCCGTGGGTTATCGGCGTCGCCGCCGGAACGAAAGAAGGCGAACTCGGCGATTTTTCCTCGCGCGGCGTTCCGCGTGCCGAGCGTTTGAACAACAATGACCCGCTCGACGATTACAACGCGCCGACGATTACGGCGCCCGGCAAAGGACGCGCGTTTGAAAGCAGCTTAGAGAGAGCCGGATTCACGATTGACATGATCTCGACGCGCTCGACCTCTAATCTGGTCGCTAACGGCGCAACCAACGACACGGAACTGGCGCCTGGAATGATTCCCTTCTACACGCAGATTTACGGAACTTCGATGGCGACGCCGTATGTCGCGGGCGTGGTGGCGCTGATGCTCGACGCCGACCCGACTTTAACGCCCGACGAAATCAGAGATATTCTGACCTCGACCGCCAGCAAAATGCCGGGACGCGAAGATTGGGAAGTCGGCGCGGGCTTTATCAATGCTTACGCCGCCGTCGATAAAGTTTTCAATCGCTCGCGCAACTACGCGCATTTTCAGGACGTCAGCTTTAACGCCGTCTTCGGCGAACAGCGACCGGCGCAGCAGAATTTCCATCTCGATTTCAACCCGGCGGTTTCCGGTACGACTTCGACCAACGCGACGACCTTTACGGTCGAGCCGGGAATGAACGTGCTGGACGTTTTCGCGACGGTCGACACTATCGCCGGCGGCACGGGCAATCTGGTCGGCATCCGCATCACCAGCCCAAGCGGCGTCAATTACTCGACCGCCATCGAATATCCGGTTATCGGCACGGACAAACGCCAGATTATCGTCCCGAATCCGGAAGCCGGAACGTGGACGCTGGAAGTTCGCGGCGCGCGCGGTTTGACGGCGGCTCCGCAGGCTTCTTCGCCGATTCAGGTGGCGATGCCCGGACCGGTTGACGGCAATGTCACGCAGATTAAATACACTTTGCCGAATATTGCGGACATCCAGGGACACCCGCAACAGGCGGCAATCGAAGCGGCTTTGAAAAATCGCGTGATCGACATCTACGCGGACGGCACTTTTAAACCGAACGACACGGTGACGCGCGAAGATTTTGCCCGCTCGCTCGTTTTGAACACTTCGCTTCGCCAGACCTTGTCGGCAACGCCCAGATTCAGCGACGTTTCGGGCGACCTCGCCAGAATCGCCGAAGCCGTCACGGCAAACGGTTCGACTTTGCGCGATTTCAATTTCGTTCCGGACGGACTGATGACCGCAGACGAAAATTTCTACCCGAACGGCGCGGTCAATCGCATGGACTTGGCGGTCGCTTTCGTGCGCGCTCTCGGCTATGACACGCAAGCCCGCAACCTGGCAAATACGGACGTGACTTACAACGGCACGGTTCTTTCGGATAACGCGCAGATTCCTGCGGAGCTTCGCGGCTACGTTCAGATTGCCATCGACAAAGGCATATTCGAAGCGTTTCCGGCTCAGGTTGTCGAAACCGCTCCGGGACAATTCCAGGTTCTTCCCGGACCGCGCTTCGAGCCCGGTACGACCGTCAACCGCGCGACGCTGGCAGTCAAACTGAACAGCTATCGCCAGTTGTTTACCACGGGCGGTTAATTGAAAGGCGATAAGGATAAGGGATAAAGGATAAAGAGAAAAAGTTTTAAGTGTCGAGGGTTGAATTTTGAATGACCAGCTAAACGACAAGCTCAACCCTCGACACTTAAAACTCAAGATTTTCTTTCCTTTATCCCTTATTCTTTCGCCTTCAAGAGTTTCTCAAGTTCGCCTCAAGTCGGAAGGCTCAGCCCATTCAAGCCTTTCTCAAGTCGAAAAAGTTATCTTGATGACAGTTAGCAAAAATTATTTTTAGTTTCCATTGGAGGATGAAATGAAGGGCAAGGTCAACAGTAAATTAACGGAAAAAGCAGGATTCAAGCTTATTGCGGTATTTTTGTTTTGGTCACTTATTATAACGGGTCTCTATATTCCGTTCGGCACTACTGCCGAAGCGTCGGGCAATCAAGCTCCGGGCGCGAATTCAAGCAGTTTGTATTATCGCCCGGCGGCGAATTTCGATTTGAACTTGACGAGCACGGTTGCCGGTCTGCGCACCGCGACGAGCGACCAGCTCGCGGCATTGAACACTTTGAAAACTTCGACCAACGCGTCTAATATGACCGTTCGCTGGAATGCGTTCGGCGGCTCGCCCGATGTGGTCTACGATTTCGCCAGCCAGCCGTTTTCGGGAACGCCCGAAGAAGCCGGGCGCGCCTTTATACAACAAAACGCAGCCGCTTTCGGCGTCAGCAGTGTTAGTGATTTAAAACTTTTCAGCCAGCGCGAGGCGCTCGGCGGTTACCTTTTGCGCTTTGGTCAGACTTTCAACGGTATTGACGTGAAAGACGGCGGCATCGGCGTCGTGATGAACGCCAACAAGCAGGTCATTATGGCTTCCGGACCGTTCTTCCGCGACGTCAACGTTAATACGACGCCTTCAATTTCCGCCGAACAGGCACGCGCGACGGTTGATTCGGACTTGGCGCGATACTCCAATAATATTGTCAGTTCCGCGTCGAACCTGTTTCAACCGGCTTTGAACGTCGTTTCGCAACAGACGCAGATTGTTAACGGCATCCAGCCGAAGCTCGGCATTTACCCGACCGCTGACGGTTACAAGCTGGTTTGGAAAGTAGCGAAAATGTCCACCAATCCGTTCGGCTTGTACGCGTATTCGATTGACGCGCACACGGGCGAAATCGTCGCCCGCAAAGATTTCGTGAACTTCCAGCAGAACCCGGTTCATCCGTTTACGGCTGACATCTATCCGAAATACCCGGACATTACGCCCGAGCTGAAAGACCAGTCGATTATTAAAGATTGTTTAAACGAACAGAACGTGATGGCTCCCTGCGGACAGCAGCGCGTCAAGCTTCGTTCTTTCGACCAGCAGAACGTCGTGACCGGGTTGAACGGAACTTTGACCGGCACGCACGCGCTTGTCAACAACGTGCTTGCGACCAAACAGCCTTTCGCACAGGCGGCGCTCGGAACCTGGCACTTCCGCCAGGACAATCCGACCGCTTTTGAAGGACGCACTAACGAGCAGGATCAATATGCCGAACCAGCCGAGCACCAGGACGAAATCAATGCTTTCTTCTTCGTCACTTACCTGCTCGAATACGTCGATTACCTGCACGTTGCGGGCGACAACACGAACGGCTTGCAAGGCAGATTCCCGGATGAATATCCGAACAAAACGATTCCGCTTCCGGCGACCGTTCACTTCCCGAACATTTACGCCGTGCTGCCGCTGTTGGGCTGCCCGGCAAACTGTCCCGTTCCCAGTCCGACCGACCCGGATTTATCGAAAAAGCTTCTCGGTCTGGACAACGCCATCGCCGTCAACGTCACCAGCTTGATTGAAGAAGTCACCGCCGAAAAATCGCCGGTCGTCGTCAACCCGACTTTCTACGGTCACGGCTATCTTTTGAACGACCTCGCGCTCGAAGGCACGGTTCCCTACCACGAAGGAATGCACGCCATCACCAGCCCGATTGCCGGTCTGGAAGGAACGGAAGGCTCGGCGCTGAACGAAGGTCAGGCGGATATGTGGGCGTTCACGATTACCGACAACGCTTCTCTGGGCGATTACGTCGTCAATGCCAAAGGCTATCGTCAACTTTATCGCGACCGCGGACGCAATCCCGACTCGATTGCCTACATCCGCTCGGCTCGCTCGACCTTGAAATACTCGGACATCGCGACGTATAAAAACGGCACGAACTACGAATTTGAAGAACACCGCGACGGCGAAATCTATATGTCGACGATGTGGGACGTCCGCGAAATGCTGAACCGCGTTTACCCGCAGACGTCGTACAAACGCCCGCGTCCGATCGACGGTCAGGCTCTGAAAGTCGTCACCAAAGGCACGGAAATTTTCGAGCGCGACTTTCTCGGTTCGATGTACATTCTCGGCACGACCGCGCCGGACAGTTTGGTTAAAGCCAAAGACGCGATGATCGTCGCCGACCAGATGCTTTACTCGACAGATGCGTCAGACCCGGATGCGCCCGGCAAACACCGCTCTTTGATTGAACAAATCTTTGCGGCGAAAGAACTCGGCGTCAATGCGCTCGAAGTAACCGGCGGCAAAGCGACGATTTCGACGCAGGTCACTCCGTTCGTCGGCAATCAGGCGGCTCCGAATGTTCCGACCAACGTCCGCGTCGCCCCGACCAGCCCGAATTCTTTGAGAGTTGACTGGGATGCGGTTCCGGGAGCGGTTTCGTATCAGGTTCTGAAACGGAAAATCGGTTTTGAAAATCGCCGCGAGCCGAACGGCAAACGCGAATTCGCCGACGGCGACGCCTCGACCACAGGCTTCCGCCACGTCGGGTTCGTCAACGGCAACCAGGCTTCTTTTGAAGACAAAGGCGCCATTTACGAAGTGTTTGCGCCCGTCGGCTTGAGCAATCTGTTCGACCACGAATACGTAGTCCGCGCCGTCGGCGTTAACGGAAGCGGTCAGCTCGGCTTCTCGAATCTGAGCGGCTCGTCGCGCGCCACCTACCAGCAGCAGGATTTGACGCAGCAGATCGACTCGGCTATCTCGAACATTACGTTCTCGAACGGCGTGATGGCTTTTGATAACAAATTGACGAACGCTCGCGGCGCATTCTCGACCGACAAAACGATTTACGGTCCGATTTCGTTCCAAATCACGAACATTTCGAATCCGACTGTAACCGTGAAGAACGCCGACGCCAACGGCAACACTTTCGTCTACAACCAGACGCTGCCGCTCGGCACAACGTCAAACGCCAAACGTCTGGAGTTTAACGACCCCGCCGCTCAGTTGTTCAGCTTTGACGCGAAAATCAGCGGCGGTGCTTTCGGCGGCGCAACCGTCGGAACAGGTTCCCAGGGCGGCGACGGAACGTCTGACCCGCCGGCTCCGGTAGTTTATTCGCTTTATAACGAAGCGAAAACAGGAACGCTGCTGGCAGGCGAACCGACGGCGACGGGCGGAACCAGCGCGACCTGGGGCAACCCGACGTTTAAAGGAATCACCTGGGAAGATGTCGAAATCACGACGAAATCCGATGCTCTGTTCCTGGAAGCGGCTTTAACGTCTCCGACGGCGGTCGATTTGGATTTCGAACTCCGCACGGTCAGCGGTCAGGTGCTGATGCGTTCAGCCGGTGCAACCGCCACGGAATTCGTTTCGTCGTCCGTCCAGCCGAACACGAAGTACATTCTTCGCGTTCTCGGATTCGCCAACGGTCCTTCGACCTTTAACATCGCGACGACGCAGCTTCTGCCGAACGGCTCGCCGAACGAAAACGGCGGAACCCGCACGGGCAGCAGCTCCAGCACGGCGACGACCGGCGGCGCGGCAGGTTCTCTCGGAGTAACGAGATTGGTTCGCTTCACGGTTAACCCCTTGCTGAGAAGCGTTACTTTCAGAATTCTTCAATAAATAAACGTTGAAGAAAAGTTAAGGCGAAGTCTACGGACTTCGCCTTTTTTTGCTTATTCTCGAAAGCTAAGTTTAAATCTCGTTTCATCTGAGCTAAATCCGGTCGGAAATTTTATCGGAATATAGCTGAAAAATAATTACGCTTAACTGTATTCCGGCTCAATCGAGACATAATTTTTGAAACGCGCTCTAATGAAAAATCGCCGGGCTTTTAAAAGCCCGGCGATTTTTCGCGACTGGCTTTTTTACGGTTTAACTTCCGCTGCCGCGGCTTTTCGACAAAGTGTCGGTCTGCTGATTTGATGCGCCCGGCTCAATCTTTTTCGAATCAACAGTTACTGAATCGGCGGCGTTGTCGTCGATTGTTCGCCACATCTGCCGCGCCTGTTCGGAGGTCTGCGACAGCATCACTTTATTTCCGTCGATTGCTTCGACCGAATCCGCCGGAATCAAATGATGTTTCCCGTCGGGCGAATCCTTGCGAGCCAGCTTGATTTCTCCGTATTCAACGCGGTCGACCGTACCGACCGGCACATTGTCAGCACCGACGACTTCCATTTTTTCGCGAATGTCGAGCAAGCTGGTTTTTGAGAAATTATCCGGCAGCGCGCCGTCGCTTTTGGCTGCCTTGCGCCTGCCGAGCAAAACCGCGAGTCCCAATCCCGCGCCGACCGCCAGAGCGCCCGTGACAATCGGGTGCATTTTCGCCTTTTGGTAAACGCTCGTTTCCAGCGTAAAGCGTTCCGGCGCGCCGCGCTCGCGCAAATCCGAATTGGTTTTGTAAAGCCCGTCGTGACGACCGGGCTGCGCCGGCTCGCCCGAATTCTGCATCGAATCAATCATCGCTTCGTTCATTTTTTCGAACAGACGCGGCGTGTTCAGTGCCATCGAAGAATGCGCCTTCGCCATCTCGCCGACAAAGAAATCGCGCACCGGATTTTCGGCGCAGTGCAGAATCGCTTCCGCCACCAGTTCCGGCGCGTAAAGCGGCGGCGGCAATTGCGGCTCGTACGGCAGATAATTTTTCGCGTTATCGGCAAACGGCGTGTTGATGGCGGTCGGTTTAATCAAAGTCACCGAAATCGGCAAACCGTCCGCTTCGAGTTCCATCCGCAGCGCGTCGGTGAAACCTTTGACCGCGTGTTTCGACGCCGAATACATTCCCTGCAAAGGCACGGGCGCGTCCGAGACCTCGCTGCCGATATTGATCAGCGCGCCGCCGCGCTCGCGCAAATGCTCGACGGCAATGCGCGAACCGTTGACCACGCCCCAGACGTTCGTTTCAAACAAGCGGCGCAAATCTTCGGTCGGCACATCCATAATCCGCCCGTAAACCGAGCCGCCCGCGTTGTTTACCCAAGTGTCGATGCCGCCGAAATTCGCTTTCGCTATTTCCGCCGCGCGTCTGACAGCCGTCTCGTCGGCGACATCGGCAATCGAATAAATTACGCGTGTGCCGCCGGCGCTTAATTCGTCGGCAAGCTCGCGCAAAGCATCTCCGTTTCGCGCCACGAGAACCAGTTTCGCGCCTTTTTCAGCCGCCATCCGCGCCGTCGTCAAGCCGATGCCGCTGGTTGCGCCCGTTATTACCAGAACCTGTTCGTTTAATTTTTTCAGACTTAGTTTCATTACAGATTTCCCCTTTGCTCAAAATTTTATAATCTAACTGATTTCACCGCCGAGAAGCAGAGTTTTCGCCGAACTTTGCTGAGAATCATTCGGCGTTAAACAAATATTCTCCGGCGTAGGCATTTTGCCGATACGCGCGGATTTTCTCCTTCCGACAAGGTTTCAAAATAGGAAACCGAGAGTTCTGCAAGACTAGTGCCAGACCCCAATCAGGAAATATTCGTACGGATAAGATACGAATCGGCGCCGCGTCGTATCCAATAACTACAAACAATCTCATTCGCTCGCCGCAATAAAAAAACCACAGACAAAAATTAAAAATCTTTGGTCTGTGGTTTTTTTCAGCCGGTTTTTAAACGATTCGTTCCGGCTCGTTTTCATCCTCGCCGATCGGCGGCTTGTTCTGCTCGTCCGGCGGGTCTTCAATCGGAACCGTCGGCTGCTCGTCCGGCGGAACGGGAATCGCTTTGTCGCTTTTGTCCGAACGCGACGGCTCAATATCGGTGTTGTTTTGATTTGTGCTGTCGACGTCCGGCGAATTTACGTCCGGGTTCGGAATATTCTGCATAATCTCACGAAATTTCCTTTCAAAATTTTAAGCTCAATACCGCAACACAGCTTTTCTCTCAAGCTGGAAAATCAATTTGCGCGCTTTGCCTCTTCTCCTTAAGCGGGCGTCCTTTGCGTTAAAAAAATTCTTAACCGCAAAGAACGCGAAGTTTTTCGCTAAAGAAACGTAAAGCGGGACTTTTTATTTTCAAACAGCTTCTAACTGCTGACGGAAACCGATTCGGCAATTTTCTTTTCTTTGGTCTGCTCGTAATTTTCCACGTCTTCGCTTTGCTGGTTATTTTGCGATTCAGCCGAGCTGTCGTCATCGCCTTCGGCTTTGCCGGGCGTGCGTCCGGGGTCGCCCGATTGGTTTTCCGTGCCTGACTGCCCGCTGCCCGTTTCGCTCGGCTCGATGTCCGGCTGACTTTGCTCGTCGCCTTCGCCAGCGGTGCCGCTGCTCGATTTTATCGCCTGCTCCGCCGAGACAAACTGCTGGTCTCTTTTCGAATTCGGCTGCTCGCTGCCGCTCGGCATCTCTTCATTGCCGCTGATTTGTATATTTCCGTGATAATCGGCTCCGTATTGCGGGTCGTTTTGTTGATTGCTCATTGTAGCCTCCTTGCACTTTTTTATAATTTTTTATGTAGAAATTTTATGTTTGCAAAAATCGTTCCCGCGCCGCAGATTCGGCGAAACTGCCCGTTATTCAAAGATTTGCCGGATTTTTCCGCCGCCAGTGAAAGAATAGTATACAGAAAGAGCGTATTAAATTAAGGCAATCGGCAGATTTCCTTTTCGGGCGCATAACAAAATATATTTTTTTAATTCGCCTTTTTATTGAAGTTAATACTTCCGCCGGTTTTTAAAAAAACAGGCATAGCTTTTGCAATCGGCAATCTTTCACAAACGAAATTTTTATATTTTTTAAGGAGAAAAACGATGAACGCAACGGAGCTTTTAAAACAAGACCACCGCGAAGTGGACAGCCTGATTGCCGAGCTGGAAGGCGCGAGCGGCGATACTGCCGGTTCTTATAGCGCAACTTTTCTGAAACTGAAAACTTCTTTGACGCTGCACGCCGAAGCCGAAGAACAAATCTTTTATCCGGCGATGGATCAGTTTGAAGAAACCGAGGAATTGACCGAAGAAGCTTATTCGGAACACGACGAAGTCAAGCAGCTGCTGGAAGATATGACCGGCTTGAATCCGGGCGACGAAGAATTTCAGGAATTGCTGGCGCAGCTGAAAGAAAGCGTTCAGCATCACGTCGAAGAAGAAGAAAGCGAGATGTTTCCGAAAGCGGAAGAACTGCTCGGCGAAGAAACGCTGGAAACGATGGGCGACGAAATCGAAGCCCTGAAAGGAGAAGCTTCCGGCGGGACGAGCCGCATCGCTTCGGCTTAATTTTAATCGAAAACGCGGGCGCGTGAGCGGTTAAGTTCACGCGCCTTTTACCTGAGGAAAAAATCTATGAAAAATTTACTGCAAAAACTTGCCGGATTCGAGCCGACCGGTTTTCCGTTTCTGAATTTTTATCTGAACGCGCAGGTCAACGAAAACGGGCAAAGAACTTTTGACGTTTACGTTCGAACGCAGCTCAGCGACGCCGCGAAAAACTACGCGGAAGAATCTTCCGAGCGCGAAAGCTTCGACCGCGACGCGAAAAAAATTCTGGAATATCTCGAAACGGTTCGACCGACGGCGCAGGGCGTGGCGATTTTTGCCTGCGCGGCTGCCGATGATTTTTTCGAGACGGTCGAGCTGGATATGCCGATTGACGAAGATTACTTTTTCGTCTCCGACCGCCCGCATCTTTATCCTTTGGCGCATTTGCGCGACCGTTACCCGCGCTACGCCGCTATTCTGGCGGACACCAACCAGGCGCAGATTTACGTTTTCGGGCGCGGAAAAACCTTTAGTCACGAAGAAATCCAGAGCACGAAAACGAATCGCTCGGAAGTCGGCGGCTGGTCGCAGATGCGTTATCAACGGCACATCGACAATTTTCATAAACAGCACGCCAAAGAGTGCATCGAGGAATTGGAAAAAATCGTCCGCGACGACGGCGTCAAGCGCATTATTCTCTGCGGCAACGAAGCCGTGATAATTCCGATTCTGCGCGGCGAAATGTCGAAAGAACTGGACGAAAAAGTGATTGATGTTTTGAATCTGCCGGTCACTACTTCCGAAGATGAATTGTTTGAAGCGACGCAGGAGGCGATTCAAAAATACAATTCCGTCACGGATATGGAAAAAATCGAAAAGCTGCTCGAACAAAATTACGACGGCGGCTTGGGCGTGGTCGGCGTGGAAAAAACGCTCGAAGCGCTGCAAAACGGGCAGGTGCAGGAGCTTTACTTAAGCGCGAATCTGGACGTGATTCGATATAACCGCAAAAAGGTCGCCAAAGTTCTGGAAATTTACGCGCCCGGCGCTGACGAAGATGAGCTGCCGAATACGCAGGAATCCGAAGAAGTCGTCGACGAGCTGGTGCGGCAGGCGCTCTCTTCGGCGGATAATATCACGTTTATCGAGGACGAAAATCTACTGAAAGATTACGGCGGCGTCGGCGCGCTCCTTCGTTACACGATGACGGCGACGCCCGTTAATCACGCCAAACAAGGAGGTTAAAATGACTGAAAAACAAAATCAGAAAAAATCGAGCGAAAATAAAGACTCGCAAAATATGCGTTCGCAAAAGGTGGAAAAATCGCCCGATAAGAAAAATCAGGCGGCTCGCTCGCAAAAGAAAACCAGCAGCGGAGGAGGAAAATAAAAATGTCGGAAAAGAAACGCCAGAAGAAAGACGGCGAGGACAAAAATAAAAAAAATCAGCGAATGCACGAAGCGAGCGACGGCGGCACGGTCGAAGAAAATGACCCGAACAAGCGACAGGGCGCAGCCGAGAGCGACGTGCCGAAAAAATAAATACGCTGCAAATTAAAAACAAAAAAAACAGCAGATTCAGATATCTGCTGTTTTTTTGTTTAAGACTTGCGGGTTCGCGGCTGAAAATTTCCGCCGTCATTTGATTTTGGAATTTGAAACGTTGGCGAAAACGGCGTCTACAAACTATCGGTCACGGATTCAATCGCCGCTTCGGTCGCATCCGTGACGTTTGAGAAAAAGTCGTAACCCGTCATTAATTCGACGTAATCGACGCTGACGCGATAGGTTTTCCAATCGCTGTTGATGCCGCTTTGATTCGGCACCCAGACGGCAATCGTTCTGGTCGAGCCGGTGACGCGCGAAACGTCGTCGCTGCCCGAAGACAAAACGATTATTACCTTCCACGTATAGGTCGGAACGACGACGTGACCCGAATTTATCGTGCCGGCGTTGCCGTAAGTGCCGGAAATGATATAAAGCTCGTCGCCGTTGTCGATCGCCAAATCGCGGGCGTATTCTTCCAGTCCTTCCCACGTGACACGGTTGTTGTCGGCGGTTTGCGGAACCATATTCGTCATCAGAAACGTCGAGGAATTATCCGCGACGGTCAAAGTTCTGTCCGCCGAAGGACACATATGACCGCGGTCGTAGCCCGAGCCGGAATAACTCGTGCTGACGACTTTATACCAGCCCGCCGGCATAGCGCTGTCGCCGCGAAAATCGTCCTGTCTGGGCGTCGTGCCGAGCCAGCTCGTGTCCAGATGCCACGAAACCCAGTTCGGCGTCCCGTTATCGCGGGCGTGTGACGTCACGTATTGGTCTTTGACCATCAGGTAATTTGCCGGATAATTGGTGTCGGTCGCAGCATTGGACGGATTGCCGAAGGTCAGGTGAACCGATGCGGAATTGGGATTATTGGAAATCGAAACGTCCTCGAAATTAAGACGATTTGTGCCGCCGCTCGTTTTGCGAATCTCGAAGCGGACGGCGTTTCCCGTGTTGACGGTAAAATAAGCGGTCGAAAGCGTCGCGGAACTGGTCGTTATGGTCGAGCCGACTTTTGTCCAGTTCGAGCCGCTGTCGGTCGACTGCCACAATTCCCAGTTGGACGAGCCGTCCGAGCCGTAGAGGGCGTGGCTGACGGCGACCGTTCCGGCATTTGAGACGTTAAAATTCATTCTCACTTTGCCGGTGTTGCGGACGCGCGACGAATACGTGCCGAGTTTGACGTCGCCCGCCAGATTGCCTATCAAAGCGTCGTCCAGATACCAGCTTCCCGAACCGAGCGTGACGCCGGCAGCCGCGTAGGAAGTTTTTCCGCCCGCTTCAAAACCTTCGTTCGTCTGAGCGAAAGCGTTCGTTAAGCCGATGACTGACAGGACGCAAAAGAAAACGAAGCCTGCCTGCAAAGACACGAATATCCGATTAAACAAATTTCGATTGTTTATTTTCTGCATAAATTTTCCTTTATGGGCAAGAATTTGCCGTGATTGGTTAAGTTATCTGCTCAGGGAGCGAGCAAATGCGCGCTAAAAGCGAACCGGTGAAGAGTAAACCGGCTAAAATGAACGATAGAAAAAACAGCACGAGTATTGAATAATTGCCCCGGATAAGTCAAGCTTTTTCTTAAATTAGCAGAGGATGTTCTTTGGGCGGAGCGCGGTAAACGGTAAGTGTTGAGTTCGTTATTTTCGATTGCAACTCAACGCTTGCCGTTTACCGCGTTCCACTTTTTCATTTGACTTTTTTATCGCTTTTGAGAGTAATAATAAGGCTGTATGTCGCCGCACGACCAAAATAATTCGGACGGGAAATCTTTTTTTCGCCGCGTGTCGGGAAAAGGCTCGGTTATTTTTGCCGGCTGGACGCTGCTGGCGTTTTTTTTCTCGATTCAGGCTTATCTGAATTACGCCTATGTCGGCAGACCGTCGCCTTTCGGCAGAATTCTCGTCGCCTGGCTGAGCTGCGTTTACATCTGGGCGCCGCTGACGCCCCTGGTCATCAATCTGGCGCAGCGTTTTCCGGTCGAGCGCGATACGATTTGGCGACGATTGCTCGTTCATCTTTTCGCCGCGAGCGTGATTTCGACTTTGCAGATAGCGATTTACACGTTTGTCCGGCAAGCGCTGTTGGGCGACGCGACGCAGCCGTTTTCGCCCGTGCGCTCGTTTCAAAATCTGTTTGTCGCCGAATTTCACATCAATCTTCTGCTTTACGGAACGGTTGTCGGGCTGACGCAGACTTACGATTATTACCGCCGCTACCGCGAGCGCGAGCGCCGCGCCGTGCAGCTTGAGATTGCCGCCGCTCAGCTTGAAGCTCAACTGGCGCAATCGCAGCTCGATGCTTTGAAAATGCAGATTCAGCCGCATTTTCTGTTCAACACGCTGAACACGATTTCCGTGCTGATGCAGGACGACATTGATGCCGCCAACCGAATGCTGATTCGTCTGAGCGAATTGCTGCGCGTCGCGCTGAAAAGCGAAAAGACGCAGGAAGTTTCGCTGCGGCAGGAGCTGGAATTCTTACGCGGCTATCTGGAAATCGAGCAGACGCGCTTTCAAGACCGCTTGCGGGTCAATTTCGAGGTCGACGCCGAAACTCTGGATTCGCTCGTGCCGAATCTGATTTTGCAGCCGCTGGTCGAAAACGCCATCAAACACGGCATCGCGCCGCGCGCCGAAGCCGGAACGATTTGCGTCCGGGCGCGACGGCAAAACGGTCGCGTCGAGCTTTCGGTGCGCGACGACGGCGCGGGTCTGGCGAAATCGAAAATCCATTCAAACGGCGGCATCGGGCTTTCCAACACGCGCGCCCGACTCGAAAAACTTTACGGCGCGGAGCATAGCTTTGAAATCGTTTCGCCCGGCGCGGGCGGCTTGGAAGTGAAAGTGTCGATTCCGTTTCGCTGCGACGCGCAAAATTAAAATGGGAATTATTCGCGTATTAATCGTTGACGACGAGCCGCTGGCGCGGCGCGGCATTCGTCGTCTGCTGGAGCGCGAGACGGATTTT
This sequence comes from Pyrinomonadaceae bacterium, assembly GCA_036388635.1. Classification (GTDB taxonomy): domain Bacteria; phylum Acidobacteriota; class Blastocatellia; order Pyrinomonadales; family Pyrinomonadaceae; genus JALZHR01. The sequence continues at coordinate 15,418 of DASVRL010000180.1, forward strand.
GAAATCGCGGGCGAAGCCGGAAACGGGCAGACAGCCTTCGCCAAAATCGCCAGCGAAAAACCCGACCTCGTTTTTCTCGACATCCAAATGCCGCTCGCCGGCGGTTTTTCGCTCGTCGAAAAAATCAGCGTCAGCGCGAAAAATCCGCCGGAAATCGTTTTCGTCACCGCTTACGACGAGCACGCGATACAGGCTTTTGAAGCGGGCGCGCTCGATTACGTTTTGAAACCGATTGACCCGGAACGTTTTCAGAAAACGCTCGAACGCGTCCGCCGCCGCATCGGCGCGCGGGAAACTCCCGCCATCGAAACGGAATTAATCGACCTTTTGCGCGGTCTGGCAAAAAATGAAACGCAAAATGCGCCGCACGCTTTTCTGGAACGCATCCCGGTCAAAGAATCGGGGCGCGTTTTTTTTATCGACGCCCGCAAAATCGACTGGATCGGCGCGCAGGGCAATTACATCGAAATCCGCGCCGGGCGCGAAAAACATCTTTTGCGCGAAACGATGGACGGTATCGAAAGCAAGCTGAACCCGTCGGATTTTCTCCGCATCCGCCGTTCGACCATCGTTCGCATCGAAAAAATCAAGGAATTGCAGCCGCTTTTTAACGGCGAATTCGCCGTCATTCTGCAAGACGGAACCGAGCTTTCATCAAGCCGCCGCTACCGCAAAAATCTCGAAGCTATTTTAAAATTCTAGATTTAACCGAGAACCGGAAACTGAAAACCGAGAATGTTTTTCATTGTCACTTCCCGGTTGCCGGTTCTCACTTCTAAAGTTCCAAAATTCCCGCGTTTCCGCCCTTTCTCACCCGTTTCCAGCCGCATATCACAAAATCGTTGCGCCGGCTGGCAAATAGCAATAAGCTGTCGCGTGTTCGATTCAAATTTTTTTCAAAGGCGAGAAACCGCAATGAATTTATCAAAAACCTTTTCGATTTTGCTTTTGACGTTATTGACCTGTTGTTACGCGACGGCTCAAAATGCCGAACAGGAAGTGCGAAAACTGGAGCGCGCGTGGCTCGACGCTTACGAGCAGAACGACGCGAAAGCGATGGAAGCTATCGTCGCCGACGATTTTACAATCACTTTTACGAACGGCTCGATGCAAACCAAGCCGCAAATTATGAATATGATAAAAGCGCCGCGCAGCGCCGCGAGTCCGCCGCCGAAATTTTACACCGAAGAAGTGCAGGCGCGCGTTTACGGCGAGACGGTCGTTTTAATCGGGCGCGTCACATCCGAGTGGCAGCAAAGCGGTCAGACGATGAAAGAGCAAAACCGCTACACCGACACTTACGTCAAACGCGGCGGGCGCTGGCAGGTCGTCGCCTCGCATTTGTCGAACGTTCCGAAACCGAAAAATCAAAGCCCGGAGGTTTCGCCGAACGCGGGCAAAGGGCGCTCGGTAACCAAAAATAAAATCTTCTCGCAGGAAAATCCGAGCGTCCGCATCGAGGTTGACGAGCAATTGCAAAACGTCGGGATTTTGAATTTTATTTTGAAAAACGTCGCGCGCGTCGAGCGTTACGTTTACGCGCACCACGACGAAAGCAAAAGAATCCGGCGACTTTTTATCGCGCAGTTTGAGGCGTATCTGCCGGGCGTCAAAGGCGGCTACACGTTCGAGGTAAAAAATCCGACGCGGCTCGGAAATTTCGATTACCAGACGGACATCGGAGTTTATAATTTTGCCGAAAGAATCGCCGCTAATCCAGGCGCTGAACCGGAAGTGACCAAAGCCTTATTCGACCGCAACGGCTTGAAAGTCGAAGACGATTATCTCGTTGCCCGCTACGCGCGAATTACCGACGCGGTCGATAAACGCCACGAATTGATTTTGTTTTATTTTGAAAACCTGCGCGATTTGGGCTTTACTCGCGCGCAACTCGAATCGAACGGCAATCGCACGCCGAAAGCCGAAAAGCTTTTTCGGGAATTTACCGGGCGCGCCGCCCTCAGCTTCAAAGTTGTTGACGGAAATATGTCAACCTTAGCGAAACCCGAAAAATCATCATGAAAAAGTTTGTAAATAAAGGCGGAAATGCGGGCGGTGATGGAACGAGTTTTGAAACGATGAACGATGAATGATGAATTTGAGACGCGGAATTTGCAATTCATCATTCATCGTTTCGCGTTCATCGTTTCAAAAACGCACGGCTCGGATTCCGCGAAAACAAAAACGGCGAAATCACGTATATGTTTCAGGACACATATTTCGTCTACGAAAAAGTCTCGCCTTGAGGCTCCGGAAAATCAATAAATATTAAAAAGGAACACAAAATGAAAAAACCGGCTTTAATACTTTTTATCGTTTTAACTTTCTGCGCGCTCGGCGCTCAGGCGCAAACGACGACCACAACCGCTCCGACGACCGCCCCCGAACCGCGCGAGGCGATTAAACAAACCGCGCTCGATTACGCCGAGGGCTGGTACGAAGGCAACGCCGAGCGAATGGAGCGCGCGCTGCATCCCGATTTAGCCAAACGCATCGTCCGCAACGACGACAAAGGCAACAGCCGTCTCGACAATATGGGCGCGTTGACGCTCGTGCAGGTCACGCGGCGCGGTTTCGGCAAACAGACGCCGAAAGAGCAGCAGCAAAAGGACGTGACGATTCTCGATATGATGGAAAATTCGGCGGTCGTGAAACTGGAAATGCGCGACTGGGTCGATTATATGCAAATCGGCAAGCTCGGCGGGCGCTGGGTCATCGTCAATGTTCTCTGGGAAATGAAGCCGCCGAAGAAATAAGCGCAAAAGCACATTTCGCGGTCGCCAGTGTAAATGCTGCGGTCGTGAGTGTAAACCGCGCAGTTGTCAGTGCGAACCGCGCGGTCGTGAGTGCAAATGCCGCAGTCGTCGGTGTAATTACCGCAGTTGCCAGTGCGTGCCTTGCAGTTGACGGTGCGTGCGGCGCGGTTGCCGGTGTAACGGGCTACACGGTTTCAAATGTTTCGGAAAGATGCATAAGCTTCTCTGACAACTGCGCCGCCGTCGGTCTTGCGGAAGGTTCTCTAGAAAGCATATTGGCGAGCAAAATCTGGATTTCGGGCGGAATCGAAGAATCGAAGTTGCCGATTGGTATCGCCTCGTCGAGCAGGCGCGCTTTCGGCGAATCGGATTTAAAAGGCATCTGCCCGACCAGCATTCGATAAAACATCACGCCGAGGCTGTAAACATCGACCTGACCATCGCACGCGCCGCTCAGAAAGCGTTCGGGAGCCATATAATCGGAAGTGCCCAGCACGTATCCGGTGTCGGGCGCGTCAAAGCCGTTTTCGTTTGCCAGCCGCGTTTGCTTGGCGATGCCGAAATCGACCAGTTTGACGACCTCGCCGTGTTTTGTCTGGTGCAGGAAGATGTTTGCCGGTTTCACATCGCGGTGAACGACGCCCGCCGCGTGCGCTTCCGCCAGCGCCGCGCAGACCGGAAGGATTATCTCGACCGCGCGTTCGAGCGGCAAAACGCCTTTACTGCTCAGCGTTTCGCTGAGCGTAAAACCGCGCAGGAGTTCCATCACGATATACGCAATCCCGTTTGAAGAAATGCCGAAATCGTAAACCTCGACCGCGTTCGGATGCACGAATTTGCTGGCGGCGACGCCTTCGCGCCGAAATCTTTCCAGCGCGTCGGGACTGTCGTTTCCGGGCGTCGGGCGAAAAACTTTGACGGCGACCGGTCTTTCCAGCGTCAGGTGCGTCGCCCGATAGACGACGCCGAAACCGCCCGTGCCGATTTTCAAATCCAAACGGTATTTGTTGTCCAGAACCTTTCCGGGCAATGTTTCGGTCAAAGCCGAAAAGACGCGATTCGTCCGCTCGTGCGCTTCCACAAGTTCGGCGTTTCGCCGCGCCAGTTCCAGGTTGCGCCGCTCCAAATCACGTCGCAGGCGATAGATTTCAAGCTGCGTGGCGACGCGCGCCAGAACTTCTTCGTCCTGAAAAGGTTTGGTCACATAATCGACGCAGCCGACTTCAAAACCTTTCACCTTGTCGCCGGTTTCGCCCAGAGCGCTGATGAAAATCACGGGAAACGCCTGCAACGATTGATTGGCTTTCAAACGGCGGCAAACTTCGTAGCCGTCCATTTCCGGCATTTCGATGTCCAGCAAAACCAGTTCGGGCGCTTGAAAAGCAATCATTTCAAGCGCCCGCGCGCCGCTTTTGGCGATGCGCGCCTGATAGCCGTTTTCGCGCAAGATTCCTGCCAGCAGCGTCAGATTATTCGGGT
>DASVRL010000181.1:0-3701 GCA_036388635.1 Pyrinomonadaceae bacterium
AAAATCCTTCCGCCAACTCGGTCGATGAAGAAATCCAGGGCGTCGGGCGTTGGATTGATTCGCTGATTCCGGCTTATCTGCTTTCCCTGAGCGACGAAAACGCGCCGGACGTCGTCGATTCGCACGAGCTGCCGGATAAAGCCGTCGAATTTCAAAACACCATCGCCGTTTTGCGAAACGCCGTCGGCGAGCTTCCGCCAAAAGAAAAAAATCTCATCGAAGCGCTTTATTTCAAACAAATCACGACGACCGAGCTTGCCAAACAGATGGGCGTCAACAAATCGTGGGTTTCGCGCCTGCATGCCAAAGCGGTCGAACGCCTGCGTCAAAGGCTCATTAATATAGGCTTTCTGCCGCCTTCGTGATAAAATCAGCGACTGACGGCGCAGAGTTAAATCAATCGTAGATTGACAAAGGAGACTATATGAAAAACATTCTCTCGAATCTAAAAACAGCGGCGATTATCAGCTTTTTTATCGTGCTTCCGTTCGTCATTTTCGAACTGGCGTTTAACACACGAAGAAACGTCTACGATTTTATTGTGCTGTTCGGCTTTTTGTGGCTATTATCGGCGGCGTTCGTCGCGCTGCTGATGCCGCTCGTGCAAAACCTGCGAGCCGGAAACGGCGTAGCGGCAAAGCCTTTTAATCTTTTGCTCAGAGTCGCTTTTTCGGCGCTCATCATAATGATGTGGACGGGCATCATTATCGACCAGCTTCCGTGTTTTCTCGGCGCCCCGAACTGCGACTAGAAAAAACCTGACAATACCGTAGTTATCTTTGTTATCTGCTTTCATCTCGCGTTCATCCGTGGTTTCATTTCTTTTTCTCTCTGTCTTTTTCTGTGTTCTCTGCGCCTTCTGCGGTTAAAAATTATCTAAAAATCTCGTTTCGGACAGGAAACATTTCCGAAAAGCTGCCGATAATTAACATAGAAGCAAACCAGTTTGGTAAATCCGGAGATAAAATCAGCTAGCTGAAAGCGACCAAACTCGAAAAGCAAAATGATTTTTGATTGGAGAGGAGACTTCAGGCAATGGGAGACGTAAATTTCAATATTTTTAATTTTAATGCGGGCGGCGCTGAACCAAACTTTTTTCAGAATCTAAATCCGGTCGCTTTTCAGGATATTAACGGGATTTTGTCCGATATTTTTGAAGATTTCGCCAATTTGTTCGACGCTTTCGGCGGCAATCAATTCAATTCCGGCGAACAGCAAGGCATCTGGGCGGGCGGAGGCGGCTGCATACCGCCGTCGCCGGACGACAGCACGCATCCTTCGGGCAGCCTAAAAACCGACGGCGGCGTGATAACCACGCCGGGCGGCTATAAAATCGAAGCGACCGGGCAATTTGAATGGACGATTACCGGTCCCGACGGCAAATCGACGCGCGTCTGGGGCGACCCGCACGTGGCGGAAGGCGACGGCGGAACTTGGGATTTCAAACGCAACTCGACTTTCGTGCTCGGCGACGGCACGCGCGTTAACGTTTCGACCGCGCCTTACGGAAACGGCGGAATGACCGTCACTTCCGGTCTGGAAATCATCAGCGGCAACGAACGCGTAACGGTTTCCGGCATCGACAAAGGCAAAGGCGTCGTCGGCGAGGTGACGCAGGACGGCTACGCGCACAGTAACACTTTCGGCGGCAACGACGTTTTCGTGATGGGCAGCGAAACCGATGACTGGTCGTATCAGGGCAAGGAAATTATCGGCAGCGAAAACGGCGGCGAATCGTTCAAGCTCGGCAATCCGCTCGCGGCGGGCAACACGCGCCCGTTTTCCGGATACGATACGGTTGACTGGATGCAGCTCGTTCGCGATTTGGGCAACGATATGTCCAACAACTGGAACGATTACTGGCGACCGAACGAACTAGGCTCGAACCCGTATTACGACGACGTGTCGAACCGCAGCGATTTTCGCGCCGACAATCGTTACGACCGCGGGCGTCACCGCAATCAAACGGCGCAGGCGTTTCGCCTTCTGGGACAGATGTTCAACGTGCTTTCGCGGCTGGCGAATCTGAGCGACCGGATGTATGCTCAGCGAAACCGCGCAGTTTATGCGTAAGACGTTTAAAATCTAACGACCAGGTGCGAGGCGTGTTTAATAAAAATCACGCTTCGCACGATTTATCTTTTAGCGATGAAGGAAAACCGCGACAATAAACAATCCGCGACGGCGTATCGTTCCGAACAGGCTAGAGAAAAACTGGCGACCGGGCAGATTACGCTCGCCGAATACGTCGGCATAAGCCGCGACGAGATGTATAAAATCGCGCAGCAAGCTTATCAATTGATGAATCGCGGAAAGCTCGAAGAAGCGCGCCGGATTTATTCCGGCTTGGTCGCGGCTGACCCGTATGACAGCGTTTTTCATTGTCATCTCGGCGCGGTTTTGTTTCGGATGGGCGAGCACGAAAAAGCCTTTGCCGAATACGACGCGGCTTTGCGCTACAACATCGCCAACGTCGATGCGCTTGCCGGTCGCGGCGAGCTTTACATAATGCGCGGCGAGGTAAAAAAAGGCGTCGAAGATTTGCGCGCCGCGCTGGAAAAAGACCCGCAGGGCGAGCGTCCGACGTCGCAGCGCGCCCGCGCGCTGCTGCTTTCGATGCGCGAAGCGGCGCGAAAACAAACGACGACAAGAAGTTAGTTTTTTCCTGAAAATTATGGCTATACCGCCGGTCAAAACTTCAGCCAATCTCGACCTTTCCGCTTCTTCCAGCGGAGCGAATAAGTCGTCGCAGGCTCACGCCGGCATCAATGCGTCGGTCGGCTCGCAAAATCAAGGTTCGGAAGCGTTTCAGCAGGTCAATCAGCAGCTCGGCAGAAATAATTCGCACGGCAGTCAAAACAATCAGACGGCGCACGGAAATTCGGAAGGAAATCACGGGAACGGCAATTCGGCGCACGCTTCGATGCAGGGCAGCGTCCAGGTTTCGCAACGCGGAAACGGCAATCATAACGGACATCATAAAAGAGGTTCTTCGGACGCGCCGCACAATAAAGGCAATCAGGGAAATCAGGGCAACGGCGGAAATCACGGCGTGCATCAGGGAAATTCCGGCAATCAAGCCGCGCCGCAATCGAATCAAAATGAGGTCGGCGACGGCGGCGGTAAAGGAAACGGCAACGGAAATGCCTACGGTCGCGCCGAAGGTCGCGGCAACGGAAACGGCAACGGCAACGGCGGAAATAACAATGGCGGAAATCCGTTAAACATAAACATTAATTTTTCGGCGAACGCTCAAACCGGCGGAAACAACCGGACAGGCAACAATAATCAGACAAGCGTAAACATTCAGACCGACGTTAACAATCAAACCGGCGTCAATAATCAGACGACGGCGCACAGCCGGATAAATAATCATTCGACGCAAGGCAGCAACAATCAAGGTCACGCCTACGGGCACGCAAATTCTTCGACACCAGGCAGCGGCAATAGTAGTAGTGGTCACGGTAATGCGCACGCCTACGGGCAGGTAAAACATTCGACGCAAGGCAATGTAAATCATTCGACGCAGGGTAATATAAATTTTTCCGCGCCGCCGAATACGCCGCGGCAGTCAACGGTTCTGGATTTGAATTTGTCGCTGAATTTAAACCGGAACGGCAACAACGGCAATCACAACGGAATTGTCCGCAGCGTGTTGAGTCAGGTCTTGCGGCAGAACGATATCTATCTGAACCAGAACG
>DASVRL010000182.1:0-17174 GCA_036388635.1 Pyrinomonadaceae bacterium
GTTCGGAACCTAATCCATTAGGTCGGAAACCTAAACGATTCGGCTAAAACAAGCTTCGATTAGGTTCAGAACCTAAACGATTAGGTCTCGAACCTAATGCTTTAGCCTCGAAACCTAAAGTTTTGGGTTTCGAGGCTAAACGTTTGGCGTTTTGACCTAAACGGATGATGTTTTGACCTAATCGGAGAGCGTCCCGGCTTGAATGACGAGCGTTTTTCTATTTCCCGCGCGCGTTTCGGACGATTTTCAGATACTCGCGCGCTCTTTCGGCGATTAAATCGTCCTGATTGTTTCGCAAAGCCTCCAAATCGACCAAATCCGCGCCGACGCCGACGGCGCTGGCTCCGGCTTTGATGAAATCCGCCGCCGTTTGCAGGGAAACTCCGCCGGTCGGAATTAATCTTATGTGCGGGAGCGGCGCTTTTAATGATTTCAGGTAGCTCGCGCCGCCGAGCGCTCCGGCGGGAAAAACCTTGACGAAATCCGCGCCCGCGTTCCAGGCGGTGACGATTTCCGTCGGCGTCAGCGCGCCCGGCATGACGACCGTTTCCGTTTGATTGCAAAACAGAATCGTATCGAGATTCAGTGCCGGGCTGATGATAAATTGCGCCCCGGCATCGACGCAGTCGCGCGCCGTCGCCGCGTCTAAAACCGTCCCCGCGCCGATTAAAGCTTCGCTTCCATGCGCGGCGGCAAGTTTTTCGATTAACTGAACCGCGCCGGGAACGGTCATCGTTATTTCAAAAATATTGATGCCGCCCGTTTTTATCGCGTCGATGGCTCGGCTCGCTTCGTCCGAAGACGCGGCGCGAATCACAGGAATCACGCCGGTTTCGGTAATTTGGCTGACGACCTCGGATTTATTCATAAAGCTTTATGCCGGCGAGCTTTCAATCTGCGCCGGTTCGAGATTCGGCGCCAGCAGGTGAATAATCAATAATGCGACCAGATAAGCCGAGCCGGCGATAATGAAAACCGAGAAATACGAGTTGTTGGTGTATTGCAGAATCAACCCGACCGTGCTGGCGATGAGCATTCCGCCGATTGAGCCAGCCATGCCGCCGATACCGACGACCGAGCCGACCGCCTGGCGCGGAAACATATCCGAAGCCGTCGTGAAAATATTCGCCGACCAGCCTTGGTGCGCCGCCGCCGCCAGCCCGATTAAGCAAACCGCGACCCAGAGATTATCGGTCATCGAAGCGAAAACAATCGGGACGACCGCGATCGCACAAATCAGCATCGCCGTTTTGCGTCCGGCGTTGACCGACCAGCCGCGATTGATTAAATGCGACGAAAGCCAGCCGCCGCCGATTGAGCCGACGTCGGCGATGACGTAGATGACGATGAGCGGCAAGCCCAGTTCCAGAATGTTTAAATTGAATTTCGTGTTCAAAAATTTCGGCAGCCAGAAAAGATAAACCCACCAAATCGGGTCGGTCAGGAATTTTCCGATGGCAAACGCCCACGTCTGTCGATGCGGAAGCAGCCGCCGCCAGGGAATTTTTGCCACCGGCTCTTCCAAATCCGATTGGATATGCGCAAACTCGGCGGGCGTCAATTTCGGGTCTTCTTCCGGTCGGCGATAAATCATCAGCCAGAAAACGAGCCAGACAAAACCGAGCGCGCCCGTAATGATAAAAGCCCATTGCCAGCCGTAATTAACCGCAATCAGCGGCACGGTCAGAGGCGCGATAATAGCGCCGACGTTCGAGCCGGAATTGAAAATGCCGGTCGCAAAAGCACGTTCTTTTTTCGGAAACCATTCGGCGACCGTCTTTATGGCGGCGGGAAAATTTCCGGCTTCGCCCAAACCGAGCGTAAAGCGCGCCACGCCGAAACCGAAAGCCGAGCGCGCCAGCGCGTGTCCCATCGCCGCGATGCTCCAGAAAACGATGGCGACGCTGAAGCCTTTGCGCGTCCCGAATTTGTCCATCAAGCCGCCGACGACCAGCAGTCCGATTGCATACGCCGCTTGAAACGCCGTGTTGACGAAACCGTATTCGGCTTCGTTCCAGCCGATTTCCGCTTTAAAAGTATTGTCGGTGGCGAGAATTCCCAAAACCTGACGGTCAATGTAATTAATCGTTGTGGCGAAAAACAAAAGAGCGCAAATCAGCCAGCGGCGTTTGCCGATACGCGTCGTCAGGCGGTCGTCAACGGTCGCCGTCACCGCCGATTCAAACGCGCTCGAACCCGTGCCGACTGCCGGGATGTCCGCCGCCGATTTTGGAAATTCTGCTTTTCCGGTTGTTTCCTTCATTGTTTATTACCTCAAATGCATTGATTTTCTGGTTCTGTCAAAACCGCCTGCCGCCAGCAGCGGGCGGGTCATACTTTGTCAAAAGCCTCTTAAAACAGATACTCAAAACCTGCTTCCGTATTTTATAAACGCAAAATACCGGGAGAAGGATATTCGCGCCCGCCCGTTTCAATCGTAATCTGTGGAAAGTCTGCCGATTGCGTAATCGTTTCGATCCGGTCGGAAAAAACCAGACAGGTTTCTTCCGTTTTGGTTCCGGTAATGCTCGGATTCCAGGCAAACGCCTGATTTTTAAAGACGATTTCCGCGTTTTCCGGATGCGCGACCCATTCGCGCGTTTTGTAGCCGGTCGCGCCGCCCTGATGATGCCGGTTTATCTCGCCGGCAAAACCCTTTTCGGCGTAAGCGGCGGCGGCGATTTTATAAAGCCGCTCGCCGCTCGCGCCGGTTTTCGTTTCCGAAAGAAGCCTGGCGAAAACGTAAGCCGCCGCTTCGGTCTTGCGCTGCAAGGCGTCGGGAATTTTTCCGACGCAGGCGATGCGCGACAGGCTGGCAATCAAGCCTTCGCGTTTCGCGCAAACCGCAATCAGCAAGACTTTTTTCCAGACGTTCGACGTCGGAACCGGATGCCGAAAATGTTCTATTCTCGCGTCCGCGCCGATTAAAGTGACGACCGGGTTGATGTTATACGCGGCAAGTGCGTCGCGAACTTTGCGCGCGATTTCCGTTTCGGTTTCGCCGGACTTTAAATTTTCAAATAAATCTCCGATTGCCGCGCCCGCGTCTTTTCCCAGACGGCGATATCTCCGGATTTCCGCGTCCGTTAATTCATAACGGCAGCGCGCGATCAGGTTTTCTATCGAACGCACTTGAGGGCTTAAAAACAAATCGGAAACCAATGCGGCATTTGGCGGCAAAAGAGATTTCGCCCTTTCAAAGATAAAATTTCCCGACGCTTTTTCGTCCTGCCACGAAAACCCGACCGGCTCGAAATCGGCGCCGGAAATCTCTTCCGCCAGCAGGCGCGCCGTCTCGATATTGTTTGCCAGAAGAAATCTTTTTCCGTCGCCGCGAACCAGCAGAAAACACGCGCCGTTTTCTCTGCTCAAATCAATGCCGCTGGATTTTCCGCCCGTCAGCCACGCGAAATTATGCTGAGCGTTTATCAAAACGCCGTCCAGATTTTCCTGAGCCAGCATTTTTTGCAGTCTTTCGGTTTTGATTTCAATTTCGCTTTTCACAAAAAAACTTTTTAATGCAAAGGCGCTAAGTGGGGGCAAAGAAAAAATATTTCGCTGCAGCAAGCCGGAGTTTTAAGAAAATCAAACCGCGGATTCACGCGGGTAAACGCCGTTGAGAAAAAGATTTTTCCTGTTTATCCGGTTCATCCTGTTTTATTTTCCTTTGCGCCCCGGCGTTAAAAAAACTATTGATTCACGCCGGAAGCCAGAAATCCGCCGTCAACGACCAGTACCGAGCCGGTCACATAGCTTGCCGCGTCGGACGCCAGATAAATCGCCGCGCCCGCCAGTTCTTCGACCCGACCGAAGCGCTGCATCGGCGTCCGCGTCAAAAATTCGCGACCGCGCTCGGTTTCGTCCAGTAATTTTTCATTTAAAGGCGTGCGGAAAACGCCGGGCGCGATGGCGTTGACGTTGACGCCGCGCGCCGCCCATTCGATGGCGAGAGATTTCGTCAACGAAGCGACCGCCGCTTTGCTCGCCGAATAAGCGGCGACCTCGAAAAGCGAGACGAAAGTGGAAAGCGACGCGATATTTATAATGCGCCCGTAAGCGCGCTCGACCATATGCCGCCCGAAAATCTGGCAGGCGCGCAAAGTTCCCGACAGATTGGTTTCGAGAATGTCGTTCCAGTCTTCCTCGCTGACGTCGAGCGACGGCTGGCGTTTTGTTTTTCCGGCGGAATTGACCAGAATATCGACCTTTCCGAACTCATTTACGCATTCATTCAAAAGATTTTCGAGCGATTGGCGGTCGGAAACGTCCGAGGCGATTCGCAAAGTCCGCCGCCCGCGCGCTTCGATTTCGGCGGCGGTCGCTTCGACCTGTTCCAGCCGCCGCGAAGTGGTGACGACATCCGCGCCCGCGTCCGCCAGCCCGTGCGCAATCGCGCGCCCGATGCCGGAGGTTCCGCCGATGACGACAGCGGTCTTGCCGCTCAAATCAAATTTGGCATAGCTCATAAAATAAATTTTGCGACTCTATTTAAGAAAAATTAAGCAAAAGGTAATACCATTCGGTAAATGTTTTAGTAGTGTGTAACACCATTATATCAATTGTCAAGTCCGAATTCTTTACTTTTTACTTGTATTTTAGTACATTATTAAATGTCGGCGGATTGAGGCGCCAAAAAATCGTAAAATCCGAATTGCATTAAATTGGTTAAACCAATTAAAATGTTTTCAAGCTGAAAGAGATGTCAACAAAAAGTTCTGCCCAAAAAAATATAAATCGCCGAAAAGTCGGAAATAATGTCTGGCTCGGATACGCGGACAATACTGATTCAAAGCAGTTTACGGCGCGCAAACCGGTATTCGAATTTGAAGTTCTGGACACGGAAGAAGCGGTGGGTCAGGCGATGCTCGACGAGCTGGTCGCTTATTCGAAAACGAAAGCGGGCGATATTGTCATCATCCTGCTCGGCGGGCGCGGCGCGCAGGCGATGTATAAAATCATCAATAAATTATCGCAAACCGATGAATTGGACGCGCTGCTGGCGCGCCTGCACGTTTTTACGCAGGACGCGCTCGCGCCGATGCGAATGAACAACGGCTTGAGCTTCGTGCGCGATTTCGAGCGGCTTTTAGGCGACGCATTTTTTCAAAAAATCAAAAGCTTTACGCCGATGAATACAGACACCGGTGATTTGGAAGGCGAGCTTGCCGAATATCTGGAAAAGCTCGAACGCCTGGGCGGCATCGATATTTTCTTTCTCGGCTTGGGACCGGAAGCCGAAGCCGCTTCGCATCTCGCCTATATCAAACCGAATTCGGGCGCGAAATTCGGCGACGTCGCGGGCGTCATCCCGATTTCCGAGAGCATTCTGGAACATCATATCAACAAATTTAAAGTTGGCGGAAGCGAAATTTCCGAGGCGGACGAAACCGAGTGCCGGAAGGCGACGCATATTTTAACTTTAGGTCCGGCGGCTATCCTGGGCGCCAGAAAAATCGTGCAGTCCATCGTCGACGCCTCGACCGCGCCGGCAAAACGCGCGAGCTTCAAAAGACTGATCGAAACCGAATTATCCGAAAACGAAAGCGAGCTTGAGCGACAGCTTAATGAAAATCCGGGCTTGTGGATACGTCTTCACCGGAACGTCAGGTCATTGATTTTGCCCGACCTTCTGACCAATTAAAATTTATAGAAAATTATGTCGAATGTTTACACGCAAACAGCCGTTCCAATCAGCGATTATGCGATTATCGTCAACCCCGACGATAACGTCGCGGTCGTCAAAAATGAGACTTCGGAAGGACTGGTTGTGCTTTTACCGAATCAGGATACAGTAACTCTGAGCCAAGCCGTTCCGCCCGGACATCGTTTTGCGACGCGCGACATTCCCGCCGCCGCTTTTGTCCGCCAATACGGGCAGCCGATTGGGACGAGCCTCGGTATCGCCAAAGGCGAATGGATTACGCACGAAAATATGTCGAACGACGTTCCCGTAGTCCGCGATTTGCCGGAAAATCTTCATACGCCCGCGCCGGAATATTTTCCGAAAGACGAAATTCAGACTTTTATGGGCTTTCGCCGCGCCGACGGACGGATAGGAACCAGAAATTTTATTTTGATTGTGCCGACTTCGATGTGCGCCAGTCACGAGGCTTTGCAAATTTCGATGATGTCGGAATTTCTGCATTATAAGCGCGAAAAATATCCGAATGTAGACGGCGTCGTGGCGATTCCGCACAACAAAGGCTGCGGCTGCCAGGACGGCTCGAATCTCGACATAATGCTCAGGACGCTGGCGAATTACGCCGACCACCCGAACGTCGGCGGCGTGATTTTGATGGATTTGGGCTGCGAAAAAACGAATCTCGCCAAGGTCGAAAAATATCTTTTGAAACGCGAGCTTTCTTTTAATAAGCCCGTCGCCAAAATCGGAATTCAGGAAATCGGCGGCACGCAGGCGGCAATTGAAAAAGGTTTAAAGATTGTGCAGGAAATGCTGCCGCAGGTGAATGAAAATATTCGCGAAGAATTTCCTGTCAGCGAATTGGTTTTAGGTGTCAAATGCGGCTCGAGCGACGGTTTTTCGGGCATTTCCGCAAATCCTTCGCTCGGACGCGCGGCGGATTATCTGGTTCGTTCGGGCGGAACGGTTTTGATTACGGAAGTGCCGGAATTTTGCGGCGCGGAACACATTCTGGCGAATCGAGCGAAAGACGCCGAAACCGGGCGCGCGATTTACCGGATGATTGATTGGTATAAGGATTACGCTTCGAAATTCGGCGGCGTTTTAAATAACAATCCGAGTCCGGGCAATATCGCGGGCGGGCTTTTAAATATTACGATTAAATCGCTGGGCGCGATGGCGAAGGCGGGAACGACGCGCGTCGAAGGCGTCGTCGAATACGCCGAAACGCCGTCGAATCGAGGGCTTAATTTGATGCAGGGTCCGGGTTACGACCAGGAATCGACGCCCGCGCTCGTTGCCGGCGGCGCGACGGTCGTCGTTTTCACGACCGGCAACGGAACGACCATCGGGAACGCGATTGCGCCGGTCATTAAATTATCTTCGAACAACCGCATTTTCGAGCATATGAGCCGCGATATCGATATTTCGGCGGGCAACGTGATTGAAGGCACGGAAACGATTGACCAGGTCGGCGAGCGGCTTTTCGAGCATATCCGGCGCGTGTCGAGCGGCGAAATTCTGGCGCGAGCCGAAGAAAATAAGCACAGGGAGTTTCAGTTCTGGGCAGAACAGACGGTTTCATTGTAGAATTATAGTTTTTCAAAAACTATGAATGATTCATCGTCCGTCTATCAATCCGATTTGTTAAATACTGAAACAGGAACATCAAACACCACAGCCCGCAAGGGAAATTTGCTTTTGCGGCTGATTCGCGCCGCGCAGCCGATTTCGCGCACCGATATTGCCGCGCGGCTGGGAATTGACAAAAGCACCGTCACCGAAAACGTCAAGCCTTTGCTGGCGGCGGGAATTCTGCTTGAAGAAACGCTCGAAGCCGAAACGGTCAAGGGACGCAAGCCGCGCGTTTTATCGTTTATTGACGATAAGGATTATTTTATCGGCGTCAATCTCGGCGTGCGGACTTCGCAGGTCGGCTTGACGACGCTGAAAGGCGGTATTTTGTCCGAAGACGAGTTTATGACGCCGCCGCAAGCGGGAGCCGCGCTGAAAACGGCGCGCGAGAAAATTGAAAATTTAATTCGTGAAAACTCCGGCAAGACTTTGCGCGTTATCGGCGTCAGCGTTCCCGGCTTGACCGATACCGAAAGACGCGCGCTCGTCTACGCGCCGAATCTGGATTGGCGAAACATTAATATCGCCGAGGCGTTCAACGTTAACCCGAACGTCAAAGTCGTGGTGGAAAACGATGCGACGTCGGCGGCGATGTATGAGGCGAGATTGAAAATTCGCCATTCAAACGACGGCTTGATGACGAATTTTATACTGGTTCGTTCGGGAACGGGCATCGGCGTCGGGATGGTTATCGGCGGCGAAGTTTATCGCGGCACGGGGCTGGCGCGCGGAATCGCCGGAGAATTCGGACATATGACGATTGTCGCGGGCGGCAAATCCTGCGTTTGCGGCAATCACGGCTGCTGGGAAAAATACGCTTCCGCCGCTTCCGCCGCGTCGCTTTATCACGGCGACCGACCTTTGCGACCGTATGAGACGATGCCGAGATTCGTCGACATCGTCGCCAAAGCCGAAAACGGCGACACGCGCTCGCGCAGAACTTTGGAAAAAATCGGCGATTATCTCGGCATCGGCATCGCCAACGTGATTATGGGCGTCGGCATTCCGCGCGTAATTATCAGCGGTCGCCTGGTTTACGGTTGGGAGTTTATCGAAAGACCGCTGAAAGAAGCGATTGCCAGGAGCATCGTCGGCAAGCTCGACGGCTGGTCGATCGAGGCGGGCGAGCCGGCGGGCGCGGCGCTCGGCGGCGCTCTGGAAGTCGCCGTCGAAGAATACCTGTCGCGCGGTTTCGCGGCGTAAGGCGAAAGCCCGAAAAGTCAGCTTTTCAGAAGCCGTGACAGACATTCCGAAACGGGCGAAGAGCGAGGTTTCGACGATTTCCTGCAAAAGATTATGTATCGAAAAACTTTCTACGCAACGCACCCCGAATCGATCTACGGCGCGCTCAACGATGAGCTGCGCGAGCTTTATCTGGTCAGCGATTTATTTGCCGAAGACGAATTGCGCCTGAACTACTCGCATTTCGACCGCATCGCCGTCGGCGGCGCGTTTCCCGTCAGCGAGAAAATTTCTCTGCCCGCGCAGATTGAACCCGAATCGGCTGCGGGTAAACCTTTTCTGGAGCGGCGCGAGCTGGGCGCCGTCAACATCGGCGCCGGGAAAGGAATCGTCACGGTGGACGGGAAAAGTTTCACGCTCGGCACCAAAGATTGTCTCTACGTCCCGAAAGAAACGACTGAAGTTTCGTTCGAATCGGCGGACGCCGCTAATCCGGCGAAGTTTTATCTGCTCTCGACACTCGCGCACAAACGCTTCGAGACGAAATTGATTTCCGCCGAACAGGCGAACAAACTTCATCTCGGCGCGACGGAAACTTCTAATGTCAGAACGGTTTACCAGCTAATAATTCCCGGCATCTGCGAATCGTCGCAGCTCGTGATGGGCTTGACGACGCTCGAGGCGGGAAGCGTCTGGAACACGTGCCCGCCGCACATTCACGAGCGGCGTTCGGAGGTTTATCTGTATTTCGACCTCGACGAAAAGGCGCGCATTATGCATTTTATGGGGCGCACCGAAACCACGCGCACGATTGTTATGGAAAACGAACAGGTCGTGCTCTCGCCGCCGTGGTCGATTCATATGGGCGTCGGCACGAGCAATTACAGTTTCGTCTGGGCGATGGGCGGCGAAAATCTCGATTACACGGATATGAACGTTCTGGACATCTGCCAGTTGAAATAATTTTTCCGAAGCGAATATGAGTATACTTGAAAAATTCAAACTCGACGGCAAAGTCGCGCTGGTCACGGGCGCGTCGGTCGGTCTCGGGCAAGCGATGGCGATTGCTCTGGCTGAGGCGGGCGCCGACGTTGCCGCGCATTGTCACCAGGACGGCGAAGCGGACGAGACCTGCGGGAAAATTTCCGAAACCGGACGCAAAACTTTTGCCGTCGCCGGAGATATGTCGGAAAAGGAAGTTCCGCAAAATCTGGTCGAAAAAGTCATCGGCGAATTCGGACGCATCGATATTTTAATCAACAACGCGGGAATGATTCGCCGCTCGCCCGCCGTCGAGTTTTCCGAAGACGATTGGACGACCGTTCTGGAAGTCAATCTTTCCAGCGTTTTTCGCCTGTCGCAAGCCGCCGGGCGAAAAATGATCGAGCAGGGCGCGGGCAAAATAGTGAACATCGCGTCCTTGCTCTCGTTTCAGGGCGGAATCAACGTTCCGGCTTACACGGCTTCCAAATCCGGCGTCGCGGGTTTGACCAAAGCGTTCGCCAACGAATGGGCGGCGCGCGGCGTCAACGTCAATGCCATCGCGCCCGGTTATATGGCGACGAACAACACCGCCGCGCTGCGCGCCGACGAAACGCGCAACCGGCAGATTTTAGAAAGAATTCCCGCCGGACGCTGGGGAAGCGCGGACGATTTGGCGGGCGCGGCGGTTTTTCTCTCGTCCGCGGCGAGCGATTATCTGCAAGGTCATATTCTGGTGGTCGACGGCGGCTGGATGGCGCGCTAGAAAGGCGAAAGGATAAAGGCGCGAAGGGCGAAAGATTTCGTTGCTGGATGATGAATTTAGAAATTAAACCGAAAAAAGATTGTCGCTGGGATTTCGTTTCTTTGGGCGAAGTGATGCTGCGCTTTGACCCGGAAAACGACCGCATTCACAACACACGCTCATTTCGCGTCTGGGAAGGCGGCGGCGAATACAATGTCGCGCGCAGCCTGAGCAAAGTTTTTCGGCTCGACGCCGGCATCGTGACGGCGCTGGCGGATAATCAAATCGGCAGATTGGTCGAAGATTTGATTTGGCAGGGCGGCGTCGATTCGTCCGAGATTTTGTGGCGCGAGACCGACGGCATCAGCCGCAAGGTGCGCAACGGGATGTATTTTATCGAGCGCGGTTTCGGCTTGCGTTCGCCCGTCGGCTGTTCCGATCGCGGAAATACGGCGATTTCGCAGCTGAGAAGCGGCGATGTTGACTGGCAAAAGATTTTTTCAGAAGCGGGCGCGCGCTGGTTTCACACGGGCGGAATTTTCGCGGGGCTTTCGGAAACGACGGCTGACGCGGCTCTGGAAGCGATGCGCAAAGCGAGAGAAAACGGCGCGATCGTTTCTTATGATTTGAATTACCGCGATTCACTCTGGTCGCAGCGCGGCGGGCGCGACGCCGCCAACGCGCTCAATCACGAGCTTTTGCCGTTTGCCGACGTCGTTTTCGGCGTCGAAAATTTTAAGGCGGGCTTTGCCGTTTACGATAAAGAAATTTTTGCCCGCGCCGCCGGCGAAATCGTTTCCCGGTTTCCGAATTTGAAAGTGATTGCGACGACTTTGCGCGACGTGAAATCGGCGGCGCGACACGATTTGAGCGCAGTTTGTTTTGCCGCCGGCGAAGTTTTTAAAGCAAACGATTTTGCGAATCTGGAAGTGCTCGACCGCGTCGGCAGCGGCGATGCTTTTGCCGCCGGTTTGATTTACGGTTTGCTCGCCGGTAAAGGTTTTGAATATGCAATCAAGGCGGGCGCTGCCAATTCCGCTTTAACAATGACAACGCTCGGCGACGGCTCGTCGGCGACAATGGCGGAAGTGGAAAAATTAATTTACAGTCGAGAATTGAATCTTTCCCGTTAAGAAGAATTCGCCGCCAAGCGACACAGCGGAATTATCCGTGTATTTTTCCTGTGTCTTTTATGTCTTGAAGATAAAAACAGTTCCTGGAATTCACATTAAAAAAGCGCGAGATGACTAGTAATCATCTCGCGCTTTTTTTTCTACCGGTATTGTTTTAAAAGTCGGTAACAACTTTTCCGTGAGCGTTGCTGTTCCCGTTGCCGTTGACTTTCGGAATATAAATTGAGCTGGAGCCGGTCTTTGCCGGGCGAGCGAGCTGAACCGCCTGCTGGCGTTTGACGCCGACGATTTTGCCGTATTGCGTCAGCGCCTGCGCGACAATCTGGTCCATATTGTAATATTTGTAAGTCGCCAATCGACCGACGAAATGCACGTCGGCGCGCGCGTCGGCGAGAAGCTTATATTTATTATAAATCTCCGCGTTTTCCTTGCGCGGAACCGGATAATACGGGTCGCCTTCCGCCTGCGGAAATTCGTAAACGATGCTGGTTTTTTTATGCTCCTGTCCGGTTAAATATTTGAATTCGGTGATTCGCGTAAACGCGTGCTCATTCGGGTAATTCACGACCGGCGCGGTTTGATAAGTTTCGGTGTCGTGCGTTTCGTGTTTGAATTCCAAAGAGCGATACGGCAATTTTCCGTAACGGTAATCGAAAAATTCATCGACCGGTCCGGTGTAAATCATTTCCTTAAACTCGATGTCTTCGAGCAGTTCGCGGTAATCGCAGTTGAGCGCGATTTTGATGTTCGGGCTGTCGAGCAGATTTTCAAACATCCGCGTGTAGCCGTATTTCGGCATTGCCTGATAGGAATCCGTGAAATAACGGTCGTCGCGCGTCGTTCTGGTCGGCACGCGGGCGGTCACCGAAGCGTCGAGTTCCGAAGGGTCTAAGCCCCACTGCTTGCGCGTGTAGTTTTTGAAAAACTTTTCGTAAAGCTCCCGACCGACCGCCGCCACGACGACGTCTTCGGAAGTTTTGATGTGTTCGCGTTTTTCGCCCAGATTGTTTAAAAACTCGACCATCTCAAACGAAGTCAGATTCAAACCGTAAAGCTTGTTAATCGTGTCGAGATTAATCGGAATCGGCACCAGCATTCCGTCAACCGATGCCAGCACGCGATGCTCGTATTGTCGCCATTCCGTGAAGCGCGACAGATAATCGAAGACTTCGCGCGAATTGGTATGAAAGATATGCGGTCCGTATTTATGAATCAAAATGCCGTCGTTGTTATAACAATCGTAGGCATTTCCGGCGATATGCGGGCGCTTATCGCAAATCAAAACTTTTTTCCCTGAACCGTTGGCGAGACGTTCTGCTAAGACACTGCCGGCAAACCCGGCTCCGACAATTAGATAGTCAAACATTTTTTTCTTTCCCCTGTTCGTTTTTAAGACAATATATAGAGCGTGTCATCTACGCTCAGCAATTTACGTTCCAGCCAGCGTTTTTCTGCCGAAACGCTCTTTTTCCGACGCCGGCGCGCGATTTTCGTTGATCGCTTCGGCAATCAAATCCATCATCCGCCGCCACGTTTTATCCCACGAAGTTTGCAGCAGAAATTTATCGACGGCAAGAAGCTTTTCTGCACGGTTTTCATTCATCGCTTTCTCTGCCGCTTCGATAAACTCGTCGGCATTTTTGGCGATGGCGACCAGATTTTGCTCGCCGTAAGGGCGCACGACATCTCGAATCGCCGTGGAAACAACCGGCTTTCCGGCGGCGAGATATTCGGGCGTCTTGGTCGGGCTGATAAAGCGCGTCGAATCGTTGAGCGCAAACGGCATCAGCGCGACGTCCCAACCGGCGATATACGACGGCAATTGTTGATAATCTTTCATTCCCAGATAATGAATATTTCCGGGACGCGGCAAATCCGCCTCGTCGATTTTGACGACCGGACCGATCATCACAATCTGCCATTCGGGACGTTTTTCGGCGATTTCGCGCAAAATGTCCAAATCGATGCGCTCGTCGATGACGCCCGCGTAGCCGAGACGCGGACGCGGAATTGCTTTCTGGTCTTCCATTTCGTCAGCGCCGGCGGCGATTTTTCGCGCTTTGTTAAAATGCGCCGTATCGATGCTCGAAGGAAAAGCCCAGACGTTCGGATTCTGGTGGCGTTTCGCTTCGTAGAGACTCTGCCCGCCGGTGAAAACCACGGCGGCTTTTTCAAACAATTTCGCTTCGTTTTTTATCAGCTCCGGCGGCGCGTTTTTAAACATCGACAGCTCGTCCATACAGTCGTAAACAATCGCCTGCGGCTCGAGATGGTCGGTGAAGCTGACCGCCATCGGCGTGTAATACCACAAAACGAAATCTTTTATCGAGCGCTCGTCAAACATTTCGTCCAACAGCGCGCGGATTAAATTTTCGATTGTATTTTCTCCGGCGTCGGCGTGGTTTAGCTGCGGCACGACGACAAACAGATTATCCTCGCGCGGGCTGACGGCGAGATGCGACGGCTCCTCCGTAAAAATCGGTTCTTCGATGAAAAAGACGCGTCTTTCGCGCGCGAAACGGCTCAATAGATGCTGCGGTCGCTGATAGACGAAATCCCAGCGCAGATGCGAGAGACAAACTAAATCATAGTTTGGAATGTCAGGCGTTTCCGGTAAATTATCTGTCAAAAAATCGTTCCCTTGGTTCATTATTTTTCAAAAATAACTCAGCCAAAGTTATCCGGCTGAGAAAATATTCTCTAAATTAAATATAAATTTAGTCTATCATTGCGCAGCACAAATTGTATGTTCGCTAACAGACATTATTAAATTTTTATGTTTATTATGCCGCTAATATAAGGATGAGGCAGAAAAAGCTTTGCGTTTTGAATCGAATCAATCATTCAAAACGCAAAACTTTTTCGTCTCCGGCATTAATGCAAAACCGAGGATTGCAAATATTCTTTCGTCGCCTGATAGCATTCGCACGCCGAATTTTCCAGCCGCGCGCGGTCGAGAATCCTGATGCAGCCGCGAACGTAGTCGATAATGCCGTTTTCCTTGAGCGACTGCGCCAGATTGGTGACGGTCGGTCGATTGATTCCCAGACAGACGGCAATCTGCTCCTGCGTCAGCCGCAGGCATTCGCTCTCGGTGCGGTCGTGGAGCATCAGCAGCCAGGTGCAGAAACGCGCTTCGGCGACGTGCCGGATATTGCAGGAAACCCGCTGCGAAATCTGCGCGATATACGTGTTCGCGTAATTCAGCAATAAAAATTGCAGGCTCGGGTTGTGCAGAAATTCCTCTTTGAGCACGGCGGTTTTGATGCGGAAAACCTTGCCGGCGGTCATCACCTGCGTCCAGAAAGGCGACGGCGTCGAGGCGAAAACGGCATTTAAGCCGACCATTCCCTCGTTGCCGACCATAATAATCTCCGCCGTGCTGCCGTCGGCAAAACCCTGAAATTGCGAAACCGTCAGGTCTTCGGGAAAGTAGACGTAATTTATATTCTCGCCCGGTTTGTTTAATTCTTCGCCGCTCGCCAGCGAGACGGTTTCCAGATACGGTGAAAGACGCGTGAAGTCGCCGTCCGTCAGCGAATTAAGTAGTTGATTGGAAAATGATTTTTTGATTTGAGGCATTTCCGGAGCGGTTTGCCCGCGTCTTTTCATCAGCCTGCAGCTCAGCGCGCGGCGCCGATTCAGCAATTCTCTGTTCTGAAGTTTTGAAAGGGAAGCTTTATAAGAAAAACCGTTTTTATTATTCGCTTCGTTCGTTATTAATTTTTTTATTGTCATTAACCTTACCTACCTTGATAAAATTCAATCGCTTTCACACTTAAAAATCGCATAAAGCCGGCGCGTTTCGCCCGACTACTCGTACAATCCGCAAGCGTTTCCCGTCTTTTTAACATATTTGTCAATCATCGTTTCCAGTTCTTTAAAATCAATCGGCTTAACCAGATAATCGTTTCCGCCGGAAGCCAGCGCCATCAGGCGAAAGCCCTTCTGCGCGTAGCCGGAAATGAAAACGACGGGCATTGCCTCCAGCGAGGCAAACTCGCGTATGCGCCGCGTCGCTTCCACGCCGTCGACGACGGGAATCGCCACGTCCATTAAAACCAGATTCGGAGATTCGCTTTTTGCCAGATTGACCGCGTCTTCGCCGTTATGCGCTTCGATAACGCGATAGCTCCACAGTTCCAGCAGAGTTCGGAGCATAGTACAATTGTCCGTATTGTCTTCGACCAGTAATATTAATTGCTGATTCGAGTTTGCCGGTTGAGGAGCGGGACGCTGGTCAAAATGGTTTCGCCCGTCGTTTGAGTATTGTGAATTTTGAGTTTGGGAGAACATATTTTAAAAAGCCCGTATTTTTTAATCTAATCATCAGAGATAAAATATTTAATTTAAAAAGAGGGAAATAAAAGGTTTTGAGTTTTCCCTAAAAATCAACCCGCTTTTATTTCCGCACCAACGACTTTTAAGTCTAATTTAAGCGTTAACAAAGAAACGCTCGTTAACGCTGAACCGATTCTCTGAATGATGTACTTGATTATGCAAGTACTATTTATCTCACAATGAAAAACGAGTTTATATCGGGAAAATAGGAAAAATAAATAGGGATTTTCCCTAATACGGTAGGGAGGTCGTCGTTCGTCAGACGTGCTTTATCGCTGGCGGAATCGAATAAAACTCTGGTTTTCGGATTTATATTCAGCGGCAAGGGAAAAAGGACGAATGACGGATTTACTAATTATCCTGGAGCCAGCCCTGAAGAATCGCGTAGCGGACGATGTCGATGCGGCTGCGCATATCCATTTTCTGCATCGAGTTGGCTTTGTGCGCTTCGACGGTTTTGACCGAGATTTGCATTCGCGCGGCGATTTCCTTGTTGCTGTAGCCCCAGGCGATCATTCGCAAAACTTCGGTCTCGCGGTCGGTTAAATCGTTCTTTTTTTCGCCGCGCAGCGAAGCGGCGCGGCTGGCATAACCGCCCATCACCTTGTTTGCCAAAGACGGGTCGAGATAGCTTTTGCCTTCGCTGATGGCGTGGATGGCGCGAATCAGCTCGGTCGGCGCGCTTTGTTTCAGCACGTAGCCGGAAGCGCCCGCCTGGATAAGCTGCTGGAGATAAGCGTCGTCGGTGTGGCGCGTCAGCGTCAGCACTTTGACGTTCGGGCAAACCTGTTTGAGTTTTTTAGTGGCTTTCAGCCCGTTCAGTTCGGGCATCGAGATGTCCATCACGACGATATCGGGCGTCAGCTCGCGCGCCAGCTTGATTGCTGCGCTGCCGTTATTGGCTTCGGCGATGACTTCCATATCCGCCTGCGCGTTGACAATCAGTTTCAGCCCTTCGCGCACGGTTTCGTGGTCTTCGGCAAGGATTATCCGTAATTTTTCCATAACATAATGGGCATCGGAAATGAGCGACTGGATAATTATCTCCGTTTGGTTGTCTTTTAGTAAAGCGCGAGAATTATAAAACTATAATTAACCGATAGCAAGAGTTTTTTCCGGGCGCTGAAACTCTCGTCGGGCGCTGCCTAAAAAAAATTCAAAAAACTATTCTGCGCCGCCCGCGTCAGGATAAATACTCGCTCAAAAGCGGCTCCAGATTGCCGAAGTCGAGCGGTTTGCTCAGCACGTAATTGCAGCCCGCCTGAATCGCCCGGCTGTGGAATTTTTTGTCGTAAGCGGTGACGGCGATAATCGGAATCTTTTCCATGCCTGCAAACGTCCGGATGATTTCGGTGGCGGTCAGACCGTTCATTATCGGCATTGATAAATCCATTAAGATAAGGTCGGGACGATGCTGTTTGACTTTTTCGACCGCGTCGTAGCCGTCCGCCGCCTCGATGACCTCGTAGCCGTAGCCGCGCACCAGCATTTTCATCATCAATCGAATATCCGCGTA
>DASVRL010000183.1:0-19025 GCA_036388635.1 Pyrinomonadaceae bacterium
TGTTCTTGATGCTCGGAGTCTTTTCGATTTCGGCGGCGGCGCAGTCAACGCACAGCGTCTGGACAAATAACAACGGCTTTTTCGTTCGCGACGCGACCAACGGATGCGTCTATTCTTCGTTTTCGGGTTTTAATATGGCGACTTCGTGGACGGAACCGGCGCCTCCGACCTATCCGGCGCAGGCGCATTTTCGCGGGATAACGAAGGCAATCGGATTTTCGGCGACCTGTATTACTCGCTCGTATGACTTTACGCTGGTCAGCACAACCAGCACGACGGTTGACGAAATCAGAGGTCGCTGGAGAGTTTTCCGCGACGGCGTATTAATGTGCAATAACTGCCCGGGAACAGCCTACGGGCTAAGTCAACCGGCGGGCGCGGGCAATTACTACAAAGTTTACGTTGACGACCCGTTTTTCGGTGTGCAGACGTGGCTTTATAGCGGATATATCGACGCGCGCAAGGATTTCTAAGTTTCCCGAACAAATCTTGCGCTCGATTATAATTTGGAGAGTTCGGGACTTCTTAAGCCGGTGCTCTCCATTTTACCTGACCATAAATAAATTTAATCCGCTCGCAAACTTCAAAAGTTAGTTATTTCAACAGTTTAGCTCCGACCTTAAAATCTATCTCGCGTCTTTCGGAAATTAAATCAGAAAAATTCAACAATTATAAGCAAAACCAAACAAAATTTTACGTCATCTATCGAAGACGAAATTTCGACTCTCAGACAAGCGTCATTACAAACGCGATTGAGAATTTTAGTTGAACGTAAGTTTGTTTGAGTGCTTAAGCCCACGCGCACTGCAACTCCTGCTGCTACTGTCGTGGATTTGAGCAACCATCACTGCCTTGATTTCAGCTGCGCTTTTATAACTTTTTGAGATAAAGCGCGATGTTAAAGAACACACAACCACCTAGGAAACAGAAGAAACGGAGGGTGAAAGCCTACAAATCTTCCAGACTCTTTGGTGAACCAAAACGACCTTAGGAGGAAATTTAAATGAAAAAACAAACAATCGTAACCCTTTTCGTATTAATTACGCTCGGAATCTTTTCGGTTTCGGCGATGGCTCAAGCGACGCACAGCGTCTGGACAAACGACAACGGGCTGGTGATTCGCGACGCCGAAACCGGCTGTAAATATGACTCGCTTCGCGCTTTCGATATGGCGACTTCGTGGACCGAACCGGCGCCGCCGACCTATCCCGCAGTGGCGCATTTTCGCGGCGTCTCGAAGGCTTATACCACGACTTTAGGCTGTAGAGATCATTGGTATGAATTCAGACTGATGAGAACCTCCGCCACGACCATCGATGACATTACCGGTCTCTGGAACGTTTATCGCGACAATGTGCTGATGTGTAACCTATGTAAAGGCGTAGCTTACGGTTTGAACCAACCGGCGGGCGCAGGCAATTACTACAAAGTTTACGTTGACGACCCGATTTACGGACCGCAAACCTGGCTTTACAGCGGGTATATCGACGCGCGCAAGGATTTCTAAATTTTTTAAACAAAATTTACGTTTGATTATTGTTAAGAGAGTTCAGGACTTAAGCTTGAACTCTCTTTTTTATTTTCGTGCGGTTTCGCGTATTTCGCGTGTCGATTCTTCCGAAACGTAAGTTCGCCGTCGCGATCTTTCGCCGGCGAGACGCGGTGAAAAGAAACGATTGAACGATAAATAACGATAAATATGGAATGCGGAATTCCGCACTCCGCGTTCATCACTCATCATTCATCGTTTTATTTCTGAGCGGCATTACAAAGTTGACGAGCGTTTCGATTTCTCCTTTTATCCGGCGCGATTCGGGCTGCGCGGCAAAGCCCAGAGATAATTTAACCCGATGATTGGCGACGCGTTCATAACTGCTCTCGGAGCGAATCTGGTAGCAATCGCACTCTCTCGCCCGCTTTATCGCCTGTTTTTGCAAAGCCTTCCCGATGCCTTGTCGGCGATTTGCTTCGCGCACGGCAAAAGCGTGAATCTTCGCTTCGGTCAGCGGCGCGTCTTTCAGAAACAACGGCGGGCAATTCAGTTCGGGACCGATCGGCTGAACGGCAAAACGCAGAAAACCGGCGACCTCGTCATTTTGTAAAGCGACCAGCAAATGACATTCGACGCGGGCGTAATATTCGCCGAAAACCCAGGGGCTTTGCTCGGGCGCGACCGTTTCGATGCACTCGACAAATTCCTGCCAGCGCGGATTCGTCTCTTGCCATTCTTCGATAATAAACGCTTTCGACATCTTTTACAGACAGCTCCATTGACCGCCGACCATCATCGCGGGCGCGCCGTTTCCGCCCGCCTGGCACGGCGTCGTCGAGCGGCGGCAATTCGAGCAGTAAACCATCGAACCGTTCGCCTTGCCTTGCGGAAGCTGATTTTGCAGCAGCGAAGGCATCTGGACGGGCGCGCCAAACTGCACGTCCGTTCCGAAAAACGTCGGATGTCCTTTCACGCCCTTCGAATCGTCGGGCTGCCCGGTCATAAAGACGACGCTCGCGCGGTCGAAAACCGTCGACCTATCGACATTTCCGCTGACCTTCGCCGTGTCGGCGCAGCCGAGCGTCGTGCCGTCGTAGCAGAAGCGGTCGCCGGTCGAGTAAACGCGCACTTCCGGACCGGCTTTAAAGGTGTTGCCGAGATATTGATTGCCCGTCGAGATAAACGTGCGTCTGCCGCGAAAATCGATTTTAGTGCCGAAAGAATTGTTGATAAAAACAATCGGGTATGAATAATCGCCGTGATACGGAAATTCCGGCTCGTTATAAACGAACGCGTTGGTCATCGCCTCGGCTTGCGACTGAATAACGGTGATGTTGCCGCAATCGACCACGTTCAGAAAAGTTCCGCCAATCGCGCCCGCAAAACCGCCGCTGTACGTGTTTTGCACCAGAAGCCCGGAAGCGTGCGCCAGATAAATCGAATCGGCGTTTTGCCCGGGCTGTCGTTTCGGATTCATAAAAAAACTGCCCTCGATTGTCCAGCCCGAATTGCGCGCCTTGACGTAAATGCCCGCGTCGCGATTGTAGATAAACAGACAATTTCTGACCTTGATGTAATCGAACTGCCAGGAGAAATTGACCTGCTCCAAGCCGTGAACGTAGATGCCGCGATTCAGCAGGCTGAAGCTCACCTGCTCGAACGATATGTCCTGCGAGGCGGTATAGCCGCCGACGGCTTCGACGCCGTAAGTGCCGTCATTGCTGTCGGCATACAGTTCGAGATTTTTCAGCGCCACTTTATAGGTGCATTCGCCGATGCGGAAAAGCGCGCGCCGCGTTCCGCTCAGACGAATGCGCGTCGGATTTTTGACGTTGACGTTGTTGGTCGGATAACTGGTCGGCAGCCCGTTGACGCCTTGAATCGTGATGCCGGACGCCAGCGTGAGCGGCGCGCTGACGACGTAATCGCCTTCGGGAACGTTCAGAATTCCGCCGTTATGAACCGTCATAAAAGCGAGCGCGCTTTGAAAGGCGATGGTGTCGTCCGCCCGTCCGTCGCCGACGGCGCCGAAATCCCTGACGTTGTAATTGCCCAGATTTTTCGCTTCCGGCGTCGCAATCCAATCGTAAACGAGCGTTTTGTTGCCGCTCAGCTGGTCGCCCTTAAAAGAAATCCGGTAGCGCTTGTCTTCGCCTTCGAAACACCATTTATAATCGGTCTGACTCGCCTGCGCGACGGCGGTCGAGCCGCCGCTCTGCGTCACGCGCGCGCCCGTATTGCCGCCGCACGGCTTGATGTTCATCGGCGTCGCCGGATTGAGGTCGGAAATAAGAATGTCGGTCGTCGGCGGAACGTATCGAACCGCGCACGCCGCCTGCCGCTGCGTTTCCGGCGCGTCCAGAAAAATGTTGTAGCCCTCGAATCTGTTTTGGGCGAAAGCCTGAACGGACAAAACGGACAGGACAAATGCCAGAGTTAAAATGAATTTTTTCATATTCTTTCCTGGGGAGAAATTTATTATGTAAATTTATTTTGGCAGATTATCGGCGAAATCACGAATTTTCCGCAGATAACTTTCCGCGCCGACGCTCGAAACGTCGTTGTGGTCGGCTTCGTCAATCCAAAACGAAAATTTCGGCTCGTTCGCCGCGGCGAACAATTTCTCGGCGTGCCAGAAGGGAATAAGCCCGTCTTTTCGCCCGTGAACGAAAAGAACCGGGCATTTTACATTTTTGATTTTCTTGATGTTACGGAATTTATCGAAAGGAAAGATTGGAATTTTGGTCAGAACGCGAAAAGCCGTGACGAAGGTGCTTTCGACGATTAAACCGCCGGCTTTTCGGCGCGAAGCTAAATCAATCGCCGCCGCGCCGCCGAGCGAGCGACCGTAGACGATGATTTTTTCCGGCGGAATTTTCATTTCGCCGGTCAGGTAATCATAAGCCGCGTCAACGGCGCGGTAAACATTTTCTTCGGTCGGAGTGCCGCCGCTGGTTCCGTATCCGTGATAATCGTAAGCCAAAACAGCGAAGCCGTTTTTTTGAAATTCCCGCATTATGAAATCCGACGTGCCGATGTCTTCGGCGTTTCCGTGACTGAACAGAATGGTGTGCGCGGCGTTCGGGTTTTCATACAGCCGGGCGGAAATTTTCGTGCCGTCCGAACAGGTCAGCTTAATGATGCCTGCATCGTCGCGGTAAGAGGAAAGTTGCGGCTGAAAAATCATCCGCTCGGAGAAAAAATAAGCGTAGAGCGCCAGTCCGAGATAAAGTAAAAAAGGAAATAATAATATCGACCGCATTAATCTTTTCAGGCTCAGCTCGCCGACGAGCAGTTTTTTTAATATTTTATTCACCGGCGATTAATCGAACAAACTCGGCGCGTTGCTGATTTTCAAAAGCGAGTCCAAGCCGAAATGTTCATACGCCAGCCGCGTTACCATTCGCCCGCGCGGCGTGCGGTTCAGAAAACCGATTTGAATTAAATAAGGCTCGATGATTTCCTCGATCGAATCTTTTTCCTCGTGAATCGAAGCGGAAATCGTTCCCAGTCCGACCGGACCGCCGTCGAATTTTTCGATGATCGTCAAAAGCAGTTTTCTATCGACTTCGTCCAAGCCGAAAGTATCGACTTCCATCCGGTTCAGCGCGTCCATCGCCACCGCTTCGGTGACGCGCCCGTCGTAATCGACTTCGGCGTAATCGCGCACGCGGCGCAGCAGACGGTTGGCGATGCGCGGAGTTCCGCGCGAGCGTTTGGCGATTTCGCGCGCGCCCTGTTCCTCGACTTCGACGTTTAAAATTTCCGCCGAGCGCTTGATAATCGTCGTCAAATCTTCGAGGTTGTAAAAATCCAGATGAAAAACGATGCCGAAGCGCCCGCGCAGCGGCGCGGTAATCAAGCCGGGACGCGTCGTCGCGCCGACGAGCGTAAATTTCGGCAATTCGAGCTTTATCGAGCGCGCCGCCGTGCCCTGCCCGATCATAATGTCGAGATTGTAATCTTCCATCGCCGGATAAAGAATTTCTTCAATCGCCGGATTCAGACGATGAATCTCGTCGATAAAAAGCACGTCGCCTTCGTTCAGATTGGTGAGAATTGCGGCTAAATCGCCCGATTTTTCAATGACCGGACCGGCGGTCGATTTCAGTTCCGCGCCCATTTCGTTGGCGATAATCAAGCTCATCGTCGTTTTGCCGACGCCCGGCGGTCCGAACAATAAAACGTGGTCGAGCGCTTCGCGGCGCGAGAGCGCGGCTTTCATAAACACGCGCAGATTTTCTTTCGCCTTCGGCTGACCGATATATTCGGCAAGGCGCGTCGGGCGCAAGCTGAGCTCAAATTGCTTGTCCTCGTCTAAAGAGTTGGCGTTTCGCGTATCGGTTGTTTCAAAATCTGTCGGCATTTCTAGTTCTTCTGTTTTTCTAAAAATTCTTTTCTTAGCTTGTTTAAATTTTCGCGGAGCTCCGCGTCTTCGTCGGTCGTGTAGTTTCGGATTATCGCTTCGTAATCAATCTTCCACGCTTTCGGAAAAAAAACCAGTCGTTCGAGCGTTCTCCGCTTTTCTGCGAAAGAATGACCAAACTCCAGACGGAACAAATCCTTGCGCAGCTCAAATGCCAGCAGGTTCTGTATCTTTTCCGTGTCGAGCGATGCGATTTTTTTATATGCGAGTTCCGCGTCGGCGTTTGTCAGGGCGTCGTCGGGAACCAAGCCGCTGCTGCTCGTGACATCGAGCCGCAGGTCGCCCTGATTTGACGAATTGGGGAAAATAAACGATTCGACGGCGATGACGCGAACCTTTGAGCCGACCGCAAAATCCCTGGCAATCTTTTCTTCGCTCGAATATCTGCCTTGAAACGAGCAGTCGCTCATCAACGCGTAGG
Organism: Pyrinomonadaceae bacterium; assembly: GCA_036388635.1. Lineage (GTDB taxonomy): Bacteria > Acidobacteriota > Blastocatellia > Pyrinomonadales > Pyrinomonadaceae > JALZHR01. The sequence goes on from DASVRL010000183.1 coordinate 6,340, forward strand.
GAATCACCTCAAAAAATCCGTCCCGCATTTGGGGCGTAAAAATGCTCTCGCTAACTTTTACAATCAGCCCGACGGCTTTCGTCGGCGCGCCCCATTCCTTGTATATTTCTTTAACTTCGGCTCCGGCGCGCGCGGCGGGTTTCGGCAATTCCTTTTCGTAAAGCTTCGTGTAACCGGCGACCTCGCCGATAAACAAATATTCGGCGGCGTTGAATTTTTTGACCGGCTCGACGCTCAGCAAACAGCCCGCCGCCTCGATAAAGGAAACGACCGTCAGCAAAAGGGAAAAACAAAATGTTGTGGCAGTTGCTTTTTTCATAGTTCGGTCTTTCCGAAAAATTTCATCCGCTCCGAAGCCGGTTCTTTTCAAAACAATAATCCTTTATGATGCAGAGCCAGAACGTCCATCGTCACGGCGACCGTGCAGTGCAATAATAAACCGAGCCAGATGCTGTTGTTTTTATAGCTCAGCCAGCCTAAGAAAATTCCGGCAAAAATGGCGGCAAAGCTTTCCGTCATCGGCTTTCCGAAATGAATCATACAATACGGCACGGTCATCACAAATATCGAATAAAACCCCAGAGCCGGTTTCAGACTGTGCACCAGAAAGCCGCGAAAAAAGAATTCCAAGCCGAAAAATTGCAGAAAATATAAAAGCTCCCAAATCAAAAGCGCGTAACCGAAATAAGGCTCGCCGCCCGTGACCTTTAAAAAAGGATATTTATTGGCAAAGCCGTCGGTCAGCGAAACCAGATAAACCAGCGGCAGCATCACGCCGGCGCATTGCAGATATAATTTTCCGAAACCTTTCTCGATTTTCAAGTTTAAGCCGTAATCTTTTAAATCCCGCTTTAAAACGTATTTGATGCCGAGCGCGGGAACGATAAAATAAAACAAAACGACGACGAAAACCCAATAGGCGAGCGACGGCAGATTGTTTTTATCGTTTGAAAATAAAAATTCGGCGTCGGCGGCAAATCGCGTCTGATTTAATAAATCGACGAGTTTCTGCGCGTTTCCGAGATAATAAATCGACGTCAGCGCCGCCGCCGTGTAAACCAGCGCCATCACCGCGCGCCGGTCCAGCACGGAAAAATCTTCTTCGATGGCTTTGTATATTTCGCGCATTTATACGGAATCGACTTTACCGAATTTTCTTTTCCAGCCAGCCGATCATAAAATCGGCAACCGCCCGCCAGTTGCTTTCGAGCATCAAATCGTGCGCCATAGCGGGAAAAATCCGGCACTCGGCGCGAAAGGCGCGAGCCGTTTTTTCGATTTTTTTCGGCGCAATCAAAGCGTCGTTTTCCGCGCCGATAACCAGCAGCAGCGGCGTTTTAATTTTTTTCGGCTGCGGCAGATTATAAATCATCTCCAGCGCGGCGCGATACGATTCCTTCCCGAAACGCGACACGTATCGCGCAATCTTTTCATCGTCGGCATTGTCCGAAAATAAAAATTTTTTCGCCCGCTCCGGCGTCGAAAACATCATTGCGAAATCCTGTTTTAAATTTACTTTCATCATCAGCCACGGATTTTGCAAATATAGCTTGAAACCGGAAAGGAACATTCCTTCGGAAGGCGACGGGGCAAATAAAATTCCCGCCGGCGCAGAGTGTTTTTCCAGATATTTCCCCGCCACCAGACCGCCGAGCGAATGCCCGATGACGACGGGCGGCGGCGACTTGAGCGCCGAAGCCGCTTGAAAGAGGTCGGCGACATAGTCGGAAATCGAAGTCCATTTTAAATTCTCGCCGCCCGCGCTCGCGCCGTGACCGCGCAGGCTGACGGCGTGGGCGCTGAAACCGTTTTCGGCAAAGTACGGCAGAAAGTTTTCGTCCCAGCACCAGGCGGCGTGTCCCGTGCCGTGAACGAACAGGAGCGGCGTTTCAAACCGACGCTCGCGCGGCTCTCTGCTGATTACTTCCAGTTTCATTAGCCTTTCGCCAGCAGCTGCAAGCTCTTTCTGAGAAGCTTCTGCACGCTGATTTCCGTTCCGTCTTTTATCGCCTGTTTCAAGGCTTTTTCCGCCGCGTTGCGCTGGTAGCCGAGATTGACGAGCGCGGAAAGCGCGTCGTCGTAAACGGCGTCGGCGGGCAATTCGGTTTGCGCGGCGGTGCCGGAGGCGGCGCGCTCCAGCGCGGTCTGCGCGGTAAATTCATTAAGCTTGTCGCGCAGTTCTATCACCAGACGCTCGGCGGTTTTTTTGCCGACGCCGGGAATCGAAGTCAGCCGCGCCAGATTATCCGTCCGGATCGCCGTCACGATCTCCTCGGCGCTCATTCCCGAAAGCATCGAAATCCCGCTTTTCGCGCCTATCCCCTGCACGGAAATCAGCTTCAGATAAAGCTGCCGCTCGCGTTCGGATTTAAAACCGAAAAGCTGCAGAGCATCTTCGCGGACGTGCGTATAAATGCGCAAAGCGACGTCCGTGCCTTCTTCGCCCAGCTCGTAAAAGGTCGAAAGCGGAATCGTCACCTCGTACCCGACGCCGCCGACATCGACGATTACTGAATTCGCCTGTTTCTCCAAAAGTTTTCCTGAAAGATATGAAATCATTTATTTTTCGTAAAACTCGATGCTAAAGCCGCGCCAGTCGGTTGAAACCTTTTTGTCCGCATCGTTTTTCTCCTTCGCTGCTGTTTCACACTTGAAACACAAATTGTAATTGATTCCTAACTTTAGGGCAACGTTAATAAAGTTTTTGCTCATCATCACATTTGAGAACTTTTTCACTTTTAAAAATGGCGTTATAATCACACAAGAAATGAAGGTTGAAAAAATATCCGAACTAACGACCAATCGCCTGAGCGTTTATCTGCGTTGCCTGACCGAGCTGGCGGCGGACGGCATAAAAACTATCTCATCGGACGGGCTGGCGAAAAGGTTTCATCTTAACTCGGCGCAGATTCGCAAGGATTTGGCGTATTTCGGCGAATTCGGCGTGCGCGGCGTCGGCTATTACGTCGAAAGTCTGCGCGAGCATCTGACGAAGATTCTGGGTCTCGACAAAGAGCATTGCGTGGCGATTATCGGCGCGGGACGCCTCGGCACGGCGCTCGCCGATTATTACGGTTTTACGCAGACGAATTTTTCGGTCGCCGCGCTTTTTGACGCCGATAAATCGAAAATCGGGCAACGCGTCGGCAACGTGCCGGTTTACGACATTGAAGATTTTGAAAAAGTTGCCGAAAGGGAAAAAATTGATGTGGCGGTGATTGCCGTGCCCGCCGCATTTGCACAGGGCGTTTTGGAAAAGGTTTCCGGCGCCGGTATTAAAGCGGTTTTGAATTTTGCGCCGACGCCGCTCAAAGCCGACCACGCGACAAAATTAAAGACCGTCGATTTGACGATTTCGCTGGAGAGTTTATCATATTTCTTAGCGAAACCTGCGGCGACCGGGACAAATGGCGGCGCGGAAAAAATTGTGAAACCCGCTCACGCGCGCGGGCGTAAGCAAAAGCAGTAATATTGAATTAAGAACGAGGGAATCAAGAGGTAAAAATATGCAGTTGAAAGGATTTTTAAAAAGAGCACTTCCGTTTTTTCTAACCTTTTCGTTCGGTCTGCTGGTGGCGAGCTTTTTCGTCACCATCGCCGCGCCGAATTTTAACTTTAAAAAGCGCAATCACCGTTGCCGCGAATACAAGGATAATTACCGCTTGCGGATGGAAAATCAAAGCTTGCGACAGAACAACGAATCACTCAAACGCCAGTTGGAAGACAATGAGCTGAAAACGATTCCGGCTTTTGAGTTAGACGTTCCGCCGCCGCCGCCCGCACCAGCACCGCCCGTGAAGGTGAGACCGAATGCCAGAGTCGATGCGCCGACCGGTTTGCCGGCGGTAAGATAATTCAGATAAAGAAAATTAAAGAAAAAATTTTCTTTTCAACTTTAGACCGCAGATTAACCAAATGAAGATTTTGCTTCGATGTGTTAATCTGTGGTTTAATTTTTTTCGCGGGGAAATCAATATGTGCTGTAAAAATTTCGGGAAAAAGATTGTTCCGTTTGCTTTAGCTTTTACACTCGGCTTACTTTCGGCAAATCTTTCGCCTGTCGAACAGCCCGCCATTAAAAATCCGAAAAACGTCAAACCTATAGCTATTAATCTTTATCACGAGCAGGGAAGAGGAACCGCATCGTGTAACGGTTACAGCGGCAGAGACGAAACGAAATCAGGGACGACCTTGAGCAACCGGGCGACGGAAAAAAATAACGTCGAGAAAATGCCGGTGAAGATTGTTTCCAAGCCGCAAGCCGGTTACACCGACACAGCGCGCAAAAATCAGGTGCAGGGAATTGTCAGACTGAGAGTCGTTTTTCTGGCGAACGGGCGAATCGGAAGCATTTCGCCAATCAATATTTTGCCTGACGGTTTGACCCTAGAGGCGATGGCGGCGGCAAGGCAAATAAAATTTCAGCCGGCGACGCGCGGCGGAATTCCGTTTAGCGTAACGAAAGTTGTCGAATACAATTTTACGATTAATTAAGTATTAATGGATGAAGCTCAGGCGCGAAAACTTATAGTCGAAGTCGGCAGACTGCTTTACGAGCGCAGTTACGTCGTTTCGTCGGATGGCAACGTCAGCATTCGCCTGGACGAAAACAGAGTTCTCGCCACGCCGACGATGACCTCGAAAGGTCGGATGACGGAAGATTCGCTCGCGCTGACGGATTTGGACGGCAAGCCTCTGGGCGATAAAAAAGCTTCGTCGGAACTGGCGATGCATCTTTTGATTTATAAAGAGCGACCCGACATAAAGGCGGTCTGTCACGCGCATCCGCCGTACGGAACGGCTTTCGCCGTCGCCGGTCTCGCGATTGACGAGCCGATTCTTTCGGAAGTGATTTTAACTTTGGGCTGCGTTCCTTTAACAGATTACGGAACGCCTTCGACCGACGAGTTGACCGAGTCGATGCGCCCGTTCGTCGCGCATCACAACGCGCTTTTGATGGCGAATCACGGCGCGGTCGCTTACGGTGCGGATTTGTGGCAGGCGTTCGACCGGCTGGAAACGCTCGAACACACGGCGAAAATCGCCATTCTTTCGCGCGCGCTCGGCGGTGCAACCAATCTGCCGAAAGACTCCATCGAAAAGCTTATAAACATCCGCGAAAAAGCCGGATATTTAACCGAAGCGGCGCGCTGTCAGGCTTGCGGCTACCTGGACGAAGCGGGCATTTCGTGCGGGCACGAAACGAAATCGGATTTCAAAACGCAAATTCCAAAAACCAACGGGGCGAAATTTACCTTTACGCGCGAAGAGCTGATCGAGCTTATCAGTCAAGCCGCGCAGTTGAAACAATAGCGAGTTTCGGTTAAATTTAGTTTCCGTCATAATAATTCAGGAGCAAAAATTGAATGCAAGAAGCATTAGGAATGGTCGAGACCAAAGGTCTCGTAGCAATGATTGAAGCGGCTGACGCGATGGTTAAAGCGGCGAATGTGCAGCTGGTCGGTTACGAAAAAATTGGCGCCGGATTCGTCACGGCGATTGTGCGCGGCGACGTGGCGGCGGTCAAAGCAGCGACGGATGCGGGCGCGGCGGCGGCGCGGCGCGTCGGCGAACTGGTCAGCGTTCACGTCATCCCGCGCCCGCACGGAAGCGTCGACGACGTGATGCCGATCGGATTGAAGTAACGGTCTTCAAACTTAGGTCTTCGGTCTTTGCAAAAACAAAAATCAAAGACCGAAGACCTAAGTCCAAAAACTAAAGACCAAAGACCTAATATGATAATCGCACGCATACTCGGCACGGTCGTCGCTTCGCAGAAGGACGAGCGCCTGCACGGTAAAAAACTTCTTATCGTTAAACCGATAAATCTTGACGGCACAGACCAGAGCGGTTATCTGGTCGCGGTCGATACGGTCGGCGCGGGCTTTCACGAAAGAGTGATTGTCGTCGCCGGTTCGTCGGCGCGTTTGGCGGAAGGTAACAAGGATTGTCCGGTCGATTCGGCAATCATTGGTGTAATCGACACGATTGATTTCATTTAGAGAGGTAGCAGTATGAAAAAGAGCTTTTACACACGGGGTTTTGCATTGACGATAATGTTGTTGTTGTTCTGGGCTTTGCCGAACGCAAACGCGCAGGGCTACGGCGACCGAAACAGCACCGGCGACGGAAAGCTGGCGATACAGGGAAAAGTTTTTTTGCCGAGCGGAAATCCGGCGGCGGGCGTGACCGTTTCCTTTAGCGGAACCGAATTCGTCAGCGGCACGACGCGCACGGACGACAGCGGCAATTTCAGATTCAGCAATCTGCCTCCGGGTAATTACTCAATCACCGTCAGAGGCACCGAAGACTTTGAGACGGACAACGAAACAATCGCGATGGGTAAGGAAAGCTCCGCCGGGCAAGCTTTTACGGTCGTTTTCAATTTAAGAAACAAGGGAACTAAAAAGGGCGATTTATCCGCCAATCCTTTTTTCGCCAAAGTGCCGAAAGAAGCCGTGAAAAAATATCAGGAAGCGGCGGAAAGCGTGAAGAAAAACGATTTGAAAGCAGCCGTCGCCGCACTGGACGCGGCGATTGCGATTTATCCCGATTTTGCGCTTGCCCACAACGAAAAAGGACTTCTGCTCGTCAAGCAAAACGAACTGGACAAAGCGCTTGAGGCATACGTCAAGGCGATCCAGCTCAAGCCGGATTACTTTGACGCAAAATTTAATTTCGGTTACGCCTTGCTCAACAAAAAGCAATATGAGCAGAGCGAAATGGTTTTCCGCGATTTGCTGAAACAAAAAAACGATATGCCGACGGCGCATATGTATCTCGCCATCGCGCTTATCGGTTTGAAAAAAATCGACGAGGCGGAAGCCGAATTAAAACAGGCGGTTTCGATGAAAGGCGGCGAAAATCTGGCGCAGGCGCACAAATATCTGGGCGGAATCTATATGCAGAAAAAACGCAACGCCGAAGCTGCCGCCGAGCTGCAAAAATACCTGGATTTGTCGCCGAAAGCGCCGGATGCCGAGAAAATCAAATCGACCATCGAAGATTTGAAAAAGAAAAGTTGATCAAACGGCAGATTAAAAATGCAGCTGGCGCGCGTCATCGGAACAGTCGTTTCCACCGTTAAAAACGAATCGCTTCACGGGCGAAAGTTTCTGATTGTGCAGACGCTCGACGCGGATTTAAAACCGAAAGGGAAACCGCTGGTCGCGCTCGATTCGGTCGGAGCCGGCGTCGGCGAACTGGTTTTCTGGTGTCGCGGAAAGGAAGCCTCGTTTCCGTTCCGGCGCGACAGCACGCCGACCGACTGCACGATTGTCGGCATCGTCGATTCGGACAAACACGTTTTTAAAGGCAATAGCTGATAACTGATAACTGATAGTTGTTTCTTTCACTATCAGTTATCAGTTATCAGCTATCAGTTAAAGAAATGCTTCTTGCAAAAGTCATCGGAAACGTCGTCGCCACGCAGAAAAATCAGCGTTACGAAGGCACGCGCGTGATGCTCTGCCGTCAGATTACGCCCGAAGGCGAAGAGATGGAAAACACGCTTATCGCGCTGGATTCGGTTTCGGCGGGCGAAGGCGATATCGTTATCGTCGTTCAGGAAGGCTGGAGCGCTTCGACCGCTTCGACCGGAAAAGCCGGCGCGGCGATTGATTCGGCAATCATCGGCGTGGTCGATTACATAGATTTATTGCCGGACGAGAAAAAATCGCAGTAATGACTAATGAAAACACTCAAAAATTAGCCGAGCGAATCGCGCTTCTTTTGCAGCAGGAAACCGAAAAGCCGAAAGACGACTTTTCGGCTTTGCAGGCGACGCTCGAAAAAATCAATCAGCGATTGGATAAGATAGAAACTCAAATCTCCGTTCAAAATTCAAATCCGCAATCCCAAATCCTGAATCCCAAATCGTTTCATCCGAGCCAGGAAAAATTTGCCATCGACGAGGCGATTGTGCCGGAAATACTCGAACATTTTGAAAAAGAAAAGGCTTGCACGTTCGAGCCGAACGGCAAGCCTTGTGACCACTGCGCGATGTGCAGCTCGCGCGGTTTCTAGTTTATTTATTTGTTCGCGTCGCGGCGAATCGAATTCGGATCGCCTAAATTCGGCGCCTGCCGCGCGCCTTCGTCGGCTTTGAAGAAAGGTTCTTCCTTAAATCCGAACATACTCGCCGTGATCACCGCCGGAAACGAATTGCGCGCCGTGTTGTATTTCGTCACCGCGTCGTTATAATCGAGCCGCGCCGTATTGATGCGGTTTTCCGTTCCCGAAAGCTCGTCCTGAACCTTCATAAACGCTTCGTTCGAGCGCAAAACCGGATAACTTTCCTGCAAGCTCAAGAGCCGTCCGATGGTGCCGCCGAAACTGTTGTTGGCGTCAATCACCGCTTGCTTTTGTTCGGGCGTTTTATCGCCGTCCGCGCCCGCCGGCGGCGCCTGCACGGCGTTCAAAAGACGCGAGCGCGCATCGGCGATTTGACCGAAAACTTCCTGTTCCTGAATCGCCGACATCTGCGCGGCTTTAACCAGATTCGGAATCAAATCGGCGCGGCGCTGCAAATTGCTTTCGACATTCGCCCATTTTCCTCTCACGCCCTGCTGCTGCGCCGTTAAATCATTATAGCTGCAACCGCTTGCGCCGAAAGCGACAAGCAGCGCGATGGTTAAAAGAATTGTTTTTCTCATTGTTTTAATCTCCCTCCGTAAATCGTAAATTGTAAATCGTAAATCGCTGCTTCAAATTCGTCTGTTTACCATTGACGATTCACGATTTACGAACTTTATCAACCGCATTAATGACGCCTTCGATTTCCCGCATATATGCAGAAAACAATTCGTTTGCCGAAACTTCATTCAGCGAATTAGATGCGTTTTTCTCGCGCAAAGCGAGAATTTTTTCAAACGGCTCGCCGTTTATTTTCAAGTGTCTAATCGTCGCGCCGATAACTTCACGTTTCGCTACCGGCGGCTCGGCGCCGTGCAGAAGCAAAACGGCGCGAAACAGAGCGGCAAAACTTCCCAGGCTTTCAATCATCAGCTGCGAGAGCTTTTCGACCGACGCCGACGCCGGAATATAAAGCCTGCGCAGTTGAATCAGCTTGCTCCGCAGCTCGTATTCGGTCTGGTGACGCAGATACTCGTCGGAAATTTCCAGATTTTCCAAAACGTCCGTCCCGTAGAGCACCTTGCGCGCCTTCTCCATCTGATGAAACTCGATCGGAAACACATCGGCGGCATCTTTTAATTCGCCGACCGTAAAATAAACCGGCACGGAATGTCCCATCCGCTGCCATTCGCGCATCGGAGCCTGCGCGGCGCGCAAATCCTGCGGGCGAATCTCGTGCAGCGCAATTAAAAGATTGTAGTCCGACGCGTTGGCGACAAAATCGCCCGCCGCCGCCGAGCCGTATAGAATTATCGCCGCCAGATTTCTGCCGTGCGACGACTTCAAATCGTCAATCAATGCGTCGAATTGATTTTTTGCTAATGACATAGTTTAATTTTCGATTTTCGATTTGGCGAAGCGCAAATTTTTAATTAAATCCTTACGAAACCGCCAATCGGCAATCGCCAATCGTAAATATCCTACCAATCTCCGCCCGCGCCGCCGCCGCCGAAATCGCCGCCGCCGCCGAATCCGCCCCAGCTATCGCCGCCGCCGGAACTACCGCCGCCGCCCCAATCGCTCGACGAAGAACCGCCGCCCGAACTGTTTCCGATACTGTTGGCGATAACCGAGCCGATAACCCACGGCAGAACGCTTCCGCCGCCACCGCCGCCGAATCCGCCGCCGCGCCAGCGGTCATTGCCGCCGCCGCCTCCGCCGCGCCGGGACGAACGACTGAGAATCGCCATTATGATAAAAAACGCAATCACCAGACAACATATGCCACCGAGGCTGCTGCCTGTTCTGACGCCGGTTTTTCCTCTGGTTCGTCCGGTCGTCGGAGCGGTCTCGACCGGCTGCGCGGCGACGTTTCCTTTTGCTTCAATCGTGCGGATATAGGCATCAATCGTGTCCGTTACGCCTTTCGTGTAATCGTTCTGTTTGAACGCCGGAACGAGATATTGACGCTGTAATTGACCGACAGCGCCGTCCGGCAATTCGTCTTCCAGATTGCGGCTGACCTGCGTGAAATATTTGCGGTCGTCAATCGCTACGAAAAGCAGCGCCGACGGGTTATCGTCTTCTTTCGAGCCGATTCCCCAGCCGCGCGCGACCGCCAGCGAGTAATCGAAAATCTGGCGGTCGCCCGTAGTTCTGACCACGGCAACCGCCAATTCGACTTTCGGATTCGTCCGGTCGCGAAATTCGATCAGGCGTTTTTCGAGCGCCTGTTTCGCGCCCGCATCTAAAACGCCCGCGTAATCCATCACCGGCGAAGTCGGCGCGCCGAGCGGCGATTCGTTGATTGAAAACTCCTGCGAAAAAGCATTCAGGCTTGCCAGACAGAGAATTACGGCAAGCAGAAAATTCGATTTGGCAAACGAGCGTCGTGTATTCATTACTTTATAATTACATTTTCGCAAATCACACACGAATACGAAAGTCGCTTTTGCAAAGTTCCTAATTTTCCAGCAGCGCGTGAAGCAGGAAATGGATGAGAAAAAACAGCGCGACGCCCGCAAAAACCGACAGCGAAACCAGCGGGCGCTTGCCGCCGTGATGATTGACTTCGGGAATCAAATCGCTCGCCGCCACGTAAAGCGTCACGCCGCAGGCGACGGGAAGCGCGTAATTAATGGCAAATGCGATGCTTTGTCCGACGAGCAAAAAGCTGACGACGCCGATAAAAGTCGTTAATCCGACCAGAGACGTCGCCAGCAAAACTTCGCGAAAGCTTTTGCCCGCCGCCAGAATCATCGAGGCAATCGTAAAGCCTTCGGGAAATTTATGCAGAAAAACGGCGATAAAAACCAATAATCCGGCTTTATAATCGACCTGCGAGGCGGCGGCAATCGAAACGCCGTCGAAAAATGTGTGAATCATCAGACCGCCGATTGCCGTGTAAGCCGATTTGGTGGAAAGCAGATGGTCGCTGTGAACTTCTTCGCCGAGATGAAAATGCGGCGCGATGGTGTGCTCGAAAAACTGCGTCAAAAGATAACCGCCGAGCAGCAAAGCCATCGGAAAAACGAGCGTTTCGCCGGAAAGCGAGCTTTTATCGGCTTGCCAGAGAGAAATCGTTTTGGGCAGAAGCTCGATAAAAGTCACCGCCAGCATAAATCCCGCGCCCAAAGCGAGCAAATATTTCAGCGCGGCTTTGAATCGCTGATAAACGCCGGAAGGCACGAGAATCAGTCCGCCCAAAACGTTTGCAAAAGCGGCGAAAAGACCTAAAACGAGAAGTTCAATCGAACTGAAATTCATAAAAAGAAAACTTTACCGCAAAATTGCAAAGTTGTCAGATGTAAGATATAAAATACTATTAGAAAAGTCGCCGCCTGTCATCAAAAAAATCCCGCCAAAGTTTAAGCAGTTGAATAAAACAAAAATTCTAAAAATATTGCTTGACATACCCCTTTAAATAATCGTAATATGCCTTAGAAGTGGTCAAAAATGGTCTAAAGTGGTCAATTAGACGAGAAAGCCAATCCTTGAAATAGTGTTTAAGATAATGGAGAGGTTTTAAGCACTTTCCCCAAAATTCAGAAAAATGTTACGCGGAAATTATACGGCGCGGATTGACGAAAAAGGACGGTTGAAAATCCCAACCCATTTCCGGCGTAAGATAGAAGAAAAATACGATTCAGCGGAAGTTTACGTAACGAGCTTGACGGGCGAAAGTGTGCAAATTTTCCCGCTCAAAGAATGGGAAATCATCGAGCAGAAATTATCGCTTTTGCCGACAACCGAAAGAGCCAGAATGATTTACGTCGCCGGCACGAGCTTTCACGGTCAGGAAAGCGAGATTGATAATCAGGGTCGGGTTTTGATTCACCCGCTGCTCAGAAAAAAAGCCGTTATTTACGGCGACGTCGCGGTGTTGGGTTATCTGACTTATCTGGACGTTTGGAATATGGAAAGGATTGAGCGATTTTTGTCGGAAAATCCTTTTACGGAAGAACACGGCGCATTGCTCGCCAGGCTCGGAATTTAGGGTGCAAGGTCTTTGAAACCAAACGAGGAAACAACCGAAGAAAACCTGCACAAATCCGTTCTTTTGGCGGAAACTTTGCAGTATTTAGCGCCGAAGGGCGACGAGATTTTCGTCGATGCGACGCTCGGACTCGGCGGACACGCGGAAGCGATTTTGGCGGCGTCGGAAAAAACCCGGGTTATCGGCATCGACCAGGACACGGAAGCCATTTCCAAAGCGCAGGCGCGGCTCGAAAAATTCGGCGAAAGATTTCGCGGTTTTCACGCGAATTTCTCGGAAATCAGAAAGGTTCTGGCGCAGGCGCGAATTGAAAAAGTCGACGGTGTTTTAGCCGATTTGGGCGTTTCGTCATTGCAGCTCGACAGCGAAACTCGCGGTTTCAGTTTTCGCTTCGACGCGCCTCTGGATATGCGGATGGACGCGGAATCCGGTGAAGAAACCGCCGCCGAGATGCTGGAAACGCTTTCCGAATTTGAAATCGCGCGCATCATTTACGAATACGGCGAGGAAAGATTTTCCAGAAAAATCGCCCGCTGGATTGTCGAGAGACGGGAACGCGGCGAGAGCATCAAAACGACCGGAGAACTCGCTCGCTTAATTGAAAGAGCCGTGCCGC
>DASVRL010000184.1:0-6184 GCA_036388635.1 Pyrinomonadaceae bacterium
AGGCGCTGCAAGACGTCAAGCAGTTTATGCACGTCGGCGAAATGCAGCCCGGTCGTCGGTTCGTCGAGAATATAAATCGTTTTTCCGGTGGCGCGTTTTGATAATTCTTTCGCCAGCTTGATGCGCTGGGCTTCGCCGCCGCTCAAGGTCGTCGAAGACTGACCGATTTTGATGTAGCCGAGACCGACGTCGAGCAGAGTTTGCAGTTTTTGTTTTATCTGCGGAATATTTTCTAAAATCGGCAGCGCGTCTTCGATGGTCGTGTCTAATAAATCGGCAATCGAAAGACCTTTGTATTTGACCGCCAGGGTTTCGCGGTTGTAGCGCGCGCCGCGGCAAACGTCGCAGAGCACGTAAACGTCGGGCAGAAAATTCATCTCGATACGCTTCATTCCGTCGCCGTCGCAGGCTTCGCAGCGCCCGCCTTTCACATTAAAACTAAAACGCCCGGCTTTGTAGCCGCGTTCTCTGGATTCGGGCAGCATCGCGTAAAGCTCGCGAATCGGCGTAAAAAGCCCGGTATAAGTCGCCGGATTCGAGCGCGGCGTTCTGCCGATCGGCGTCTGGTCGATTTCGATGACTTTATCGACTAGCTCCAAGCCTTCGATCGAATCGTGTTCGAGCGGTTCGACCAGCGAGCCGTAAACGTGGCGCGCCAGCGCCGGATAAAGAATATCTTCGACGAGCGTCGATTTGCCCGAACCGGAAACGCCGGTGACGACCGTGAAAATGCCGAGCGGAAAACGCACGTCGATATTTTTCAGATTGTGCGCCCGCGCGCCTTTGACGGTGATACTGTTAACGTTCGGCAAGCGTCGCAATTCGGGAATTTCGATTTCGAGCTTTTTGGAAAGATATTGTCCGGTTATCGAATCCGCATTTTTTTCGATATCGGCGGGCGTTCCTTCGGCGACCACACAGCCTCCGTGAGTTCCCGCGCCCGGTCCTAAATCGACGACGTAGTCGGCTTTTTCAATCGTTTCCTCGTCGTGTTCGACCACTAAAACCGTGTTGCCCAAATCGCGCAATTCGTGGAGAGTTTCCAATAATTTTTGATTGTCGCGCGGGTGCAGACCGATGGAAGGCTCGTCCAGAACATAAAGAACGCCGCGCAATTGCGAGCCGATCTGCGTTGCCAGGCGAATGCGCTGACCTTCGCCGCCGCTCAAAGTCGCCGAAGGTCTCTCCAGCGTCAGATATCCTAAACCGACCGCTTGCAGAAATCCGAGACGGTCTTTGATTTCCTTTAAAACCAGACCGGCGATTTTTTCTTCGCGGCTGTTAAGAGAAATTTTTTCGATTCGCTCAATCGCTTCTTCAATCGTCAGGTTCGTGTAGTCGGCAATTCCCAAATTCCCGACTTTCACCGCCAGCGATTCCGGCTGCAGGCGTTTGCCCAGACATTCCGGACAGGTGACGGGCGAGACGAGTTCTTCGAGTTCGAGCCGCACCTTTTCCGACGGCGGATTTTCCATCCGCTCGTGCATCGCGCGGATTGCGCCTTTCCATTCCGATTCGTATTTGTAGCCGCCCTGCGAGAAAGTCAGGCGGCGATTCGTGCCGTAAAAAAATGCGTCCTGAATCTCTTTCGGCAAATCGATAAAAGAAGTTTCCAATAAATTCTGTGATTCATCGCCTTTTTTGCCTTTTGCCTTTTTACTTTTGCCTGCCGAATCTTCGGGCGGCGTTAATTTATCTTCGCCCGTAAATTTTTCGATAATCGCTTTTAAAGCCGACTGCAAAAAGCGCGCGCCGGATTTGTCGGCTTCGCCTAAGAATTTCAGTTTTCCGGCGGGCTGATTAGCGTCGGGCACGATTTTCGACGGATCGATCTGCATCACCGTTCCCAAACCCTGACATTTTCGGCACGCGCCGTAATTGGAGTTAAACGAAAACGAGCGCGGCTCTAAAGTCGGAATATTCACGCCGCAATTGACGCACGCCATTTTCTCGGAATAAAGCTTTTCCTCGCCGTCGATAATCGAAATCAAAACCGCGCCGCCCGTCAGTTTCAGAGCCGTTTTGACCGATTCGGTCAAACGCTCGCGCACGCCTTCTTTTATCAGCAATCTATCGACGACGACTTCAATCGTGTGATTTTTGCGTTTATCGAGCTTGATTTCCTCGTCGAGCTGGCGCATTTCGCCGTCGATGCGGGCGCGCAGAAATCCGTCTTTATTAAGCTTATCGAGTTCCTTTTTAAACTCGCCCTTGCGCCCGCGCACCAGGGGCGCGAGAATCATCACGCGCTCGCCTTCCGGCAGATTTAAAATTCCGCTCGTGATTTGCTCGACCGATTGGCGCGTAATCGGCGCGCCGCACAAGTGACAATGCGGCTGCCCGATCGAGGAAAAAAGCAGCCGCAGATAATCGTAAATTTCCGTGACCGTTCCGACCGTCGAGCGGGGCGAGCGCGAAACGGTTTTCTGCTCGATCGATATGGCGGGCGAAAGACCTTCGACCGAATCGACGTCGGGTTTTTCGAGCTGGTCTAAAAATTGACGCGCGTAAGCCGACAGCGATTCGACGTATCTTCTCTGACCTTCGGCGTAAATCGTGTCGAAGGCGAGCGAGGATTTTCCCGAGCCGCTCAAGCCTGTCACAACGGTTAATTTGTTGCGCGGAATCTCGACGTTGATGTTTTTCAGATTGTGCTGGCGCGCACCGCGAACGGTGATTTTATCAATGCTCATTGGTTAAATAAAAATTTCTGCCTTTCACGGATGAAAATATCGCCTACAGCAGAAACCTTTATTTTAGCAAATCTTCGGCATTTCAAGCAAAGAGCGTTCGGGCAGGTATTTGCTTGATTTGAAGAGACAATTATTTCGGCGAATTGCCGGAGGTAAACCAGTTTGTAATTTCGCCGGTCGAAAGGTCAATCGTGTAGAAGGTTTTCTGTTCGCGCGCCGGGCGCAGGTCAAAACCGATAGCCCGGTTATCGGCGCGCCACCACGGACCCGATACAAAAAGCATGTTCTTTAAATCCGCCGCGCCGCGAGGCAATTCATATTCTCTCGTTAATTGTCTGGTTTGCAAATCGTAGAGCGACAATTTGTTTTGGGCTTCGGGATGAAAATCGCCTTCTCCGCCGACAGGCTGAGTATTTGTCAGCAGCGCCAGAGTTTTTTGGTCGGGCGACATAAGCGCCCGGTAGGTCGCCTGCGCGTCTTTCGGTCTCGGAACGTTCAGGATGTTGAAGCTTTGAGTTTTTCGTTTGAAGTAATCGGTGTATTTGTTGAAATCGACGTATTCGATTCCGAATCCGGGCAGCGCGGTGTCGCCAACGATGTAGAAACCTCTTTTGTCGCCGGCGAGCGCGACTTGATGAAAAGAAGTAATATTTTGCAGTTTGATGTCCCAGACCGTACTGGCATTCTCGTCAGCCATGAACACCTTTTTTCCTTCGGCGGAGAAAACGGCATAAACGTCGTTCGACGACCAGCCGTGCAGGGTGTGCGTCACCGGTTCGAGGTCGAAATGCTGCGACTTTATATTTGATTTGCTCGAATGCGCTATATATAATCCGGCTTTTGTGATTTTGCCGGAGTCGTCGGTTCTTGTGTAAAATTGCGCGCTCTTTCCCCCGACATTCGCTCCGGCGATATTCGGAATATTAAAGCCGATATTTATTTCGATTTTCGGCGCGTTATCGACGACGACCGGTTCGCCGTTCGGTTTGGCAAGCGCGAAGTATATGCGTTCCTGCGCGCCGATGTCGCTTTTCGCCAAAAATATACCTTTGTCGGCATCGCGCCAGCCGCCGAACATTAAAAGTTGCGGCTCGGTTCCGGGATTCAAGCTTTTCGGGTCGATCGTTGCCTGTCGCTCCCTGCGACAGGCTGAGGCGCCGAAAAACGCAATCGAACAGACCACAAACAACAGAAGAGCGCATTTTGCTGGATTCATAACCGTATCGAATAAATATTATAGAAACCGGCTCGACCTGATTGATAAATTTCTAGCCGAGTTTTTCGTTGACGAAGGTGAGAATTCCGATGGCGACGCTGACGACGACAAACGTCGCAATCGCGCGCCACCAGGCGTCTGATTTGGTAAATTCCCAGATTGCCAGAATGCATAAGACCGTGCAGACGACCAGCGAAAATGTAATCACGCCGAAGGCGACGTTGCGCAGCATTCGCGGATTGATGATGCCCTTTGTTTCGCGCTGGGGCGACGGCGGAGAAACTTTTTGTGATTGTTCGAATTTGTCTTTTTCCATTTTGCTCGGTGAAAACTATTTTTGATTTTCCCTGATGTTTTCCTTCAGCCAGGCTCTTTCAGCGGCGCGGCATTTGTGACAATAAAGAACTTCGACGTATTTGGGCGAATCTTCTTCGATAACGCAGCCGCCGCCATAGTAGCTGTTCGCGTTCGGAAACATTTTCGGCTTGACCGAACCATAAGCCTCGTAGTCATACAGAAAAACCGTCGAACCGTAGTCAATGCCGATTTTATCTTTTATTAAAACTTCCCGATGAACTTCGCAGCTGAGACCGCCTTCTTCCCAATTCTCCGGGATGAGGCTCATTATTTCCGGAATGAGGATTTTAACTTCGACCTTGTAAGGTAGAATAATCATTTTTTTATCGGAATAATCAGTTTCCAGCACGACCGCCCGCCGCGGTTCGCTCGATTCGTCAAATTTCCATTTCGCCAAATCGTTTTTTATTTTGACATAGAGAAGCGCGTTTCCTTTCAGCAGCTCTGTAAAGATTACCTTCCCCTCATTGTCCAGGCGGAGCTGAATCCGCGTGTTATCGCCGGAAAGCTTAATGACGCCGTAATTAATGCCGGGCGAAACGAAAGAAACGAGCGAAGGCTCGTTTTGCTGTGCCGAAGCCGTGTTAAAACAGGCGAGCAGCGGCAAAATCAGAACTAAAAATCCGAAACAAAATCGCTTCATAAGTTTAACCTTAAATATTTCGATGCTTATTATGAGGGATAATTTGTTTAAGTTCAATAATTTTACAAAATTTGTATGACCGCCCACAGCGAAAACAGCGAAATTACAATCCAGAGCAAAACGCCCTGTACGAGCGGTTTAACGCCGACCTTTCGCAGCGTCGCGCGCGAAAGCGACGCGCCGATCAGAAAAAGCGTCACGGTCAAGCCGGTTTTTGCCAGCATCACGGGCGATTCGAAAAGGCTCGGCAAAACGAAAGGCGGCGCGTAAGTTCTCGTGACGGTCGCCAGCAGAAAGAAAAAGATAAACCACGGAATCGCGATTTTCGTTCGCTTCCGCGAGTTTTTTTGGCGATACAGATAAGCGAACAAAAGCGCGACCGGCGCAATCCATAAAGCGCGCGCCAGCTTGACGGTCGTGGCAATCTGCAACGCTTCGGCGCCGTATCTGGACGCGGCGCCGACCACCGAGCTGGTATCGTGAATCGCAATCGCCGCCCACACGCCGAATTGATTTTCGGTCAAATCCAGCGCGCGCCCGACAACCGGAAAAACGAAAAGCCCGACGGAATTCAAGATAAAAACCGTTCCTAAGGAAACGGAAATTTCGTCCGAATCGGCTTCGATGGCGGGCGCGACCGCCGCAATCGCGCTGCCGCCGCAAATCGCCGTGCCCGACGAAATCAGAGCCGACGTTTTGTCTTCGACCTTTAAAAATCTGCCCAGCAGAAAGCCGAGCGCCAGCGTTCCGAAAATCGTCGCCAGCGTAAACAAAATTCCGTCTTTTCCGGCTTTCACGACCGATTCCAGATTCATTCCGAAACCGAGCAGAACGACTGAAATCTGCAAAAGAATTTTTGTGGTTTTCCGGGTTTGTTCGGGAAACGGATTGCCGAAGACAAGCGCCGGAATCAAACCTAAAGCCAGCGCCATCGGCGGCGAAACAAACGGCGTCAGGCAGGCAAAGATTAAAAGAAAAAAGACGGTTTTTCGCCGCAGCATAAGTAGATTAATGCAAAATTCAAAAGGCAGAGGGCAAAATGTGATTTTGAATTCTGAATTTTAAGTTTTGCATTTTCGCCGTTTCCGCCGAAACAAAAATAAGGGCAAGAATAAATCTTACCCTTATCGAAACAAATAAATTTCCGCGCGGCAGAGCCGCGAGGTATTAAAAGAGCGTTAGCTGCGTTGACTGATTATCTCCACCTTGATTTTTGACATATTGTTTCATCGCCTCTTCCGAACTGTGCGCTCCGACTGTGCTGATGTAATATCC
>DASVRL010000185.1:0-2999 GCA_036388635.1 Pyrinomonadaceae bacterium
CGGGACGGTAAAGGGGTGGAAGTCGATCTCGCCGACGCGGAAGTCCCGGCTCGAAGAAATCTCCTCGGTGCGGCCGCTGAGGGCCTCGGCGCGCTTGCGCGGCTCGTCGTCGGTGCGCGCCTTCTCGCGGATGTAGGCGTCGCGCGTCGCGCCGGAGATGTAGACCGGGCAGCCCAGCGTCTTCAGCAGCACGCGCAGGCCGCCGGCGTGGTCGCTGTGCTCGTGCGTGATTAAAACCGCGTCCAGCCCGGCGCAGTCTTCGCCGACGCAGACGAGACGCCGCAAAATTTCTTTCGCGCTCAGCCCGGCATCGACCAAAACTTTTGTTTTTCCGGCGGTGATGAGAACGGCATTGCCCGTCGAACCGCTTCCGAGAACCGTAAATCGCATCGGTTTTAGTGGAAGAAAGGAAAGCTTTCGGGAAAAATAAAAAATAAACTTTCCTGGTTTTCCCGTTTCCTCGCCTTTCAAAAACGACAGATTAGCACAGAAAAGAAAAAAATGCGCCGCTTCCGGCATCACAGTTGGTTTTTATACTTAAATTTTCCGCGTCTTTGAGTTAAAATCAGCAAAGTTTAACAACTATTTTTTTGCTTCGTTCATCTTAGAGCACAAGTTTCAGCACTTGTCACGAACACCATTGGAGGATTCAAATGTATCGTAAAAACTTTATTGTTTCATTATTTGTTATTGCCGCGTTTTTAACCGGAAGCCTGGTCGCCTTTGCCCAGAGCACCGCCCCGGTTCGCGGAAAAGTCCAGCTTAAAAAAGCCGATAATACAATCGTTCCGCTTCCCGACGCGGATGTCACCGCCTACCGCACCGATATTTCAAAAGGTAAGCTGCCGGTGGCGAAAACCGATAAAAAAGGTTATTTCAGTTTTGCAGGCGTGCCCTACGCGCAGACCTTCGTGCTGGTGGTGACCGCGCCGAATATCACCGCCGGTTATTTTCCGAACGTCAAAGCCAATATGGATAATATCGTCATCGAGGTATCCGAAGGCGACGGAAAAATTCCGACCGAGGAAGAAATCCGCGGGGCGCTGGCGAGCGTGACGACGACCGGCGAATTAACTCCGGAAGAAAAGAAAAAACAGGAAGACCTGACCAAGAAAAACGCGGAAATCGAAGCCAAAAACAAGAGAATTCAAAATGCCAATGAAGTTATCAACCGCGCCATAGCGGAAGGCAAGAAAGCTTCTGACTCCAGCGATTGGGATACGGCTATCGCCAAATTTGACGAAGGTTATAACGCCGACCCCGAATTTCCCGGAACCGCGCCGGTTTTTCTGAACAATAAAGCCGACGCCCTGAAACAACGCGGCGTCAGCAATTACAGAAAAGCAGCCAACGATGCGACCAATAAAGCCACTTTGATGGAAGCGATGAAAAAAGATTTTATGGAATCTATCACCGCCGCTCAAAGGGCGGTCGATATTCTAAAAACCGCAAATTCTGCCGAAGCCAATGTTCAGAAAGGCTATGACACGAACCGAATGGTCGCGTATTCGATTATGAACGACGTTTATCGTTTACTGATTGAAACCAGAGCCGACGAAAGCAAAGTGCAGGAAGCAGTTCAGGTCGTCGATGCCTATGTGGCGATTGAACCGGACGCCGCCAAAAAGACGAAAGCGCAAATTCAGATGGCTGACGCGCTGCGCAAAATCGGTAAATCCGACGAAGCGATTCCGCTTTACCGAAAAGCGCTCGAAACGGCGCCCGATAATCCGGATTTGCTTGCCGGATTAGGCTTGTCCCTGTTCAATTCGGGTGTGATTTCCAGCAATAAAGAACAAATGCAGGAAGGCTTGAATATTATGGAGCGCTTCACGACGATGGCGCCCGATACGCACGCTCTGAAAGCGAGCGTCAAGGAAGCGGTCGATTATCTGAAAACTCAGGAAAAACTGACTCCGCAGAAAACGACCAAGCCGACGACGACTAAAAAGAAAACTTAAGTTTTCGCCGTCATATTAAATATATGAAAGGCGGTTCCTGAATTTAATTTATTCAGGAACAGCCTTTTAATTTTTTTAATTTCCCGTCGCGAGCCGCCGCCGCAAAATCTTTTGTTTGCGCGTCTTTAATCTCGAATTTTTCCAAAAGAAATCTTGACACTTTATAGTTAAACATATAATATAAACAATCAACGATGTTTATCATCGTTGCCAGCACTGTCTTTAAAGCATTATTTAAACCGACAGCCCGCGTTTCCTTTCTCAACGTAAGTCTTTAAAATTCACGACTTAATGCGTCAATAAAATAAATCAATGTCAGCAAAACTCGGAGAAATTCTTGTCCGCGAAAATTTAATAACTCCACAACAATTGCGCGAGGCGTTGGAATATCAACGTGAAAAAGGCGGGCGTTTAGGGTCGAATTTAGTCAAGCTCGATTTTATCTCGGACGACGTCATCACCGCCGTTTTGTCGCGTCAGTACGGCGTGCCGTCAATCAATCTGGATTTGTTTCACATCGAGCAGGAAACCATCAGTCTGATTTCGCAGGAAGTCGCGCTGAAATACACCGTTCTGCCGATTTCCAAAGTCGGCGCAACCTTGACGCTGGCGATGGCTGACCCGACCAACGTCTTTGCGATGGACGACATAAAGTTTATGACCGGGCTGAACGTCGAGCCGGTCATCGCTTCGGAAACCTCGATTCACGCCGCCGTCGGCAGATATTACAGCTCTTCGAAATCCATCGAAGTCGTCGGCGTCAGCGACCGTTTCGAAAAAGTCACCGCGAAATTTTCCAAAAACGGCAACGGCGGCACAAACGGCGCTACGGCGAAAACCGAGCAGAGACTGGTGGAATCAGATTTGACGGTTTCGCTCGACCGTTTTCAGTTTGAAAAAGACGCGGGCGGCGAGTTTGAAGTTATCGACGAAAATGAGGAAATCGACCTTGCCGAACTCGCCAAAGCGAGCGAAGACGCTCCCGTCGTCCGTCTGGTCAACGTTCTTCTGGTCGATTCGCTTCGACGCGGCGCATCC
>DASVRL010000186.1:0-4746 GCA_036388635.1 Pyrinomonadaceae bacterium
GCAACCGAATTTTAAATACCAAATTCAGCGAATTTACAAAACCAAACGGTTTTAGTTGTATGACACGCGAACATTCTTTTGTTCGCACAAAACTCTCCTTGAGTCTAAACAAAAATTAAAACCTGGAGTTATTATTGATGATTTGGAAGAAACCTTCGTGTGTATTTCTATTTTTTGCCGCTCTTTTTATGTTTTCAAATGTCGCCGACGCGCAGGTTTATTCGAGACCGCGCATTGTTCCCGGCGTTCCGGACGCGAGCAAAACTACACCGAAGCCTTCGCAAACGACCCAGTCAAACGTTATGCAGCGACCGACTTTAACCAATAAAATCGTCGTCGCCAGCCAGCAGACTCCTTCCCAGCCGCAACCGCAACAGCTCGTCAAAAAAACCGTCGATTCGCGTCCCGTTAATCCGGCGGTCGGAAATCTCGCCAGCAGCCTCGTTTACAGCTCGTCTTTCAGTCAGAAAATGCAGCAGTCGATTCAAGCCAAGCTCGGCATTCGCTACGTCTACGGAACGGAAGGACCGAACACTTACGATTGTTCCGGTTTTGTCTGGAGCGTTTTCAGAGATGCGGGTTTTTCCTTTGAGCGGACGAGCGCGCGCACTCTCTGGCTGAGTTCCGAGCCGGTCGCCGAAGAAGAAAAATTCAAATTCGGCACGCTCGTCTTTTTCAACAAACTCGGACATATGGGCATCGTCGCCGACGCCAACGGTTTTTATCACGCCTCTTCGAGCAAGGGCATCAGCTATTCGCCTTTCGCCGGTTACTGGGGAAAACGAATCGTCGGCTTCCGCCGCCTGCCGGTTAAAACCAACTAAAAATTTCTAAATTCAAAAAATAAAAAAGCGAGTTGCCGGTTAAAACAACTCGCTTTTTTATTTTTGAAGCGCAAAATAAAATCATCGCTTCATTTTGCATTTTTCACTTTTCGTTTTGCATTTACTACTCAGCCCATAAATCCCGGGCGGGTTTGATGTTCCTTTACTTCCCAGACAATCGCGACTTTTTCAATCGCGACATAAGCCACTCTTTCGTCCTCGTCTCTTAAATAAAGAACTCCGTCCTTGACCGCCATCACGTCGCCGCGCACGACTGCCGTCGAGCCGCACGAAATATCGATTCTCTTGCCCATCAACTGCGTCAAAAATTCTTCCATCTTATATTCCTCTCAAAAAATTATTATAAACGGCTCGTCAGCATTGCCGTTCTGCCCGCCATCACCCAGCGGCTGGCGTCCTGTGAATTGCCGTCCGCCTGCTTGGAAATCGTTTGCTGCTTATCCGAAAAGGCAAGCGCGGCGGCAATCAGCGCCAAATCTTTTTCAATCTCCGTCGCCTCCGTTCGCGCGCGTCTTTGCTGCCAGCGCGAGATAAAACCCGTGTCGAGCTTTCCTTCGATAAATTCCGCGTCCTCGACAATCTCCCGGAAAAACGGCAAAGTCGTTTTGATGCCGCCGACTTCGTATTCCTGCAAAGCGCGGCGCAGGCGGTCAATCGCTTCCTCGCGGTTTTTGCCGTAAGCGGCGAATTTGGAAATCATCGGGTCGTAGTAAATCGAAACTTCCGCGCCTTCGTAAACGCCGCCGTCGTCGCGCACGCCGTTTCCGTGCGGCACGCGCAGACGATTGATTCTGCCGGGCGAAGGCAAAAAATTATTATCCGGGTCTTCGGCGTAAACGCGGCATTCGATGGCGTGACCGTTCCAAGTGACTTCTTCCTGCGTAAACGAAAGCGGCTCGCCCCAGGCGACGCGAATCTGCTCGCGCACCAGGTCGATTCCCGTCACGAGTTCGGTGACCGGATGCTCGACCTGCAGACGCGTGTTCATTTCCAGAAAATAAAATTCGCGCGTTTCGTCCGAAACGAGAAATTCGATTGTTCCCGCGCCGACATAATTGACGGCTCGCGCGACTTTCACGGCGCATTCGCCCATTTTACGGCGCAAATTCGCATCGTTAATCGGCGAAGGACATTCTTCGACAACTTTCTGGTGGCGGCGCTGAATCGAGCATTCGCGCTCGCCGAGATGCACGTGATTGCCGTGCGTGTCGGAAAAAACCTGAATTTCGATATGGCGCGGGCGGACAATCGCTTTTTCGACATACACGCTCGCGTCGCCGAACGCCGCCATCGCCTCGCTCTGCGCGGTTTCGAGCGCGGATTTCAAATCCGCTTCGTTTTCGACAAAACGCATTCCTTTGCCGCCGCCGCCCGCCGAAGCTTTGAGCATCACGGGAAAGCCGAAACTTTTCGCGACCTGCACGGCTTCTTCCGTCGATTGCAGCGGCTCGACCGTGCCGGGAACTACGGGAACGCCCGCTTCAATCGCGATTTTTCGCGCCGAGATTTTCCCGCCCATCGCATCCATCGCGTCGGGCGAAGGTCCGATAAATTTTATTCCCTCGGCGTTTACCTGCCGGACAAACTCGGCGTTTTCCGACAGAAAACCGTAGCCCGGATGAATGGCTTCGGCGCCGCTCGTTTTCGCCGCCTCGATAATTTTTTCGCCGCGCAGGTAGCTTTCATTCGACGGCGGCGCGCCGATAAAATAAGCCTCGTCCGCCATCCGCACGTGAAGCGCGTTTTTATCGGCTTCCGAATAAACGGCGACGGTTTTGATTTTCATATCGCGACAGGCGCGCGCTACGCGACAGGCGATTTCTCCGCGATTGGCGATTAGAATTTTTTGAAACATAAATTCAATTGGTAACCGGTAACCGGTAACTGATGGTGGCAACAAAACTATCAGTTATCAATTATCAGTTTTAAACTAACATCGAATTCCCGTGATTTTTCGGGTCGTAGCGAACGCCGATTTTTGCGCCGGGCGCGTATTTTAAAGGGTCGATTAATTGCTCTTCGCTCAAAAGCTCGGAGGATTCGAAATCGACGCCGTGAACGCTGTAAAGGTAAAAAACGATTTCGCCCAGCGCGCTCGTTTCGCTGTCGATAATCGTGCCGTCGCAGATTCTCCCTTTTTGCCGCAGCCGCTCGCGCCGCTCGGCTTCCAAATCGACGTTTTTCTTTTGTTTGAAGATATTGAAAAGCCCCATATTTAATCAAGCACGAGCGGCGGTTTATTAAATCTGCCGCGCAGTTTATTGATTGCCGCCAGAATCGTCGGGCGTTTGATAATCCGCGCTTCGAGCGGTCGCTTGCCCGGAATATCGAGCATTATCAGCCCGAGCAGAATCGTCAGAAGCCCTTGTCCGGGAACGCCGGGCAGCGAAAGAATAATGCCGAGAATAACCAGAAAAACGCCGAGCAGATTTTTTAGAATGACCGCGCCCCAGCGCACCAGAAACCCGCTGTTCGGCATAAAACTCTGCTGATAATGCGAGCTGAAATAATTTTCCGGAATCTTGACCATGACGACGGCGAGCACCACGAAACTGAAAACGAACGACGCCAGAAAAAGCCCGCCAAAGAGCAGAATTTTGTCGAGCGTCAGCGATTCCCATTGTCTTGAAAGCCAATCCATTCGCGTTTAATTTTCCTCGACAGCGGCTTCGGTTTTATTCAGTTCAATCCACGTGTAATACATTCGATGAATAAACGTCCAGAACGAGCCGATTGCCAGAATCCACAAAACCTGCGGCATCCGGTTGGCGAAAAAATTCGTCGATTCCCAATGCGTCGATAAAGCGCCGATGCTAAATAAAACGATTCTTTCCGGTCGCTGCAAAAATCCGACGTTTGATTTTACGCCGACCGCCTCCGAGCGCGCCGTCGTATAGCTGACCATCACCGAGCCGACCATCCCGATGCCCGCCAGAAAAACGTTTAAAAGCGAATGCTGCGGCGTGTTGCTGGCGTAAAAAACGATGATGCCGAGAAAGCAGACCATATCCGAAAGCCGGTCGAGCGACGAATCGAGAAATGCGCCGAAACGCGTCACGTTTCCCGTCAGCCGCGCCACGTTGCCGTCCAGCATATCGAAAAGATTGGCGACTATCAGCACGATGCCCGCCCAGAAAAATTCGCCGAAACCGAAAAGAACGCCGCACGCCGCATTTATCGTCACGCCGATAACGGTCAAAACGTTCGGATGAACGCCGCCATAAGCGAGCCAGCGCACAAGGGCGTCGATGATTCGCATTGCTCCGCGTCCGATGCTTGCTCCAAACATATGCATTTATCATTTATCATTGAACATTTATCGAAAGAATTTTGTTCAATGATAAATGTTACTGGTCGTGAATCGTGTACAGCCTTCTTATCTCGAAATTGCGCCAGCCGTTCGGCGTTTTGACTTTTACTTCGTCGCCTTCTTCCTTGCCCATCAGCGATTGACCGATTGGCGAGACCGTCGAAATCAAGCCCTTTTCCGGGTCGCTCTCTTCGGAGGTGACAAGACGGTAAGTGACTTCCTCGTCACGGTCCAGGTCATACAAAATAACTTTCGAGCCGTAAGCGATGCTGTCGGTCGGAAGCCTCGAAACGTCTATCGAATCGACTTCGCTCAGACGCTGGCGCAATTGCATCATCCGCGCCTGCACGATTGATTGGCGCTCCATCGCCGCTTTGTATTCGGCGTTTTCCCGCAAATCGCCGAATTCGCGCGCCTTTTGAATTTCTTTCGGAAGTTTAAAATGAAGCTCTTCTTCAAGCTCATCAAGCTCAGTTTGTAGTTTTTTTCTGACTATTTCCATAAGTTTTAGTTGATAGCTGATAACTGTTAACTGGTAGTTAAGAATCAAAATAAACTATCAGTTATCAGTTATCAACTATCATTTAATTA
>DASVRL010000187.1:0-16417 GCA_036388635.1 Pyrinomonadaceae bacterium
GGCGTTTCATTTCCGGCAATATCGGGTTCGCCAATCGAATTTTCTCGCGCAATCCAGAGCGTGGCGAAAAGCCCGACGACTAAAATCAGGCTGGCAAACGCCGCGATTGACGGATTCGTCCAACTGAAACCTTTGCCGAAAATTTTCTGCCAGAACGGTTTTCTCTCGGTGGCGATTGTTTCAAACAAACGCGTGCGGATTCTTTCGGTCGGCACCAGCGAGTTAAATTCCGCGTCCAGAGCCGCGAAAGCAAACGACGATTCTTCTTCCGCCACGGCGAGCACGCCGGCGCAGGCGTCGCACAGCGCTACGTGGCAAGCCACATTTTCCGATAAATCGGAAGCCAGTTCGCCGTCTAAAAAGGCTTGAATGATGCCTTCGTCAAAACATTTGTTCATCACGCTTCCTCCTTACCGATTTTTCCGTAAAATCTCATAAACTCTTTTCTCGCCCGCGCCACAAATTGTCCGATGCTGGTTTCGTTCAGCGATAAGCTTTCGGCAATTTCCTTGTAACTCAAGCCCTGTTGTTTCAAAACCAGGCAGCTCCGGAGCGGCTCTTTAATTTTACTGAGCGCGCGGTGAACTTCTTCCGCCTGCTGGCGGCGTTCAAGTTCGGTTTCGTGGTCAACCGTAAAACTGCCCGATTCTTCTGCTTCTTTGACGTAAGTTTCCTCGCGGACGTTGGAACGAAAATTCGTGCGCAGTTGATTGCGCGATAAATTTAAAGTCACGCGAATCAGCCACGGGCGCAGCATTTCCTCGTCTTTGATGCTGTCCAGATTGTTGTACAGACGCATAAAAACTTCCTGCGTGATATCTTCCGCAAGTCCCGCATCGCGCACCACCGCCCGCGCAGTGCGAAACACAGTCCGGTGATGAAGCGTGAAAGCCTCGTCAAACCCCACTTCGATTTTCGCTGTTACTGCTGCCTGCCGTTCGGACATCGCGTCCATCAATGTTTCCACGTCCGTCATCTTAACATCAAAACTGCTTCCGTATAAAAAACACCGCGCTTGTGAATTTTGTGACAAGAATTTTTTAGTAAAACCGGAAAAGCGCGGAAAAGACGTCGAAAATCATTCTCCCGCTTTTCTAAAACGATTGTTTTGGTTTTTAAGTTTCGGCGCGGCGCGAATTTAGCGGAAATCCGAAACGCCGTATAAAACTCAGATGCCCTTCCGGCAGTTTTTTACTTATATAATTATTGAGTTTCTATAATTTTAGCTTTTGCTTCCCGAAAAATTATGTCTGACAGGTTTACCTTTACTTTTACTGTTGGCGAGATTTGTTTGATTTCCTTTACATTCACGTAAAATCCCGCGCCGAGAAAATCGGGCGGCTCAGATTTTTTTAACTTGCCGGTAATTTCCACTTTTTGCAATACCGATAAATCTTTCGAATTCAGTTCCCTTTCCAGTTCGCTCAACTGCTTTATAAGGTCTTGAAGCTCTGCGCTCAAATCATTTTTGGTCAAAAATTGATTGTTATCATCCCAAACCATCAACTCGGCTGAGGTAATTCGACAGGTATTTCCAAAATCATAAAATTCCAGATAATCTGCATTCTCGGAAGTGTACAAATATCCTTTAATGCAAAGCGTATCGCCTGAAAGAAACAGTTCAAAGCTTTCCGCTTCACACAGCGAAACGGTTGGCAGCAAAGAAGATTCGACTTCTCTGACCAAAGATTTTGATTTGTCGACCGATAAACTCAGGAAAACAAAATAAATTAAAACGCTCAGAGAAAAGGTAAAAATCGCTGCTAAAATACCTGTTATTTTTCTCATAATCAATACCTCAAAACCTTTGCCGTTTGTTGAATCTCGGCGGGTAGTTTGTCTTCCTTTAAGGTCGTCACAAAAAATGTATAACTATTTTCCCTTCCCGTAAAGATTTCCTCGATGGTTTCGGCGGGAAATTCCCGCTCGCCGTTTTCGATAAAAGTCGGCTCAATCAAAGCCAGCTGTTTCAGAGCGTCGCCGAGATGCGTTTTGCCGATGCCGAATTCGCCGATTTTATCGTCGATAATCAGGCGAATCTCGGTTTGCTCCTCGTTAAAATGATTGAGCAGCGACGCCGTCTGGCTGACGCCTTTTTCGAATCTTTTGGAGACGGGCGAAAGCCGCTTGCCCTTTTGTTCTTCTTCGATTCGCTGGCGCAGACTTTTCGTTTTGTCTTTTGTCGAAGGACGAATGCGCGTGTCGAAAATCACGGTCACGCGTTTATCGTCTTCGGCGGCAAACTCGCGGACAATCAAGCGCCGCGTCCGCGCGGTCGCCTTCCAATCGACGTGCCGCAAATCGTCCTGCGGCTGGTAGTCGCGCAAGGCGAGAAGGTCCTGCCCCATTCCGCGTTTGGCGGCGACGAGCTTGCCGACTTCGAGCGGAAAATCCAGGATTTCAGTCTGCACGGGCTCGACCTTCGGAAAAATTACGATTTCGGCTTCCTGCGCCGAAAGCCGCCGGCGATGACGAAAAAACCCGAACGGGAAGCGCGTCGAAAGCTCGAAATCCTTGATGATGAAACGCCCGCGATACTCGAAAATGTGCTCGGCGCGGTTTTCGACGAAGCCGCGGCGCGGCACGTGTACGAAATAATCGAGCGTGTGTTTTAAAAGCGGCGGGCGCGTGATTTTCCCGACCAGCGCGGCGGGCAGAATTCTGCTCAGCTCGTCGGCGATTAAAGATTTTTCGCGTTCGCGCCCGCGCACTTCGGTGACGACCGAAATGGTCGGGAAAAGGCGTTTTCGATTATGCAGGCTGACGAGAATCGGCGTCGCCTGCTCGGCGTAAATCGTCTCGGGAAAACGCATTTTCACGTCCAGCTTTTTCAGGCAGAAATTGCCGATAAAAAAGCCGACGACGAGCGCCGAAACCAGAAAGGAAAGCACTAAAAACAAAAGATTATTGCCCGTATTCCACGCCGCGAAACCGACGATGACGAGAAGCCCTAAAAAAACCGCGCCGCCGACCGTAAACTCGAACGGCAAATCCATCTGCGAAGCCTCGGCGCTGGCGCTTCTGGCAAGCGGCGGCACGACAAAAATCACGATCAGCAAAACAAAAATCAGCGAAACGCCGGCGGCAATTCCGGCGAGCCGCGTATTGCCCGATTGATGCGCCCAGAGCGTCAATCCGGCAAGCCCCAGCCCGCCGATAACGACGCCGAAACCGAGCACGGCGTTGCGAATATCGCGAAAACTGAAAAGCTGGCTGAGCGTGCGAAGATTCACTCAATTACCTTAGAATATTTATCGGTTTCCATTCAAGCCGAAAATCTTTAGTGGTTAATAAATCGCAGGATGAGAAAAATAACGGCGAGAACAAAGGCAGCTTTGTTAAGAAATTTGGAAAAGCGGCTGCCAAATTCGGATTTTGAATCCCGAAAAAGAACGGCAAGACCGCTCAGCAGCAATATAGTCGAAAGGAGTATTCCGTTCCAACTACTCAAATCCAGCAAATAAATTGCCGCTCCAATCAGGAAAACCCCGAGTATTTTGTTGAGAATTTTCATAACAATCACCTTATTCACTAAACCGGCACTTTCGTTTTCAGCAGAATTTCCTGCAAAATCTGCTCGGCTTCGTGCGTCCGGCGCGTCACGTTGGCGTAGCGCGAACTGACGATCAGGCGATGCGCGAAACACGGCAGAACCAGCCGCTTGATGTCGTCGGCGATGCAGAAATCGCGCCCGTCAATCAATGCCAAAGCCTGCGCCGAGCGAAAAAGCGCGAGCGTGCCGCGCGGGCTGATGCCGAGCTCGACGGTTTCGGTATGCCGCGTCTGCTCGACGATGCGCAAAAGATAATCGACCAGCGCTTCGTCAACGCGCACTTCAGCCGCCGTTTCCTGCAAATTTAAAACTTCCGACTCGCTCATCACGGATTGGACGTAATCGAGCGGATTTTTGCGCTCGCGGTCGCGCAAAATGCCGCGCTCGTCCTCGCGGCTCGGATACCCGACGTGCAGGCGCAGCATAAACCGGTCAAGCTGCGATTCGGGCAGCGGATACGTTCCGTGATGCTCGGTCGGATTCTGCGTGGCGATGACCATAAACGGCTCGGGCAAAGGGCGCGAGACGCCTTCGACCGTCACCTGTCCTTCCGCCATCGCTTCCAAAAGCGCCGATTGGGTTTTCGGCGTGGCGCGGTTGATTTCGTCCGCCAAAACGATATTTGCGAAAATCGGTCCGGCTTTAAATTCAAAATTTCCGTTGCGCTGGTTGAAAATCGAAAGCCCGATAACGTCCGACGGCAAAAGGTCGGAGGTAAACTGCACGCGCTGAAACGATAAATCCAGCGCCCGCGCCAGCGCGTTCGAGAGCGTGGTTTTGCCGATGCCCGGAACGTCTTCGATAAGCAGATGCCCGCGCGCAATCAGCGCGACCAGCGCGAGCTTGACGGTTTCCGATTTGCCGCGAATGACGCGCTCAATCTCCGTTTGCAGATGTTTTAATTTCTCGACGCGGCTGAAACCCGGCGTCGCCGTTGGCGGTTCGCTGACTACGAAATCTCTCATCATTTTATTTTTGAGGCACTCGAAGCGCCTTTTCTATTCTACAGGATTTGTTTGCTAAACTGCATAAAAAAGTTGCCAACAGTTTCCTGCCGGGCGCGAAACGGCAAAGAAAGTTATCCAAACTTTTTCCGGCAACGCGATTTGTGATATAAATTTTGAAACTTCTTTATTTTCGAAACGTGAAACATTTTCGGAAGGAACTAAAATATAAACATGAAAAATTTTCGTCGTAACAGTATTAAAAATCAACGCGGCTTCTCGCTGGTTGAGTTGATGATCGTCATCGCTATTATCGCTTTGCTGATTGGCGTCGGCATTCCCGCCTGGACCTATATGGTGCAGAGCGGAAATGAGACTTCAGCCATTCAAAATCTAAATACGATGCGCACGCTGCAGGCGCAATATGCCAGCAAAAATCAGCAGAATTTCGGAACCTTCAAAGATTTGGTCGATAAAGTCGGGCTTGACTCCAAGTTTAAAGAAGGCGACGAGCCGGTAATAAACGGATATAAATTCAAGATCGTCGTCGTTCCCAAATCCGCGAGTGCGCCGGCTTCCTACAAGATATTCGCGCAGCCGCAAGTGGCGGAAGGCATCCAGGCGACCGGCGGGCGCTCGTTTTTCACCAGCTCGGCGGCTTCCGGCATCAAATTCAAAGAAGGCTCGACCGACCAGATTGACGAAAGCTCTCCTTCTATCTAACCTTGACGCGAGCCGGACAGCTTTGTTAGCATCTTTTTGCTTAGCGCCGACTTAGCTCAGTGGTAGAGCACTCGCTTCACACGCGATAGGTCACAAGTTCAAGTCTTGTAGTCGGCACCAAAAAAATTAAGAGGCAACTGATAAATTTCAGTTGCCTCTCGTGTTTTAAGTCTCGTAAATGAACTAGTTAAGGAATCTCAGCGTCTGTAGCGTTTCCGTCAGCTCTCCCTGCGGTTTCTTCGGCGGGCGGTCGTTTTCTTTCGGCTTTTTGCCTTCCTTCGGGACGACCACGACCGGCGGATTATCCTTCGGCTTCGGCTTTTTCTGGTCATCATTCTGTTGCGCAAAGGCAGATGTCGATGCGAGAATGACGAACACGCCCATTATCAGAAATTGTTTTAAAGTATTCATCACGGCTAAATTCATCCTTTCCCTGAGTATCACGCGCAAGGGAGATTGCGTCTGTTCTTTATCAGGCAAACATAATGCCAAAAAAAGTTTTTACGCTCTCGACACGTAAAATCAAGTCGTTTGAACGACTTTCACCGGTTTTGATTCAATTTTAATATTCTACGTTTTCCGCAATTTTCATACGAAATCGTGTTTTGTAAACGATAAAGGTCAAAAAGGCAAAAGTAAAAAGGTAAAAGCAATGAATACAATTTTTGCCTTTTGCCTTGTCTTAACTTATCTGCGCACGACCGCGCGCGCATTTCCCGCGTTTCCGTTTGCGTCAAAAACCCGCAAAGTAACGGAAATTTCGCCCGCCGTCCTGACCGGAATTTCAACCGTATAACGTTCTCTCGCCGCGTCGGAAATTCCGTCTTCGGCGTAAATCGTCTGCCAATCGCCGCCGTCGATGCTGTATTCGGCGCGATTGATAAAGTTTGCCGCGTCGGTCGCTTCAAACGTAATTCGCGCTTTGTCGCCCGCGACCTGCGGCGCGCCGATTGCCACGACCGCCGGCGCGGAATTGTCGATATCGACCGCCTCGCTGGATTTTTCGCCCGAAAGGCTTTGCCCTGCCGGATTCGAAGGCGCATCCGTCACCGTGATTTTGAAAATATAACGCCCGTCGGCGAGCGACAAGCCGTCAATCGTGTAAAAATTGTCGCGCAAACCGTCCTTTAACAATTTAAAATTCGCCTCGCTCGCTTCCCTGTAATAAACGGCGTATTCGAGGCGGTCGCCGTTGCGGTCTTCCGCCGTCCACTGCAAGGCGCGCGCGCCTCTCTGATAGATGCGGCGCGGCGGAATCTGCTGCACGACGACGCCGAAAACGCTCGGATTCAGACCCGAACTTTCGATATTCGGATCGACCGGAATCGACGGGTTCGACGCCAGCCCGACATTGGTCGGCTGAACCTGAATCGAAAGAATTTCCGGCGCAATGTTTCTGGGGAGATACGAAACATTTACTTCATCCAAAGTTCCCGAATTTTTCAAAACCGCGCGCCATTGCAAAAATCGAGCGCGCGGGCTGGCAATCGACGAGCCTTTCGCGTCCGTTACAGCCGCGCTCCAATCGCTCCAGGTTTCGTCCGGTTTTTCGGTGTTTCCGGTGCGCGTCTGCAATTGCACGTTGCCGCTCGCGCGCCACCAGATTCTGCCCCACAAAGCGACCGCTTTCGCATCGCGCACGGCGGATTCGTAAGTTCCTTCGGTCAGAGTTTCCGTGCCGAAGCTGTAAAGTCTGCCCTGATTGCTCGACGTTGCCAAAAGGCGTTTTCCGTCGGTTTTGATAGTCGAAATCTGACCCTCGCCCGATTGCAGAACCAGAGTCTCGCGCCCGTCGTTCGTGATGCTGTAAACTCTGCCTTTGTCGGAAGTTCCCAAAAGCACGCCGTTTCCGGTTTGATGCGCGTAAAGCGAAAAACCCGTCACGCTTGCCGAGCTCCAGATAATATCGTTTCCGCCGTCGGGCAAAATGCGATAAACGGCGGATTTCGAGCCGGTTAAATCGTAACGGCTTTTCGCGGGCTGCTCGGTCTGCACCGCTTCGGTCGAAACGACGGTCGCCGTCACGGTCACGCCGTCGGCGGTTTGTCCGGTGACGGTCGTCGGCGCTTGTTTGGAAGCCGAAGCCGAATCGCTCAAAGCCAGCGCGTAAACCGAGCCGTCAGCGCCGACCGCCAGACTGTGAATCTCGCGCAGAGGCGAATCGAGCAAAGCGAAAGGCTTGCCGTCGGGCGAAAAGCGAATGACTAAACCGTTCGCGTCCGTTCCGGCGTAAAAATTTCCCTGCTTATCGACCGCCATCGAGATAATATGCGTCTCGCTCGTATCAAAAAGCAGCGAGCTTTCGGGCGCGGCGTTTGCCGATTTGACGCGATAAATCTTGCCGTTTTCGCCGGTTCCGACGGCGAGGCTGCCGTCGTTTAAAACCGCCAGCGACCAGATGTATTTATCGTTCGAGTCGAAAAAAACTTCCGTCTTCCCGGTTGAATCAATGCGATAAACTTTGCCGTCGGGCGACGTTCCGGCGAAAATCTCGCCGCCCTTGCCGATTGCCAGCGCCGAAACGTCCAGCTCGGCTAAATCCGTAAAAAGCGCGCCTTTCCCGCTCGCGTCAACTTTAAAAATCCTGCCGTCGTTGCCCGTTCCGAGATAAACGTTGCCCGCCGCATCGACGGCGCTCGACCAGACGTAAGACTGCGTCGTATCGAAAAGGCGGTTGAGCTTCGGCGCCAGCGTCACCGCGCCCGTGTCCGTCACGGAAACGCCGCGCGCGTCGCCGCGCAGGATTTCCGCCCGCGTGTCGACCGTCCAAATCGCCGGCTCGCTCGCGCCCGCATTCAGCGCAAACAAAGCCGCGCACAATAATAAACCGTAAATTTTATTCATCCAGATTATTCCCAAACCCTTCTTGCTAAATAGATTAAATTGTCTTCGCCGTCGATTTTCTCGACGCCTCTTTGAGTAAAACCGATTTTCTCCAAAACTCTCTGCGAGGCTGTATTTTCCAAATCGGTAATGGCAATTATTTCACGAAACCCTAATTTCTCGAAACCGTAGTTCAGAACGGCTCGCGCCGCCTCGGTGGCGAAGCCTTTTCCCCAGACCGCGCGCCCGAACAAATAGCCGAGCTCGGGCTCCGGCATTTCGTGCGTATACGCGAAACCGCAGCTTCCGACGATTTTTCGGCTCGATTTTTCAATCGCCGCCCAGCGGCAAAAACCGTTTTCCTTTTGATACGCGACCGCCCAACCGAGAAACTTTTCGGCTTCATCGAGCGTTTTGTAAGGCTTGCCCGTGCCGATGTATCGCATTACTTCGGCATCGCGGCAGATTTCAAACATCGGCGGCGCATCGTCGAGCGTCCACTCGCGCAAAACGAGTCTTTCGGTTTCCAAAATAATATTCATTCGTCAGCT
This sequence comes from Pyrinomonadaceae bacterium, assembly GCA_036388635.1. Taxonomy (GTDB): domain Bacteria; phylum Acidobacteriota; class Blastocatellia; order Pyrinomonadales; family Pyrinomonadaceae; genus JALZHR01. The sequence goes on from DASVRL010000187.1 coordinate 8,595, forward strand.
TCCCACGTATTTCGCATAAAGCGAGCGCGCCGTCGTCGCGTCGTCGGTTCCGCGAATGATGGCGCGCGCGTCTCGAAAAACGGTCAGTTCGAAATCGTCAATCGTTAGACGCAGCAAGTATTCGTTTTGTTTCACGTCGCCCAGATTTTTAAGTTTCTCTTTTAAATCAATCAAATCGATTTCGGTCGGCTTCGGCGGCTGAATCTGAACGGCGTCGCGCCCGCACAAAACGGCGGAAAACTCTGCCGTTTCCGCTTCGAGAAATTCAAAATTCATTCGCCCGCAGGTTTCACAATCCGCGTTCGGCTTGCCGAGTTTGATTTTGCGCCAATCGTTTTGCCAGACGTCGATTTGAACGAGAGATTTGTGCAGTTTTTCAGAATTTCCGGTTAAAATTTTTAAGGCTTCGGTCGTTTGAATCGCCGAAACGCTCGTAATAATCGGCTGAATCACGCCCACCGTATCGCAGGTCGGCGCGCTGCCCGCGCCCGGCATTTCCTCAAAAATGCAGCGCAGGCACGGCGTTTTCTGCGGAATAACCGTCATCGTCGCGCCGTAAGCGGAAACCGCCGCGCCGTAAATCCAGATTTTGCCCAGTTTTACGCAAGCGTCGTTTATCAGATAACGAATCTGAAAATTGTCCGTCCCGTCCAGAACCAAATCGCAGTCTTTTATAAAACTTTCGATATTTGAATGATTTACGTCGGCGACAATGGCTTCCGTCTCGATTTCCGAATTGATTTCCCCGATTCTTTTCCGCGCCGCAATCGCCTTCGGCAAACGCTGGCGCGCGTCCGCTTCGCTATACAAAGTCTGTCTTTGCAAATTCGTCAGCTCGACAAAATCGCGGTCGACAATCCGCAAAAACCCGACCCCGGCGCGCGCCAGAATCTCCGCGTGCGAAGCTCCGAGCGCGCCGCAGCCGATGAGCAAAACGCGCGAATTCAAAAGTTTTATCTGACCTTCTCTGCCGATTTCAGAAAATAAAATCTGCCGGCTGTATCGTTCATTCATAAAAATTGAGTGTCTTTCCAAAGGCGCTTTGATATTATAAAAACGATTTTAGCAAGTTTATGAACAAAGTATTAGTCATTCTATTTTTGCTGCTCTGCTTTGCCGGCGTTTCCGCGCAGCAGAACGAAGACTTTAAAGTTCCCGCCGAGTCCGATTATCCGCCGCTTTCTAAACGAGCGAACAGGTGTGAAGATTTCGTCCCGAAAAACTGGGAGATAATGAGCAAAGCGTCCGGCGATTTGAATAAAGACCGAGCGCCGGACTGCGTTCTGGTAATCAAAGGCACGAACGCCAAATTTCTCAACAAAAACGAGGGTTTGGGAACTCAGGTTTACGACACCAACCCGCGAATGTTGGTTATCTTGTTCAAAAACAGCGGGGAAAATCAATATGAATTAGCAAAGCAAAGCAACAGCTTTATCATCATTCCCGAATCGCCCACTATGAGCGAGCCTTTTCAGGAAGTCGCCATAAAAAACGGCGTTCTGCAATTGGCTTTTGAGCAATGGTCGAGCGCGGGCAGCTGGGCGACGGCACAAATGTCATACAAATTTCGTTTTCAGAACGGCGAATTTGTTTTGATTGGCGCGGACAAAACCGAATCAATGAGAAACACGGGCGAAATGGAAACGAGAAGCTACAATTTTCTGACCCGAAAGGTGCGCATCGAAAACGCAAACTTTAGCTCGGATAAAAAAGGCAGGGTCAAATGGAGAGCTTTTAAGCTCGAAAAATTAAAAACTTTCGACACCTTAAAAGCGCCGTTCGAGTGGGAAATCGAGCCGGATTATTATATCTAATCTCTAACTTAATCTTTGCAAAGCCGCCGCGCTCATTTCCTTCATCGGCGCATCGATTCCGGTCCAGATTTTCTGTTGCGCCATTGCCTGCGCAATCAGCATCGCCAACCCGCCGATTTTCGGGACGCCGGCTTTGTCGGCTTCGCTGAGCAGGCGTGTTTGAAACGGCGTGTAAACCAAATCGTAGACCAGTTTTAAACCTTCGAGCTGTTTGGCGTTTGCCGGAGTTTCGTCTTCGGCTTTACCTTTCATTCCGAGCGGCATCGTGTTTACTAAAATATCAAAATCTCTATAGCTTTTTTCAGATGAAAACTCTTCGATTTGAACTTTGAAATCCGTTTCCAGAAGCTTTGCCTTTTCCAGATTTCGCGCCAAAACAGTAACTTCCGCACCGGCTTTTTTTAAAGCGTAGCAGACCGCCCGCGCCGCGCCGCCCGCGCCTAAAACTGCCGCTTTTGCGCCGGTCAAAGTTCCGAACAGATTATGCAATGGCTGTATAAAACCTTCGGCATCGGTGTTGTAGCCGTAAACCGCATCTTCATTCTCAACAATTATAACCGTATTGACCGCGCCTATTTTTTCCGCTGTTTCGTCAATGGCGCTCAGATGCTTAATTATCTCGATTTTATGCGGAATAGTAACGGCAAAGCCACGCAGTTTCCAATCGATTTCGCGCGTTCGCGGGTTGACCATCCGGCGCATAAACTCTTCGAGATTATTGACCTGGAGCGGAACCAAAACGGAATTTAATTTATGAAATTTGAAAGCCGCGTTGTGAATATACGGCGACATCGAATAGCTCGTATTGCCGCCGACGATGCCGAAAATTTCGGTTTCCTCGTTTAATTCTTTAACGCGGTAAACTTCCTTTAAATCTCGCGCCGAAATCTGTCCGGGCGCGGTTTCATTTCCCGCATCGAGCGCAGCGTAAGTCATAAAAGCGCCGTGCGCCAAGCCGAGAATCCGCGTCCATTTTCCGCTCTCGCCCATCGCGATCGGAATGATTTGGAGAAAGGAAGTTGGCGGTGAAACGGAATAATTTACTTTCTTTAATTTTTTATTCAGCTCTTCATATTCTTTCAGTTTTTTAGCTTTGATGCTTTCCTTTTCCGATTTCCATCTTTCAAGTAATTTCCAAATCGGAATCGTGTCGGTAATGTCGTGGGCTTGAACAGCGATTTTTATTACATCAATATTAGCTTTTATATTTTTGATTCTTTCGTATATCTCAACCAGATTCTCGGGAACTCCGTTAAAATCGTGATACGAGCAGATTACGGGTTGATAAAGCCAGTAAAGATGATTTTCGACGACGTCTTCTTCAAAATCGCCGCCGCCGTGATCGTCTCCCGAATTCCAGAAATCCTCGCGCGCTTTGAGAGAAATTTCCCGTTTTCCGCCCTGTTCTTTCGGTCGAAAAGTCAAAATATAATTTTCATCATATTCATACGCGACTTTCTCAATTTCACTTTCTTTTAAACAATCGAAACGCAGCTCGATAAAATCCGCCAGAGGTTTGGCTTGTTTTATTTTCTCGTTAAATTCGTCCGCCGTTTCCGCGCAGATTGAAACGCAGATTTTCCCGTCGTTCATTTCGATTCGTCCAGATGCAGAAATGGAGTAAAAAACGCAATCAGCAAGGCGATCACGCCGAACGCGCAAAGACTCACGACCAAGGTCTTACCGCTTTGCTTGACCGCAATCGCCGTCAAAGCCCACGCCACAGTCAAAGCGTAGACGGCGATTCCGAGCTTCAGGCGAATAAACACGCCTAAAATCGCGGCGACCGCGATTAAAACGCAAGCCCAAACCGTCGCCGTCGTATTCGTGACTTCGACGCCGGCGAAAATCAGCGCCACGGCGGCGTTGAGAATCGACGCGACCGTCACCCAGCCGAAATAAATGCCGAACGGAACGCGCACCAGCCACGTTTCGGCGTTTGAATTTGCGCCTTTTAAATTCAGATTTATAAAGGCGAGCGCCGCCAGCAGAATAAAAATCACCGCCGTCGCAATCAAAATCCGTTCGTGCAGCCAGAAATAAATCCAGGCGCAGTTTGCCGCGCAGCTGGCGATATAAATCGTTCTGGTTCTGAGAAAATGCGGACTGGCGGTCTGCGCCGGCAGCGCCTGATAAACGCTGAACAAAATCATTCCGAGATAAATCAAGCCCCAGATGGAAAAGGCGTAAGCGGCGGGCGTAATCAGCGTCGGGTATTTATCGGAAATGTCGCCGACCGACGTATTGCTGATCGCGCCCGTTCCCGCCAGATAATTGATGATAATCACGCCGACGGTCGCTAAAATAACCAGCATCTGTCTGATTTTTTCCGTCTGATTTGGTTTGCCGTTCATAGTTTTTTAAATATTATAACAATCGGCGGAAGATTAATTTCCGTCGGTTACAAATAATAATGTTCAAATAAAACTTTGCGCTTTACGGAAAATTCCGCATAAAGGAAATTTTCGCCGCGCCTTTGATTCCGGACAAAATGTTTTTCGCCAAAGCGCAAAGTTCGGTTTCAAACTTACAATCCGGGTTTCGCGCTGTAGAATTTACATCTAGTTTCTTTGGACAAAAACCATTATACTTCACACAAATCAGGAATTACCGCCCGAGTCCGGCGGAATAAATCTAAAAACCCGCGCGTATTTGGATTTTTCTATTAAGCAGTTCAAATTTTTTCGACAGAAGAGAGGAAATATTTTTATGAATCCCGTGCCGACCCAACAGGAAACGACCTGGAGCTACCTTTTTGAAGAATGCGAGCGGGCGAATACGCGCGACGGCAAGCTTTTGCTCGGCGGAAAAGGCGCGGCGCTCGCCGAAATGACCGGCTTTGAGCTGCCCGTGCCGCCCGGCTTCGTCATCACGACCGAATGCTGCAAAAAATATCACCTGAACGAAAAAATATTTCCCGACGGAATGTGGCGGCAGGCGCGCGAAAAGCTGTCCGTCGTCGAACAAAAGCTCGGTAAAAAATTCGGCGACACGGAAAATCCGCTGCTCGTTTCCGTAAGAAGCGGTTCGCCCGTTTCGATGCCCGGAATGATGGACACGGTTTTGAATCTCGGCTTAAACGATAAAACCGTGGAAGGCTTGGCGCGCCAGACCGGCGACGAGCGTTTCGCGTGGGACGCTTACCGGCGTTTCATCTCGATGTTCAGCGAGATTGTGCTGGACGTCGAGCACGAAAAATTCGAGCGCGTCCTGGAACGCTATAAAAACGGCGGTCGGCTCGATTCGGATTTGACGGTCGAGGAATTAAAAGAAATCGTCGCCGCTTATAAACGCATTATTTTCACCGAAGAATCCGGTTTCGTCTTTCCCGAAAATGCCGAATCGCAACTGAAAATGGCGATCGCCGCCGTCTTCGATTCGTGGACGGGCAAACGCGCCGTCGATTATCGACGCGTCAATCGCATCTCGGAAGATTTGGGAACCGCCGTCACCGTGCAGGCGATGGTTTTCGGCAATATGGGCGAAACGAGCGGCACGGGCGTCTGCTTTACGCGCAATCCTTCGACCGGCGAAAAAATTCTCTACGGCGAATATCTGCTGAACGCGCAGGGCGAAGACGTCGTCGCCGGAACGCGCACGCCGAACCCGATCAGCAAATTGCAGGAAGAATTGCCCGAAGTTTTCGCGCAGCTTTCGGAAATCACTTCGAGCCTCGAAAAACATTATCGCGATATGCAGGACATCGAATTTACCATCGAGCGCGGACGGCTCTGGATGCTGCAAACGCGAAGCGGAAAACGCACAGGCGCGGCGGCTGTAAAAGTCGCGGTGGCGATGTTCAAAGAAAATTTGATTGACCGGAAAAAGGCGCTTGAACGCGTCTCGCCCGAACAGCTCGACCAGCTTCTGCATCCGATGATTGACCCGAAAGCGAAAGTCACGGTGCTGGCGACCGGACTTCCCGCCAGTCCCGGCGCGGCGCAGGGCGTCGCCGTTTTTTCGCCCGACGAAGCCGAAGAAATGGCGAAACAAGGTCACAAGGTCATTCTCGTCCGGCGCGAAACCAGTCCTGACGATTTTCACGGGATGGTTGCGGCGGAAGCGATTTTAACGCAGCGCGGCGGAATGACTTCGCACGCGGCGGTCGTCGCTCGCGGCATGGGCAAGCCGTGCGTGGCGGGCGCGACCGTCTTGAACATTAATTACGACCATAATGAATTCAGCGTCGGCGACGAGACGATTCCGAAAGGCGAATGGATTACGGTTGACGGCTCGACGGGACGTGTTTTTCGCGGTCAGATTCCGACCGTGCAGCCTGAACTGGACGAAGATTTCGACCTTCTGATGTCGTGGGCGGACGCGACGCGGCGTTTAAAAGTGCGCGCCAATTCCGACACCGGGCACGATTCAGCAGTCGCTAGAAATTACGGCGCGGAAGGCATCGGCTTGTGCCGCACCGAGCATATGTTTTTCGGCGAAGACCGTTTATCCGTTATGCGCGAAATGATTCTGGCGGGCGGCTTGGGCGAGCGCGAAAAAGCGCTGGCAAAGCTTCTGCCGTTTCAAAAACAGGATTTTTGCGAGATTTTCCGCGCGATGAACGGCTTGCCGGTGACGATTCGCCTGCTCGACCCGCCGCTGCACGAATTTCTGCCGAGCCACACGGAATTGATGGCGGAGCTGACGGAACTGAAATACAAGGCGCGTCAGGTCAGCCCGAAGGAGATGGATTTGCTGCTCGACGAAATCGGGGAAAAACGAAAACTCCTGCGCCGCGTCGAGCATCTTTCGGAAGCGAATCCGATGCTGGGCTTGCGCGGCTGTCGCCTCGGTTTGCTCGTGCCGGAAGTGACTCGGATGCAGGTGCGCGCGATTTTTGAAGCCGCCTGCGAAGTGCAGGGCGAAGGCGCGACGGTTCTGCCCGAAGTGATGATTCCGCTCGTTTCCACGCCCGAAGAATTTCGCGACCAGGCGGCGCTGATTCGCCAAATCGCCAAACAGGTGATAAACGAATACGGCTGTGAATTGGAATATCTGGTCGGCACGATGATCGAGCTTCCGCGCGCCGCGCTGGTCGCCGACAAAATCGCGGCGGACGCCGAATTTTTCTCGTTCGGCACAAACGATTTGACGCAGACGACTTACGGCTTGAGCCGCGACGATTCGGGCAGATTTCTGCCGTTGTATGTCGAAAAGAAAATCTATCCGGACGACCCGTTTCAAACTCTGGACACGGAAGGCGTCGGGCAGCTTATCAAAATCGCCGTCGAGCGCGGGCGCGCCGTCAATCCTAACTTGAAAATCGGCGTTTGCGGCGAACACGGCGGCGACCCGCGCTCCATCGAGTTTTTCAACTCGCTCGGTTTGGATTACGTCAGCTGCTCGCCGTTTCGCGTGCCCATCGCGCGGCTCTCGTCGGCGCAGTCAACGTTAAATGAAACCGCGAACGGACACGCATAAAAGCGGATTTTTACAGAATTTATAAGGATAGACAGGATAAAAGAAAACGATGAACGCGGAATGATGAATTGCCGCTTCCGCGTTCTGCATCCGGCGTTCAACATTTCTTTTTATCCTCTTCATCCGGTTTGAATTTCCCTTGTGTCTCTGCGGCGAGTTTTCCTTTGCGTTCTTGTCTCCCGGCAACTTTGCGTTAAAATCTTTTCCAGATATGAATAGCCATTCGGAAAAAATTCTCATCATCGGCGCCGGACCTTGCGGTTTGGGCGTGGCAAAGGCTTTGAAGGAAGCCGGAATCGCTTACGAACAGGCTGAAGCGGACGCGGAGGTCGGCGGCAACTGGTATCACGGCGTTTATGAAACCGCGCATATCATTTCGTCGCGCAAAACGACCGAGTACGCCGATTTTCCGATGCCCGCCGATTATCCGGATTTTCCCAGCCGAAAGCAGATGAGCGATTATTACAAGCTCTACGCGGACACTTTCGATTTGCGTGAAAATATTCGTTTTAACACGAAAGTCGTGATGTGTCGCCCGCTCGCGGACGAAACCTGGGAAGCCGAAACGGCGGACGGCGAAAAGCGAAT
>DASVRL010000188.1:0-1568 GCA_036388635.1 Pyrinomonadaceae bacterium
CCGTTGCTATTGAGCGACAAGATTCAAATCTGCGATTTCTTCCGACACAATCAAAGTCTGCGCTGCAAATTGATAGCGTTTCGAGGCGACCGTTAGAATATATGCTTGTCCGACTTCGATTTCGACAAAACGAAAATAGCCGAAGCTGCTGGAAATCACCGCTCGCGTGTTGCCTTGCGCATCGGTTAAAAGCACCCGCGCGTTTCTCAAGCCGTTGCCTTCGGGCGTTAAAATTCTGCCGGAAACGGAGACGGAAGCCGCCGTCGGAGCGAAAGGCTCAGGCGTAAAAAAACCGCTTTTGACGGTAAAAGGCGAGTTGCTCAAAGTCGTTCCGGCGGCAGTCTGTCCGATTGCCCCCGTCACGGAAAAGCTCGTGCCGCCGCTACTGGTTTGTGTGCTCGTGCCGCCGCCTGATGATGTGATTGATTGTTGCAGAACGTAAACTCCGTTTTGCGCCACTTGCGCTCGCGAAACGGCGGCGACTGTTAAAATCAATCCGATAAAAATTATTGTTTTATTCATATATTTATCCTCTCGTTTCAGCGCTCTGTCGTTTCAATTTTTTACTTTTGCCTGGAGGGCGGTGGAATAACGGTCGGGGGCGGAAGCGCGATATTTCGCAGAGGCGGTTGCGAATTTTCGTTCAACTCGGACAGATTGTTGCCGCCGGCACGAAGAATCATATAGCGGTTGACCGAAGTCGGCGGTATAACCAGATTAGTGCTGGTGACATTACAAAATTCAAACGCCATAACATTATTCGTGTCGTCGTTGCCGTTCTGCGTGTGCGGGCTGATGACCAACCCTGAAGGTTTGCCCTTCATCGAAACGATGAGCACATCGTCTTCGCGAACATCAAAAATGTTCGTCAGGTTGACGGTCGCGCTGATACAGGAATTAGCTGCGACGGCAAGATGATTGCCGACGGCAATCCCGGAACCGGTGAAAACGAAAAGGTCGTGCATTCCCAAACTTCCGTCGGCTATCTGTGCGCCGCGGATGGCGCCGCTGGCAATCGTCGGATTCGGGTAAGTTCCGGTTAAACTGCCGCCCGCCGCGCCGGTCGGCGTTCTCGGATTACTCAGACGCGTGTCGGTCGTCAGAACATATTGATTCGCTGCCGTGCCGCCTAAATTCAGAGCGTTGTTGGCAGTCGTCGCGTTTATCGCGTTAGCGACCGTTCCGTTCACCTTCGAGCCGGCAACCGAATTTATCTGTTCGTTCGTCACACAACCCGCGCACGCGCTCGAAAGCGCATCGGCTTGACCGGCGACGCTGGCGCGCTGCGCAAACGGCGCAGAAGTGATTTCCTGTCGCGGCGCGAGCGTCGTGTAGTCTGCGTCGGAAGTTTTCTTTACGGCGATTTCCAAATATCTTGCGCCGGTCGTGTTAAAAGCCGCCGCGCCGAAATCCAGTTTCACGGTGAAAATGCCGTTTGTCGCCGTCACCAGAGCCGCCTGCGTCGTGCCGATTCGAGCGCCGCCGTTTTCCATATCAAACAGCGAAAACTGCATATTATAAGTGCCGTTTGCCGGTATCAAGCCGTCAGTCAAACGCCCTTGATAGGT
>DASVRL010000189.1:0-13957 GCA_036388635.1 Pyrinomonadaceae bacterium
GGTCGCTGTAACGATGATGAATACGGTGATTTGCAACCCACAGCAGCGGGCTGCCTTGTCCCGTCAACATCGCTCCGGTCACAAGCAGATATTCAACCCATTTCGGACATTGAAAAGAGCGATGGCTGAGCAGCCGGTGCAAGCCGATAGTCGTACAAAACCCTATAAAAAAGTATGTAAAAATCGCCAATGGAATATAAAAAAGTTTGACGGGCAAAACGAATGCGGCTGCCGCAAATGCATGAATGAGACACATATATACGATAACCGTATAGTTTAACCGGATGCGATTTTTGCGGTCGGCAGGGAGATCCGACTGACGATTTTTTGTATGTTTATTGAAAATTTCTATTTCCAAATTTCCTTCGATGGATTTCATAAATTCTAAATAACGAATCTTCGCCACAAAGTCTTGACGACTCGTTTATTTCAAACCGCTTTTTTAACTTAAATACTGCGGCGCGAGTTTTAACTGATTCATCATTTGCGCGTCCCATTCTTCGACCGAATCGAGTCCGGCGATGTACCGGCGCGAATGATTATTGATCGGGTTGCTGACACTTTTGATTTCGAGTCCCGAACCGATAATTGTGCGGCGGTAATTCGGTGCGTTGCTCATAAAAAGTTTGCTGCTGTAATGACGCACGACGTTTTTGAAACTGCCAAGCTGTTTCGAAAGTTTTTTGAAATGATAAATAACTTCTTCCGGTTCAAGATTGAGCGGACGATGACAGAGCGTGTAGCCGTCATAATCGCGACTGATCGTTTTCGGCAAAAGCCTTTTTTCTTCAGCCAGTTGACGATAAAACGGCGTTTCCGGGTAAGGGCAGACGATGCCCAGAAATGTAATCGAAAAATACTTCAAATCCGACAGATACTGCGGCAGTTTTTCGAGATATTCGTTCGTATCGCCGTCCGAACCGACGAGTAGACCGAACGACAGCAGAATGCCGTTTTCAAAACACCTTTGAATAACAGCGTCAACGTCCTTGATGCTGTTTTGTTTTTTATTCATCGCGCCGAGCGATTCGGGATTCAACGATTCCAGCCCCGTGTAAATGTAACGGCATCCGGCGCGCGCCATCAGCTTGATCGTTTCTTCATTTTTCAAAACGTTAAAGGTCAGAGCGCAGCCCCACGTTTTTTTGAGCGGAATGAGTTCGGTGCAAAGCTCTCTCAGATAATGCGGCGAACCGCCGAGATTATTGTCGAGAAAGATAAACCAATCGTCGAGCAGACCGAAATAATTTTTGTTCCAGCTCATTTTATGCCGGATTTCCGCGACGACATCTTTGACCGGACGAAAATAATAAGACTCGTGCCCGGTCAGTACGCAGAAATTGCACTTAAACGGACAGCCGCGCGACGCTTCGATTCCCGGCAGGCGCGAGCGGTTCGTAGAAAAATCTATCAAATCGTAACGCGCCGGTTTGATGTCCGCCGCGCCGTCACTCGGGATATTGTAAAGCGGCTTTAATTCGCCGCGTTCGAAATCTTTGATGAGCGCGGGAACGCTTCGTTCGGGACTGCCGACGACGACGGAGTCGAAATATTTTTGACAATCTTCGGAAAAATGACCGGCGTGCCGACCACCGGCGACCGTTTTTATTCCGCGCCGGCGAAAAAGCTCCGAAAGCACTTTCGTATGCTCGTAATATGAATGTAGATAGGAAAAGAAAACCAGATCCCAATCGCGGTCGAGCGGAATATCGATCTCTTTTTCGTTGTAAATTTCGATTTCGGCATATTCCGGGCAAAGTGCGGCGATCAGTTCCGGCACGGACGACTGCATCACGGATTTTTCTTTAATGTGCAGGCGCGTCGGGTGCGTGTAAGTCGAGATAATAGCGATTTTCATAATTATGCTTTAGCCTCCAAACGATTTTTGCGAGCTGCACGGTTTTTCGCGCGATTTTCTAAATGATAAGTTCCGAACAGATAATCGAAGATTGGCGTCGTCACTCCGTAGCGCGCCGCTTCGTCGACGTGGTGATGCTGAAGATGATATTTTTTGTAATAACGCATCAGGCGCGAGCGCGATTTGCCGTGATGAGCTTCGTAATCTATCCATTCGTAAACGAGATAACCGATCATAAACCCCGCGTAAAGAAACGCCGTCGTTTGCCACGAACCGGTAGAGAACCACGTCAAAAACCAGAATCCGACAGCGACCGGAACGCCTTCGTGAAGCGGGATATAAAGCCGGTCGTGCGCCTTCGGATCGCGGTGATGCGCGTGATGCGTGGCATTGCCTGGCAGCGGAATTACGCGATCAGGATTTTCAGCGCGATGCAGAACGAATCGGTGAAACGCGTATTCAAATAATCCCCATAAAAACCAACCGATGATGAGCAGTCCGCCAATCGCTAACGGCGAATGTGCGCCGCTAATCACAGCCGCAATCGCTAAAATCAAAATCGTCGGCGTGTAAAAATAAATCGGCACTAAAGGTTTCAAGTCCTCAGCATTTGTTTTGCCCGAACGATTGTTTTCCGCCGGAATCGACGGCATTTTCTGAATCTGTATGATATTTCTATTATTGCTCATATTATTAAACCCTTGCTCTTACAAAGCTGGTTTAGAGTAGATTGCTTTCAAGTAATTTATTCATAGCGAAATAAATATGCGGCTATGCTCTAACAGCCTTGCCAAATTTTCGGCTCATTCTTTAAGGCGTATAAAAAGAGAAAAAGGTGTCAGGCAGATTGCCGGTAGAAAAACTTTTTTTGTAAACTTCGGGCGCGAGATGATTTTGGTTAAATTACTTTTGCCGCAGGTTTCGAATAAAAAAGTCGGCGGAACTATTTCGTGCACACAGGCAAAATAGTTCCGCCGACTTTTTTATCGCAGACGAATTAGTTGTTAGGGGTGGAAATAATATTGCTCACGTCATCAGTCAAATTTGGTCTTCGCAGAACTTTAAAGTACACATTTTTTATACCAAAATTTGCAGAATTACTGCCTGTCCAACTTCTATATCGTCGAATTGGAAACAATCTGACGCAATAGTTTGAAAAAACTTCGTTATGAATCCTCTTGGAATCCTAGTTTCGAAAATACGATTTTATTTCTGACAATGTAATAACTCGAAAAGGTGAATAGGAAATTGGAGTAGTTTTTTGATTTTGCGAGACTTTGAAAAATGAACAGGTAAACATAAGCTCGAAGGCATAACTTTGTGTCAAATCTGTAAAAAATCACAAACCGAAGACACTATTACGTTAAAACCTGTTGGCACGAGTTCCCAACTTTATTAGCATAAAAATTGGCTGATATTTATACAATGTTAAACACAGTTCCCGACTTTAGCGAAATACAAAAAAACTGCTAAGTAGAATCAACAACTTACGAGCGGTTATTATCAAAAGTGTGAAAGATGTCCGGTATTTTCATGCTTTTGAACACTGGTAAAACGCTACTCAATTTTTATCCGACATTTGTTCGGTTTTCTGCATTCCGCTTTGAAGTTCGTCAAATAACTTTTTGTCGAATTCGCTAAGGGCATTTTGCTCCTTCAATCGGGTGATAATGTCGAACGCCTGCCGGTAAATATTCTTCGCATTTAGTAGATGGTTGAGCTGATTTTTGCGAGTTGCTTTCTGCGCCGATTCGAAGTGGACCTGCGCGAGGCTTTTAAGCGATTGCGCCCAATCGCGGCGAGCAAAAGTATTCTTTTCGTCGGCGGCGGAAATCTTTTCAAAAAATGCGGCTGATTTTTCAAAAGCTTTGAGCGCGTTCGGTAAATCCTGTTGTTTTAGTTTAGTGTCGCCGAAGCGGGTGTAGAGTCTTCCCAAGTCGTTTTGATACGTTTGATTATTCGGTTCGCGCTCGGTCAATTCGAGCAGAATATTTTCGGTTTTATTCAGATAGAAAGAAGCTTCGGGAAGTTTGTTCAAAAGCGCGAAAATAATTCCGAGGCGTGAAAAAGTTTTTGCCAGATTATGTTTCGCCTGAGTGTTTGCGATGTCCGACTCGACTGCCTTTTGCGCCGTTTGGAGCGCTTTCCGGGCGAACTGTAATGAAACTTCGTTTTTTATATCTTCGTAGTTGCTGCTTGCCAGAATGTAAACTCGCCAGACTGCCTGCTGGACGCCGGCGTCATACGGATTTTGAGCATCGAGGGCGGCGGCGATGGAAACCGCTTTCGCCATCTCGATTTCGGCTTCGGCTTGTTTGCTGTCCCAGGACAAAGCGTTTCCCAAAGAGGAATAACATTTTGCCAATAATAACTGCGTTTTTTTCTCGGTTTGGTCGAGTTTTTCAAGGACGGCTAAAGCGCGGCGAAAGAGCGGAATGGCAATGTCGTGTTGATTGTTGAAGGAATAAGTTTGCGCGTGGTCGATTTGCGTTTCGACGTATGACATTTGCAATTCAAACGATTCAGGATTTTCTGCCAGAAGGGCTTCGTAAATTTTCAGCGCTTCGGCTGAATCGCTTAGAGAACCTTTAATGTCGTTCTGAACGTAGCGAACGGAACTGAGTTCGCGGAAGTTCCCGCCTAAAAGCATCCGGTTTTCGATTGTTTGCGGCAGGCTCCGGCGAATTGCACGCGCCTTTTCGTAGCTGGCAATCGCGCCGCTGAAATCGCTCAAGTTCGGTTTTTGCGGATTGCCCTGTAAATCTCCGATTTTTTCATACGCTAAAGCCAGTTCGCTTTGCAGGGCTAAATCGCCGCCGGATTCGCGCGCTAAACTGTCGAGATATTTCAGCGATTGATTAACCAGCGATTGCCGCGCTTCGGTCGAACCGGGCAGTCGTTCGATTCTGGGCGCGACATCGGTTAATAGAGCATTGGAAAGCTCGCGGACATCGGCAAATCTTTTCTCGGCGCGGTCGCGTTCGCGGCGCGCAACATCAGCTTGCCAGAGCGCAACGGCGAAGCCGACAATGAGCGAAAGGGAAATCAGGACACCGGCGCCGACGGAAAGCTTGTTGCGTTTGATAAATTTTCCGGCGCGATAGGTAAAGCTGTCTTTTTGCGCCCGAACCGGTAAACCGTTTAAATAACGTTCGATGTCTTCGGCAAATTGGGCTACCGTCCCGAACCGGCGCTCGGGTTCGGCGCGGCGCGCCATTTGTATAATGGCTTCGAGCTCGGTTTTCGGTCTTCGGTCTTCAATCCTTGTTTTAGCGGCATTCGAGTTCGTTTTCAGGCTGGGCTCAAGCGAATTCTCTTTCGGATTTAAAACTAATTTCGAAAGCAGAACGCCGAGCGAATAAACGTCCGACGCGGTCGTAATCTGCCCGCCGCTGGTCTGTTCGGGCGAAGCGTATTCGGGCGTAAATACGCGGTAATTCGTCTGCGTTTGTTCGGCGGCGTGTTCGGCGTCGAGCAGTTTGGCAATGCCGAAATCGAGCAGTTTCGGTACGCCGTCGCTCGTTACCAGAATATTCGACGGTTTAATGTCGCGGTGGACGACGAGGTTTTGGTGTGCAAAACCGATTGCGCGGCAAACCTGCAAAAAAAGTTTAAGGCGTTCTTCGACCGCAAAGTTTTTCTCGCGGCAATATTCATCGATGCGAACGCCTTCGACATATTCCATCGCCAGAAACGGTTCGCCGTCTTCGCTGACGCCGCCGTCCAGAAGCTGTGCGATATTCGGGTGATTGAGCGTGGCGAGAATCTGGCGTTCCTGTCGAAAACGTCTGACCAGTTCCGGTTCGGCGAAACTGCGGCGCACGACTTTCAGCGCGACACGCTGGTTAAACTCGCCGTCGGCGCGTTCGGCGAGAAAAACCGTTCCCATTCCGCCGCGCCCGATTTCGGCGACGATTCGATAATTTCCAAACTGCCTGCCTTTATAACTGACACGGGTCGATTGAATGGCGGAAGCGATGCTGTAGTCGTCTCGTTCGATAAAGAGTTCGGGTCTGCCGTGAGCCTTCAGTAGTGATTCGACTTCTTCGCGCAGCCCGAAATCGTCGCCGCACGTCCGGCGCAAAAAATCTTCGCGCCGGTCAGCGGGCTGTTCGAGGACGAGCGCGAAAACGTCTTTGATTTTTTCCCAATTCTGAACGCTCATTTATTGCGACGATTGCTGCCCTGCCGCCATTTCACGACGAATTAATTATATTGTCAGTTTCGCATCAATTCGCGCCGAAACCAGGCTTTGGCGAATGTCCATTCACGCCTGACGGTAGTTTCGGAAATCTTCAAAACGTGCGCCGTTTCCTCGATTGACAAGCCGCCGAAAAATCTGAGTTCGACAATGCGTGCCTGCCGCGGGTCTTGTTTTTCCAGACTGTATAAAGCCTCTTCCAGCGCCAGCAAATCAAACTCTTTCGCGTCGGTGAAGCTGACCGCTTCGTCGAGCGTAAGCTTCTGTCCGCTGCGTTTCTGCGCGTTTCTGTGACGCGCGTGATCGACCAGAATTTTACGCATCACCTGTGCGGCGCAGGCAAAAAAATGTGCGCGGTTCTGCCAGGAAACGTTTTCCCAATCCACCAGCCGGATGAAAGCTTCGTGAACCAGTGCAGTCGCCTGCAGCGTGTGTTCCGCGCGCTCGCTGCGCATATATTTGGCGGCTAGCTGTCGCAAATCGTCGTAAACGAATTCAAGCAGTTTTTCCGGCGCGAGTTTATCGCCCGCGTTGACCGCGTTCAGCAAAATCGTCACGTCCTTTGGGTCGGGCAAACTCATTATTTTTTCGGGCTAAATCGGATTATACAAAAAATATTACGAAATCTTCATTTTTTCGTGGGCGGTTTTCGAGCCTTTTTTCGCCTTGTTTATTATAAGGAGAATTTTGAGCAATGAAAGATGGAATATTTATCACATACTTCGGCAAAAACTTTGCGACGGTAAAAAAACCGTTAGCCGGTAGTTTTAAGATTAAGGCTTTAAGCGCCCTGACACTAATTTTGATGTTTCTCGCGAGCGGCGGTTTGACATCAACTTACGCGGCGACTCTGACAGTGACGAAGACAGCTGATACCAATGACGGTTCCTGCACTTCGGACGATTGCAGTTTGCGCGAAGCAGTAACGGCTGCGGCTGCCGGTGATACAATCCTCTTTGCTTCGCCGCTTTTCGACTCGCCGCAGACAATCACGCTCTTGCTGCAGAGTCAGGGCAGTTTCAGCGGACTGGCAATCAACAAGAGTTTGACCATTACCGGCAAAGGCGCGCAGCTTCTGACAATTCGGCGTCTGCCGCCAGCTAATAACAGCGAGCGTCTCAGCGTTCTCAGCGTCAACGCGCCCGGAGCGCCAGTTACCTTAAGCGGCATGACGATTACCGGCGGACACGGCTCGACGGGCGGCGGTCTCAATGTTATAAACGCCAGCCTTGTCACCGTCAGCGGTTGTCATATTACAGGCAATACGATTTACACCAGCTCGGGCGGCGGCGGTATCAGCAGTAATGCTCCGTTGATGGTTGTCAACAGCACAATCTCCAACAACTCGTCACCGGATAACCTCGTTAACTTCGGCGGCGGGATTGACGCCGGCGGCACTTTAACGGTTATTAATTCCACCATCAGCGGCAACGGCGGCAACACTACTTTGGGCGGCGGAATTTTTATCTCTTGCGGCGGCGGCTGCGCGCCCCTTATTACAAACTCGACCATTACCGATAATGAAGGTCGCGCGGACGGCGCCGGCGGCATATTCACAGGTAGCGTAACGAGGGTTAGCAACAGCATTATCGCCGGAAACCGCAATTCTTCAACCGTGCCGGATGTCGGCGGCGGAGGCGGGTTCATTTCTTTAGGTTATAACCTCATCGGCAATCCCGGCTCGATAACAACCTTTAACCAAACCGGCGACCAAACGGGCGTTCTTAACCCATTGCTCGCCGCGCTGGCAATGAACGGCGGGACAACACCGACGCACGCTTTGCTGGCGGGCAGCACGGCGATTGATAAAGGAAAAAGTTTTGACCAGACGACAGATCAGCGCGGTTTTATTCGTCCCTTTGACAACCCGAACATTCCGCCCGCAAGCGGCGGCGACAACAGCGACATCGGCGCATTTGAACTTTCAAACGGAGTTGCCGTTTCACGAACCCGGTTTGACTTTGACGGCGACGGAAAAGCTGACGTCTCGGTCTATCGCCCGTCTGACGGCGTGTGGTATTTGCAGCGTTCGCAGGCGGGCTTTAGCGCGGCGCAGTTCGGCATTTCGACTGATAAACTCGCGCCCGCCGATTACGACGGTGACGGGCGCACGGATTTAACCGTTTTTCGCGACGGCAGCTGGTTTATCTTGCAGAGCGCGAATAATCATCTGCGTGCCGTGCCTTTCGGTCTGTCTTCCGACCTTCCGCGTCCCGCCGATTTCGACGGCGACGGAAAGGCTGACATAGCCGTCTTTCGCCCGTCAAACGGAACCTGGTTTTGGCTGTCGAGCGGAAATAATAATCAATTTAACGCGGCTCAATTCGGTCAACCGGGCGACGTTCCGATGATAGTTGATTTCGACGGCGACGGTAAAACGGATATCGCCGTTTTCCGCCCGTCGGATGGCGTCTGGTACTGGATTAGAAGTTCCGACAATCAGTTTCAGGCGGCGCAGTTCGGCTCTTCAGGCGATATTCCTTTGAACGGAGATTTCAACGGCGACGGCAAAAGCGATTTAGCGGTCTATCGTCCGTCAAGCGGTTTCTGGTATATCGCGCGCCCGACCGGCACGCCGGCGCAGAATTTTGATGCCGTTCAGTTCGGCTCATCGACGGACACGCCCGTTCCGGCTGATTACGATGGCGACGGCAAAACGGATATTGCCGTTTACCGCCAGGGAAACTGGCTTATGCAGCGGTCATCGAACAATCAGTTTTCGGCGATTCAATTCGGCTTATCAACCGATAAACCGATTCCGGCTGTGTATTTGCCGTGAGGATTTGTATAGTTTTTAGTAGAGAAGAAAAGCGAATGGTCATCGCCCACAACCTTTAACTTTTCTTCTCTTCGAAAATGCCGTCTTGCGAACTGCTTTGCTTTTAGTTACAAGCATCGAAAAAGCAATATTTTCTGACAGTCCTTAACGAAGTAATTTAATCCTTTGATTATTAATTGATAATAATCTCCAAACACTAGTTTTTGTAAAACTTGTTGGCTTCGGTTCCCGGCTTTATTAGCATAAAAACCGGCTGAATTTTATACAATGTTAAATACAGTTCCTTCCGTGTATCGGTGCGCGATTACGCATCTATAAAATTTAAGTCTTTATTTATAAAATCCTGGCTTTGGAAGCTATTTCGTTTCTGATTAATAATGGAAAAGGGAATAACTGTAAATAAAACAGTATCAAAGTATTTAGGTAAAATATTTGCTTATTTTTACAGTTTTATGTAAAATAATTTCGGCAACTTCTGCTGCATTTCTCAAAAAATCACCACACTAATTTATCATTTAAAATCTTTTTCAAAATCTCGCTGAATTGTCTTTCATTTTCGTATAGAGGCGATTTTTCTATGAAATTCCTGCTTTTTCTTTCCACAATATTGTGGCTTTCGCTAGCTGTTGGAGGCGTTTTTTATCTGGCGCAATACGGAAATACGTCTATCGAGATAGACGTTTCTTACCCGACGGCTTTCCCGCCGGAAAGCCGCATCGAACGCGACGGCGGGCGTCCGATACTTATCTTTTTTGCTCATCCGAAATGTCCCTGCACGCGCGCGAGTTTGCGCGAGTTGTCACGTTTGATGACAAGCGTCGACGGCAAATTACAGGCGTATGTCGTTTTTATCAAACCGAAAGGCGAGAGCGAAAAATGGACGGAAACCGATTTGCGCGCAAATGCCGAAGCGATTCCAAATGTGCGCGTCGTGATTGACGAAGACGAACGCGAGACGAGGATTTTTGGCGCGCAGACATCGGGGTTGATACTGCTTTACGACCGCAACGGAAATTTAAGATTTAACGGCGGGATTACGGCTTCGCGCGGACACGAGGGCGATAATGCCGGACGAGGGGCGATTTTTGAAATCATTACGGAAGATGATTTTAAAACGGCGAAAACATCTGTTTTCGGCTGTCCTCTGCATAAAAAAGATTGTCACGGCGAGTTAATGGAAAATCCGCAACAATAAAGCGTTAAACAAAGCCAAAAAATCAAAATGAAAAAGACTATTAAAGGACAAGCCGAACTAATTTACGCCGAGCATCAACAGCAAATTTACCGGCAAACCGACCGGATGTTTGCGGTTTTGATGGCGATTCAATGGCTGGCGGGTATCGTTGCGGCTTTAGTGATTTCGCCGCGCACTTGGATTGGGCAAACCAGCGATGTTCACATACATATCTGGGCGGCGGTCTTTCTCGGTGGCATTATCAGCTTTTTTCCGATTCTGCTGGCGTTTTTGCGACCCGGAGCGGCACTGACGCGCTACACGATTGCCGTCGGGCAGATGCTTATGTCGAGCCTCTTGATTCACCTGATGGGCGGGCGCATCGAGACGCATTTTCATGTTTTCGGCTCTTTGGCTTTTCTTTCGTTTTATCGCGATTGGCGCGTGCTTGCTCCCGCAACGCTGGTCGTCGCGCTCGACCATATGCTGCGCGGCATCTTCTATCCGCAATCGGTTTTTGGTATTTTATCGCCGGAAAACTGGCGCTGGCTCGAACACGCGGCGTGGGTCATCTTTGAAGACGTTTTCCTGGTTTTGTCGTGCCTGCGCGGACAGAAAGAAATGCGCCAGATTGCCGAAAACACGGCAGAGCTTGACGCTAACGAAGCCCGTTACCGGATCGTGACAAATTCTGCCTCGGACGCGATTATCACGGTCGATGAAACCGGCACGATTTTGTTTGTCAATAAAACGGCGGAAAAGATTTTCGGCTATGCGGCGGAAGAATTAATCGGCGAAAAATTCTTCAAATTGATGCCCAAAAAAATGCGCCCGAAATTAGAGCGCTTTATGCTGGGCGGGAAGCGGAATATTTTCACTCAGGCGGTCGAGATTCCGGCTGAGCGCAAGGACGGAAACGAGTTTTTAATCGAAATCACCTTCGGCGAGTATAATTCCGACGGCGAGCGAGTGTTTACCGCCGTTGTGCGCGACATCACCGAGCGCAAGCGGACGGAAGAAGCCTTAAGAAAATCCGAAGAATACCGCAATCTTTTCAAGCTCGCCAACGACGCTATCATTATCTTCGAGCCGGAAGGCGAATTTATACTCGACGTCAATAATTACGCCTGCAAAATGTACGGTTATTCGCGCGAGGAGTTAATCGGAAGCAGCTTAAAGGACATTTCCGAAAACATCCGGAAAGGTGAGCAGCGTCTTGCCAGACTTTTGAAGCACGAAGCGCTCGAATCGTTTGAAACCATTCATTTTCAAAAAGGCGGAATGCCGATTAATGTTCTGATAAACGCCTCGATTATCGAATTTGAAGGAAAACCGGCGGTCATGAGCATCAATCGCGACGTGACCGCCCGCATTAAGGCAGACACCGCCTTGCGGGAAAGCGAATACAAGCTTCGCACCTTGATTGAAAATATGAGCGAGGGCTTGCTTCATTTGGACGAAAACGATTGTATTATCTTCACCAATACTCGATTCTGCGAAATGACCGGCTACCGCGAAGAAGAATTAGCCGGACAGAACGCTTCCGCCTTGCTGCTCGACGAAGAAGGTTACAAAATTGTCGAAAAAGCCAACCAACGACTTCGACACGGGCTTTCGGAAAATTACGAATTGCAGCTCAGAACGGCGCAAGGCAAAATGATTTGGTCTTTAGTTGGGTCGGTTCCGACATTTGACGAAAACGGCAAAATCGTCGGTTCGATGAGCGTGCATACCGATATTACCGAGCGGAAACGCGCCGAAGAACAACTGCTTCACAATGCCATGCACGATGCGCTGACCGGATTGCCGAACCGCGCGCTTTTTCTCGAACATCTGCGGCGCGCGATGGGACATTCACCGTTGCGGAAAAAGACTTTTGCCGTCTTGTTTCTGGATTTCGACGGTTTCAAATTAATCAACGATTCTTTGGGGCATCTGGAAGGCGACACGCTTCTGAAAATGATTGCGCGGCGGCTGGAATCCCTGCTTCGCGGCGATGATGTCGTAGCGCGTCTCGGCGGCGATGAATTTACCATTCTGCTCGACGAATTGAGCGGCTCGAAAGACGCTTTGTTTGTCGTCGAAAGAATTAAAGACATTTTCAAAGAGCCTTTCAATCTCGGCGGACGTGAAGTTTTCATCAGCGCGAGCATCGGAATTGCGATGCGCGACGCGAAATACAAAACGCCGGAAGATATGCTGCGCGACGCCGATATTGCGATGTATCGCGCCAAATCGAGCGGCAAAGGGCAACACGAAATTTTCAACAAAGCAATGCGCGACGAGGTCAGCAATCGCCTGCGGCTCGAAACCGAAATGCGTCTAGCGCTTGAGCGCGGCGAATTTTCCGTTTTCTATCAGCCGATTATGCAGATTGCCGCTAATCAGTTAATCGGGTTTGAGGCGCTTGTTCGTTGGTTTCACCCGCAGCGCGGGCAAGTTATGCCGGGCGAATTTATCCCGATTGCTGAAGAAACCGGCTTGATTGTCCCGCTCGGCGAATGGATTCTGCGCGAAAGTTGCCGTCAGGTGCGTGAGTGGCAAAAGCGTTTTCCCGCCCGAAGCGATTTGACCATCAGCGTCAATCTTTCATGCAAGCAGTTTATGCAGCTCGATTTAGCCGACCGCGTCGCCGGAATTTTAAGGGAAACCGGACTCGAAGCGCGATTCTTGCGACTGGAAGTAACTGAGAGTCACGTGATGGAAAACAGCGACATAGCGATTACGATTATGAATCGCCTGCGCGAACTCAGCGTTCAGCTTTCAATCGACGATTTTGGCACAGGTTACTCTTCTCTGAGCTATCTGCAACGTCTGCCGATTAATTATCTGAAAATCGACCGTTCTTTTGTCAATGTGATGAATTCCAATCATGAAAACAGCGAGATTGTTCGGGCAATTGTAATGCTGGCAAAAAATTTAAATATGCAGGTTATTGCTGAAGGAATCGAAACCGAAGAGCAAGCTCTGCAACTGATAAATCTGGACTGTCCTTTCGGACAAGGCTTCTTTTATTCCAAACCGACGGATGCAGAACACGCAGAAATCCTTCTCGAAAACGTTCCGCCATTAAATACTTTACCTGATATTACGAATTTAAATTTCGATTCAATCAATTAGAATTTACTTCAAATATTTTTATCGGTACGGATAATTTGCCGACGAAAGTTACTAAACTTGCGCGGGTGAACGGAAGAATTAACGAGTGGTGCTATTTCGAGAAATATTCTCTCGAAATAGCTTTATTTTTAAAGGAATTTCATCCGTATTTTTCCGAGATTGTTTTAAACAAACCAAAAAGTCTTGAGTTAGTCGAATGCGTGTATGAAATGTATGAAGGTTTTCCGGGGCTTGATCATTCCATTTTTGAATAAAGTAGAAAATTATTTGCAGATTAACCCTCAAGCTCTCACGGTAAAAATTCTTCGAACGGTTCATTTAAGAACAAAAATGGACAAAGAAAAGGCAATCCTAAGGTCGCGTGAGTTACATAACGGAGAACCGGCTAAAAAGCATGTTTCCAAGAAAAAAGGAAACGGAAGAGAAGGGAGGTAAATTGAATGAAAAACAATAAGGTAAACGAAACTAAAAAACACTCCGATTCAAATTACCATAGAGCGGGGAGATGGCTTAAAGAACCTAAGCGTGGAGAGTTCTCACAATAATTCTTAGCTATCTTTACTTTATTCGGCAGCCGCAGCTTTATTAATGTTGGCTTGCAATATTATTTTATTTAAAAAATCTAAAATCCCGCTTCATTCTAATTAATTTAGGGACATACGCTAATTAATCATTTCCGGTTATAGGGAGTGACTAAATAAGTGTTGGTAGGTTTTGTGCCAGATATGCCGGATACTTTGGCAGCCGTCTTTTTCTGAGTTGGCGCTCATTATAAAAATAAACAAACAACTCAACGGCTCTGGCTAATGCCTTAAAACAACGAGA
>DASVRL010000190.1:0-6795 GCA_036388635.1 Pyrinomonadaceae bacterium
AGATATAGCCGAAAGCGGAAAGTCCCGTGACGAAATGAACGCCCATCAAGCCGAGATAAACGACCAAAGCCAGCGCCAGACCGTATTTAGCGACGCGTAGCTCGCTCCAGCGCCAGAGAACCAGGGCAGCGACCGCGCCGACCGCAATCTTGACGATGAGAAACGGAGCATTGCCCAAATCCAGCAAACCCGCCATCAGTTGATTGCCTTCCGAAGCAAAACCGTTGCGAACCCAGTAAATCGTCAAAACCGCGTCAAAAAGATTGAGCGCAAAAAGGAGAATTGTTGGACGAGACATTTCCATAAATCGGGCAAACCCCAAACAAAAATTATAAAATTTCTCTTGCTTTAGAAGCTTGCCCGCAGACAAACGAGACTGAGAGCAAGCCCCTAACGGGAGAAATGCAATGTGTTTATGCTGAGAATATACTCTTAATAAACCCGGTTTTCAAGAATTTTTTTTTCGAATCGGCGAATAAGTTTAATTTTTCGCATTATCAGTGGTAATTTAATTATTATAAGCAGTTAGCCAAAAGGTTTAAGACAACGGTTTTTTGCGGCAGAGCGTCTTACAGGCGCTTGACTCTCCCGAGTTTTAAAGCGGTTTTAATAAATCAGGAAACGAGGTGCGAGATGAGAAGATTGTTTAATTTAGGATATTTTACGGCGGTTTTAGGATTGGTTTTCGCTTTCGGCGCAATCGACGCGGCGGCGCAAAAGCGCAAGCCGGTTCTTCGGAAAAAACCGGTCGTCAAGCGTGCGGCGGTGGTTCGTGCGCCCGCTTTATATCGAATCGATACGGGCACAAATATTCGCGTGCGGATGAACGGCACGTTGAGTTCCAGAACGGCGCGCGTCGGCAATAGATTCACCACGACCGTCACCGAGCCGGTTTATTCGACCAACGGCGTGGTAGTGATTCCGGTCGGAAGCACGGTTACGGGTCGCGTCGATACGGTCACGCCTTCGAGAAAAGGCGGAAAACCAGGAGAAATCGGCGTCAGCTTTGTTTCGGTCAAACTGCCGAACGGAACGACGCGCGCCATTAACGGCTCTTTAACCGATTTAGATACGAAAAGCGCCAAGAGCGACAACGAAGGCACGGCTTCCGGCGATAAAATGAAAAATCGCAAAATTATCTTTATCGGCGGCGGCGCGGGCGGCGGCGCTGTTCTGGGCGGCGCATTCGGCGGCGGCAAAGGCGCTTTGATTGGCGGAATTATCGGCGGCATCGCCGGCGCCATCGCCGAAAATCAAACCAAAGGCGAAGAAGCCGAAGTTCGTTCGGGAACGGAATTCGGCGTTTATCTGAACCAGTCGATTTCGATGGCGAAATGGAACGAGCCGATCAATTAATTTTTAATCTAAAGATGAAAAAAGCCGGACAGATTTCTAAACTATCCGGCTTTTATTTTATTTTGGCGCGAATAAATACGAAAAAATCCGCCGCCGCTGAACGCAGAAAAAAAAAGGCGAAAGGCGAAACGATGAATAATGAATTGAAATTCCGCCTTCCGCCTTTCGCTTTCATCGTTTCTTTCATCCGGTTAAAACCGGCGTTTAGCGGCGAAAATCTGCGCTTTCATTTTCTTTCTTCGCCGCCGCTAAAACTCCCAGCCAACTCTTTCCGCTTCAAAACACATCTTTTATTCTGTAATATTGGCTTATAATCATTTCGAGAGGTTTCCGATGATAAAAAAATTTTTCGCATTCACGCTGGCGATGCTTTTCGTACTAAACACCGCCGCTTTTGCCGACACTAAAAAGCCGAAAGGCAGAAAAGCGGCGAGCCAGACCAACCGGCTGGTCGCGCTTCTGCCTGCTTCGGACGGCGTAATGTTTCTGGACGTCCAGCGTCTTTTAAATGAAGCGCTGCCGCAGGTTCTGTCCTCCAATCCGCAGAAATTAAATGAGATTAACGAGCAGATCGACCAAATCAAAGCTCAAACCGGTTTTGACGTTCGCCAGTTTGAACAAATCGCGGTCGGCGTCACTCTCAAACAGACGGCGACAGCTAAAACCGCCGTCGAGCCGGTCGTTTTAGCGCACGGAAAGTACAACTCCGACGCGCTTTTGGCGCTGGCTAAAATCGCTCTGAAAGGCAAATACCGCGAAGAAAAGGTCGGCAGCAAAGCCATTTACATTTTCGCGGCGCGCGAAATTTTAGCCGAAAACAAATCGAGATTTACGGGCAATTCGATGCTTAAGATTTTCGATTTTCTCTTGAAGAAAATGCCGTCCGAGATTGCCGTCACGAGCCTTAACGCCAACACGCTGGCAATCGGCTCGATCGCCCGCGTGCGCGAAACCGTCGAAGGTAAAGCCAGAGTCGGCGCGGACGTCGCGGCGCTGCTCAATCGCAAACCGAATTCGGTAATGAGCTTTGCCGCCAAGACGCCCGTCGGGCTGAGCCAATTTTTCCAGCTGGACGACGATATGCTCGGTCAATCCTTGTCTTCGATACGACAGCTTTACGGCGCGCTCAATCTGAACGGCGAAAACATTGTCGGCACGGTCAGCGCGAAATCGTTGAATGCCGAACAGGCAAAATCGCTCGAAGAAACGCTCGGCGGTATGCAGGCGCTAATCAGAGGCTTTCTGAGCAGCGCCAGAAGCGACGAGAAACAGGTTTATGCGCGAATCGTCGAAGGCGCGAAAATCACGCGCGTCGGCACGGAAGTCACGATTGATTTGCAGATTGCGAATACGGATGCCGCCCTGCTTATCAAATAACGCCGAACCGGAATGAACGTAAAAAGGGAAATGAGTGAAACCAAACTCGTTTCCCTTTTTGCTTTCCGCTTTCTAATTTATAATTTTCAGCGATGATAAAGACAAAACAATTCAGACGACGCCCATTGACGACGTTTTTTACCCTGACGATAGCCTGTTTCGGATTGATTTACGGTTTTTCCGCCGCCGCAGCGCAGGAAACGCCGCGCGAAAGAGTTATTGCCGCACCGACGGCGACCATTACGGCGAAACCGACCGTTTCCCCGACGCCCGCGCCGACCGCCGCGCCGGTGCCCGCCGGGCTTCAGACAATTCCCGAATTGCAGACGAAGATTCGCTCGATTCTCCTGCGCCCGCAATTACAGCGCGGGCAAATCGGCATAAAAATCATCTCGCTCGACACAAACAAAGTCGTCTTTGAAGAAAACGCCGAAAAGTATTTTATGCCCGCGTCGAATATGAAAAACTTCACCGTTTCGACGGCGCTGGAAAAACTGACGCCGGATTTTCGTTTTGTCACCAGCGTTTACGCGCCCGCGATGCCCGACGCGAGCGGCACGATTCGCGGCGACTTGATAATTTACGGGCGCGGCGACCCGAGCATTTCGACCGCGTTTAACGAACAGGATCATTTTAAGGGAATGAATAATCTCGCGGAAAAAATCGTCGCCGCCGGCGTTAAGCGCGTCGAAGGCGCGCTCATCGGCGACGAAAGTTATTTTAGCGGCGATGCGCTGCCTCCGAGCTGGGAATGGGACGATTTGCAGTGGTATTACGGTGCGGAGGTTTCGGCTTTGACCGTCAACGATAACGCGCTCGATTTAATCGTTCGTCCCGGCGCGGCGGTCGGCGCGGTCGCCAGCGTCCAGCTTTTACCGAATGTGAACGGCGTTCTGCTGGTCAACAACACAAGAACGAGCGCGGCGGGAACCAGGCGCGACATCGGTATTCACCGCCGGCTCGGCACCAACGTCATCGAAGTTTTCGGCTCGATGCCGCTCGGCGCGGGCGCGTATACAAATTACGTTTCCGTCCCGAAACCGGCGATGGTTTTCGTTTCGATGCTGCGTCAATTACTGGAGCAAAAAGGCGTCGTCGTTACCGGACAGACGCGAACCGTCGACGCGGAATTTCGCAAAAACGCGCCGCTGCCCGCGAATCTGGTCGAGGTCGCGAAGCTCGAATCGCCGCCGCTCGCCCTTATCGCCGCGAAAACGATGAAGCCGAGCCAGAATCTTTACACCGAGTTGATTTTGCGCACGATGGGCGAAAGCATCGGCGATAGAAAAAACCTGCGCTGGACGAGCGCCGACCGCGGCATCGCCGTCGTCGATAAATTTTTGCAGGAAATCGGCGTCGCGGCGGGCAGCGTTTTAATGCATGACGGCTCGGGCTTATCGCGTCACGATTTAATTACGCCGAACGCCGTCGTGCAGGTTTATTCGTATATGAGCCGCAGCCGCTTTGCGCCGGTTTGGCGCGACAGTTTGACCATCGCGGGCATTGACGGAACCTTGGCAAACCGTTTTAAAGGAACGCGCGGCGAAAACAACGTGCGCGGAAAAACGGGAACGATTGATCAGGTTTCGAGTTTATCGGGTTATATGACAACCGCCTCGGGCGAGCGCCTGGCTTTTTCTCTTATCACGAACAATATTCCGAGCGGCAGCCTGCGTACGGGAACGATTGACGAAATCGTCCTTCTGCTGGCAAATTTTAACGGAAGAACAGGCTAAAAAAATGCGGAATGCTGAATGCGGAAATTGCGATTCATAGTTCATCGTTACGCGTTCATCGTTTTTCTTTATCCGTCTTCTCTGCGGCAAAACAACTTTTATGAATCCAATCAGCTTCTGCAAATTTCACGGTTTCGGCAATGACTACATCGTTTTTGAAGCCGCAGAATTAAAAGATGTTTCTGCGCTCCCGGATTTCGCCGCGAGAGTCTGCAACCGCCATACGGGCATCGGCGGCGACGGCATCGCTGTGGTCAAAAAACTTTTTGAGGCGACGGCTGCTGATTATTCGTGCCGGATTATTAATCCGGACGGCAGCGAAGCCGGATTTTCCGGCAACGGGACGCGCTGCGCCGTCGCTTATCTTCATTACAAAAATCTCTGGCGCGAGCCGAATCTGCGCCTCGAAACCAACAGCGGTTTGAAAAATTACGAGCTGTTAAAACGCGACGGCGATACATTCTGGTTTCTCGCCGAGCTCGGCAAACCCAAATTTGATTTGCACAATGCAGCGCGCGCCGACGCGGCTAAAATCGCCGGAGAAAAGAATTTGAAAATGTCTGATTTTTCTACGTTTTTACTGCCGCGCGAAGGTCTGGCTCTGAAATTCTTTTATGTCGATGTCGGTAATCCGGTAGCCTGCATATTTGTTGAAGATTTCGATGAATTCGATTGGCGGCGCGTCGGGCAAATGATGGAATCGAACACCGAAATATTTCCCGAAAGAACAAACGTCGTTTTCATCAAAACGCTCGATATGGAAAACATCGAAATCCGCATCTGGGAACGCGGCGCGGGCGAAACTTCTTCGTCCGGCACGTGTTCGATTGCGGCGGCGCTGGCGCATCTGCGGCGCGAAAATCTGCGCGGCACGGTTCAAGTCCGCGCGCCGGGCGGAACGACCGAAGCCGTCTGGCGCGAAGACGACGAAATGCTCATTACGGGTCGCGCGGATTTGGCTTTCTGCGGCGAAATTTCGCGATAAAAATAAAAGAGCAGGAATAAATTCCTGCTCAAATTTATTTGATAAACAATCTGGATTTCAAAATTCTGAAATTCAGATGCCTTTGTTTGACGACGAAGTGATTTTCACGCCGCCGTTGGTCGTCATCACGCGGACCGGCGCGCCGCCGCCGTTGAGGTCAGTGGAGATTTGCATTTTGCGCGTGCGCTCGGTTTTTTCCACATTCAGCGCGGCGATGTCGCTTTTGAAGCCGCCGTTGACCGTTCCGGTTTCGATGCGCGCCGCGTAGGTTTCCGGAATCGACAGGTGAACGCCGCCGTTGGTGGTTTCGACGTCCAATCCGCTTCCTTTCCAGCTGTTACCCGACAATGTAATATGAAGTCCGCCGTTGCTCGTTCTGCCTTTGACGTTTCCGGCAAGGTCGCTCAGATGAATGCCGCCGTTGGTCGCTTCAAACTCGATTGAGCCGTCGACGCCGCTCAAACGAATCCCGCCGTTATAGGTCGAAAGCTTCAGATTCGTCGCGCGCGGAACTGAAATTTCGTAAGAAACCGACCAGTTTGTTTCGTCTGTAGCGCCTTCGGCGCGAATGGTCGAGCCGGTCTCGATGCGAATGCCGCGAGCGATTGAACGCGCTTCTTCTTCGGTCACGGCGCGCGTCTGGATACAGGCGCGAACCAACACGTCGCTGCGGTTTTCGCCGCGTACGCGGATGCCGCCGTTGCGCCGCGCATCGACGTTGACGAGGCTTCCCGCCGACAAGGTGGATTCGCGAACTTCGTTGTGCGAAATCTTGCTGTCGCCGCTGGAATAATTCTGACAAAAACTGCTCTTTTCGGTTTTTTCCTGCGCAAAAGCGGAACAACCGCACAAGCAAAAAACTACTGCGAGCAAAGCATAACGGAAAAATGGCGTGTTACCTGAATAAACTTTCATTTTAAATTTTCTCCTGATTTAGTATTTAAATTCGCGGATTGCGTTTTCTAATAGGTAAACACCGCGCGCCGCAGGTTTGTGACATTAAATTTAGAAGGCTGATTAAAAACTGATTTGGAGGTCGATTGTTAGATTTATACAGAGGAACGACGGCATTGACCCGACGAGCCACACACGCAACATAGACCGGAATGAACGTGTCGCTTTCGTGCTCGCGTTCAATAACTAATGGTCAAACAGCCCATCATTTATGTGCTGTAAATCGAGTTTTACGAGTGTTAAATCCAATTTTTTTTAAACCACGCCGCGAAAGCTTTTGCGGTGAAGCGGGCACGCGCCGTGTTCTTTTAACGCTTCAAAATGCGCTTTTGTGCCGTAGCCGACGTGTTTGGCAAAGCCGTATGCGGGATAAAGCTCGTCCATTTC
>DASVRL010000191.1:0-21895 GCA_036388635.1 Pyrinomonadaceae bacterium
AACGCCCGTTTTATCGAAGATTTGGGCGCGGATTCGCTCGACCTTGTCGAACTCGTGATGCGTTTTGAAGAAGAATTCGGCATCGAAATTCCCGACGAAGACGCGGAAAAAATTCAAAGCGTCCGCGACGCCTACAGCTACGTCGAGCAGCACAAGAAGGATTAATTTCGTCATTAGTCCTTTGTCCTCGGTCGTTCGCCGGTTGAGCAATAATCGTATTCTTTAATTGATTTCAATCGGCAAAGGACAAAGGACAAAGGACAAAGGACTAATTTTTTATGAAACGTCGTGTTGTAGTAACAGGACTCGGTTTAGTCACGCCGCTCGGAAACGATGTCGAATCGACTTGGTCGGCATTGCTGCGGGGCGAAAGCGGCGTCGACTATATCAAAAAATTCGACACCGAAAGGTATTCGGTCAAATTTGCCGCCGAGGTAAAAGGTTTCGATCCGCTCAACTTTCTGGAAAAGAAAGAAGCGCGGCGGATGGGCGCTTTTACGCATTTCGCCATCGCCGCCTCCGACGAAGCCATCAAGCACAGCGGTCTGGTGATTGACGATTCGAATGCCGAAATGGTCGGAACTTATATCAGCTCGGGCATCGGCGATTTCTGGGCGATTGAGCGCGAGCACGATAAGCTTCTGCTCGGCGGTCCCGACCGCGTTTCGCCGTTTTTTATCCCGCAGTCAATCGTCAATCTGGCTTCCGGCAACGTCTCGATTCGGCACGGCGCGAAAGGTCCGAATACGGCGACGGCGACGGCTTGCGCGGCGGGCGCACACGCCATCGGCGACAGCTTTCGGTATATCGAGCGCGGCGACGCCGACGTGATGATTTGCGGCGGCGCGGAATCGGCGATTACGCCGATGTCGGTCGCCGGATTCGCTTCGATGCGCGCTTTATCGACCAGAAACGACGAGCCGAAAAAAGCTTCGCGCCCGTTTGACGCCGAGCGCGACGGTTTTGTGATGGGCGAAGGCGCTGGGATAATTATTCTCGAAGAACTCGAATTTGCCAGAGCGCGCGGCGCAAAGATTTACGCCGAAATCGTCGGTTACGGGATGAGCGGCGACGCTTTTCACATCACCGCGCCCGACGAAACCGGCTCGGGTCCGCGCCGCGTGATGCTGAAAGCGATTAAAGACGCGGGCATCACGCCCGAACAAATCGGCTACATCAACGCGCACGGCACTTCGACGCCGTATAACGACAAGTTTGAAACGCTCGCCATCAAACAGGTTTTCGGCGATTACGCGTACAATCTGCCGGTCAGCTCGACAAAATCGATGACCGGACACGCGCTCGGCGCGGCGGGCGGAATCGAAGCGGCTTTCTCGGTTTTGTCGATTTACAACAAAACTCTTTTGCCGACAACCAATTACGAGTTTCCCGACCCGGACTGCGATTTGGATTACATCGCGAACGAGCCGCGCCAGAAGGAAGTCGAATACGTTCTGTCAAACAGCTTCGGCTTCGGCGGAACAAATGCGTGCTTGATTTTCAAGCGCTTTGAAGAATAATTATTTGATGCGTTTGATTGCCTTTTTCCGGCGATTAAACGCATTAATTTTATTAGGTGAATGAATGGTCATTCATTTTTAAGTGGAACTTTCGGCGAAAAAGTTTTAGAATCGTTCAAAAAGATGAGAACTATAAAATACACATTCTGGCAGGACGGAGAATTTTATCTGGGCTTTTTGAATGATTACCCGGATTATGAAACTCAGGCGTATTCAAAGGAAGAACTTCTGGAAAATCTGAAAAGTCTGCTGAAAGACATTGAATCCGAAGAAGTGCCTTTTATTAGAAAAGTTGAGGAACTGGCGATTGCCGAATGAAAAGGCGCGATTTGATAAAACAGCTT
Organism: Pyrinomonadaceae bacterium; assembly: GCA_036388635.1. Classification (GTDB taxonomy): domain Bacteria; phylum Acidobacteriota; class Blastocatellia; order Pyrinomonadales; family Pyrinomonadaceae; genus JALZHR01. The sequence goes on from DASVRL010000191.1 coordinate 1,865, forward strand.
GAGCGAATGGGCTGTATTTTCGTTCGTCATGGCGGAAATGACGATTGGTATTCTAATCAGAAAACTAAGGTTTCTCAGCCGGTTTCGCGCCATAATGAAATTAACGAGAATTTAGCAAAATCAATTATTAAAAAACTTTCGGAAAAATAATTCTATGAAAATAGTCGTTTTAATGAAACAGGTTGCCAACAAGGACGCGATTTTGCGCATTGGCAGAGACGAGAAATGGATTGAAGAAGCCGATTTGTCATACGTCACGAACGAATCGGACGGCTACGCGCTGGAAGAAGCGCTGCGTCTGAAAGAAAAGAAAGGCGCGGGCGAAGTCGTCGTCTGCTCGCTCGGACCTCGCCGGGCGCAATCGACCATCAAAGACGCTCTGGCGCGCGGCGCCGACCGCGCGATTCACATCGTCGTCGACGAAGCGAATCAGCTTTCACCGTTCCAGATTGCGAAAACGATTGCCGACGCTATCAGAGACGAAAACGCCGATTTGGTGATGACCGGCTTGCAGTCTGATGATAACAGCTACGGTCAGACGGGCGTTATCTTAGCCGAGCTGCTCGGCATTCCGCACGCCACTATTGTTATTGAAGTCGATGCTTCGGGCGCGGATTTTCGCGTCAAACGCGAGCTGGAAAGCGGTTGGTATCAATGGTTTACGTATCCTCTGCCGTCGCTGCTGACGATTCAATCGGGAATCTCGCAAATTCGCTACGCCAGTTTAAAAGGCATTATGGCGGCGAAGAAAAAAGAAATCAGGGAAGTTGTGCCGTCGATTGAAAGCTTCGGCTCGGCGCAGAAAATCCAAAAAGTTTACCTGCCGCTTAAAACCAAGCAAACGCAGATTCTCGGCGGCGGCGACGCGAAAAAAGGCGCGGCTGAGCTGGTCGAAAAATTGAAAACGGAGGTTCGCGTTTTATAGTGATAAGAAATAAGTGATAGGTAAACAAAATTTCCTATCACTTATAACCTTTCACTTATTACCAAAATTTATGAGCATTTTAGTATTTATCGAACACAAGGATTGCGCGTTAAATAAAGTTTCGCTCGAAGCCGTCGCCGCCGCGCAGAGCATCGGCAAAGACTTGAATCTGAAAGTCACCGCCGTTATTCCGTGTGACAAAGATTGCGCCCTGGCGCAGGAAATCGCTGGTTACGACGTCGAAAAAGTCATCGTGGCGAAAAATGAAAAGCTGAATATTTACACGCCTGACGGTTACGCTGACGCTTTCGAGCAGATTATCAAGGCGACCAGCCCGCAATACGTCGTTATGGCGCACACTTACCAAGTGCGCGATTTTGCGCCGAAAGTCGCCGCGCGTCTCGGAAAGGAAGTTTTGGGCGATTGCATTCGCTACACGAACGACGGCGGCAATCTGGTTTTTACGCGGCGTATTTTTCTGGGCAAACTCGACGCGGATATGACGATTGAAGGCGACGCTCCGTATTTCGTTTCGTTTCAATCCGGCGCGTTTCGCGGCGATAATGCGGAACGCGGCGGCTCGGCGCAGACGGAAACTGTGGAGGTCAACGTCGGCGAAATTCGTATGAAACCGGAAGCGCCGTTTCAGGAAGCGAAAGCGTCGGTCGATTTGACGAAATCGGAAGTTATCGTCGCCGTCGGACGCGGCATCAAATCGCAGGAAAATATCGCCATCGCGCAGGCATTGGCGGACGCGCTCGGCGCGGATTTGGCGGCTTCGCGCCCGATTTGCGACGCCGAATGGCTGCCGATTGACCGTCAAATCGGCTCCAGCGGGCAAACCGTCGCGCCGAAAGTTTACATCGCGCTGGGCATTTCCGGCGCGATTCAGCACATCGTCGGAATGAAAAACGCCGGTACGATTGTGGCGATTAACAAGGACGGCGAAGCGCCGATTTTCGACATCGCCGATTACGGCATCGTCGGCGATTTGTTTGATGCCGTGCCGGTTTTGATTGAAGAAATCAAAAAAGCGAAAGCCTAATTTAACGGAAAATTGAAAACGGAAAGCGGAAAATAGTTTAAAACTATTTTCCGCTTTCCGTTTTTTATTTATCTGACTTGCAAGTTGATAAAAAACCGCAAACAGAAAAGCTTCAAGCGATTTCTTCCCGCAAATCGGTAACGACTTCCGGGCAGACAGCGCAAGCCGCTGCGCCTCTCTGAGAAAACCATCGACATTCGGGGCGTATCGAGCATTCCGGTAAATTCGAAGCGTCAAGATTGTCGCTCGTCGTTTCGATGACCGAATCAATTACGCCGCAGCGATTTTCAGCCCACTGTTTGCATCCGTTTTGAACGCATTGCCCGCCGAATCGAAAGCGTTTTTCCGGCGCTCGACCCTCGCGGGCAATTTGCACAAACTCCTCGTTAACGATAATCCGGTCGCTTGAAAATGCCACGCGACCGTCCCGCATAACGATGCCGAGAAGAATTGCGCCTTCCTGGCAAGTGTAGCTGGGACAAAGTTTTTTTTCAGAGTTCATTGCGTTAACTCCTAGATTTGTACTTCGTTGACCTCAAGATTGAAGTTGGTGTCAAAGGCTTTGTTGCGCAGATAAATGCCGCGCCACCTTAACCTGTTGGGAATACGCGCGGAAAAATCTCCGCCGGTATCGATTTTAGCCACCTCGCGCAGGACAGCCGCTTGAATTTCACGGTTGATTGAGGCTTCGGCTTCTTTCGATAATTTCAGCCCGTCAATGCGAACGATAAAATCTGCCATAATATACTCCTTAGTTTGTTTTTTGGTGATAGAATGATGCGCTTTGAGAAATTGAAACAATCGCCGTCGCACCATATAACGGCAGTTGCTCAGGTTTGTTAGGTTCAATAAACAGACAGACCCGAGCAAAAGTTTTTGCCCAAATATTAAAAAAAAGTTTAAATGTCAGGCGGGTTTTGACAACAACGTTAAAATCACCGAAGTTTGGCGGAAACTTTCAGCGACGCTTTTTGTTTTCGGATTTCCGCTTCACGCGTTTTGAAAAACGCGGCATTATTCTGTTATGCTTCGCATTTTAGAACTGCCGTCACGGAAAATTTTCGATGAAACACCTGAAAAAAATCTTCGCCGCGCTCGTTCTGGGTTTTTTGGCTTTTGCGCCGCCAGGAACTTTGATTTTTATCGGCGTTCTTCTTTTAAGCCTGCTTGGTCGGACGTGGTTTATCGTCGGCGTCGCGGCGGGTTTAATTTTGCTGGCGGTTTATGGATTTATTTATAGAGAGAAATTATTGCAGGCGAAATTTGCAGAAAACATCCGGCGAAGATTTAAAAAATAAATTTTCTGTGTTCGGGCAATTTATTTTGGCTGATTCGTCACCGCCTGTATCTTTTCTCTGGCTAAAGTGATTCTTCGTTCGACAATTTCTTTAAGCTGCTGGTCGAGTTTTAAAGACTGCTCGTAATCCTGCAAAGCTTCGACGTATTTCCCGGACTCCATAAAAGCGTCGCCGCGTTCGAGATACAAATCGAAAGCGCTTCCTTTAGCGAGGCGAATCGCCTCCGTATAATCGTTGACTGCTTCGGCAAATTTGCGGGTTTTGCGGTAAGCCCGGGCGCGGATACGAAGGAAATAATCCGTCGGCATTAATTGAACGGCTTTGGTCAAATCGGCGACGGCGGAATTCATATCTTCTTTTCTTTCAAACGTCTGCGCGCGCGTGATATAAAGCATCGCCAATTCGCGTTTTAGCGTGACCTTGTCGTTTTCGGTTTTCGTTTTAGCCAGGTTTGTTTCAAAAAAAGCAATCACCGAACTGAATAATTCCAGGGCTTTTTCCGAATCGCCCATCCGCGACAAAAGATTTGCCTGATTCGAGCGATGAATGGAGCTTTTCGGATTAAGCTCGATTGCCTTCGAAATATCTTCAAACGCGCCCGCCATATCTTCGAGACAGGTTTTCGCCCGAAATCGCGCATCATAAGCCTCGTCGCTTTGCGGGTTTTTCAAAATATATTCGTTGACGATGGTTATCACTCGCTCGCATTGCTGCGAGTCCAGCAAATAACGCGTGCCCCGAATTATATTCTCTTTATTGAACGGGTCGAGTTCGACGGCTTTGTTGACGTCTTCGACCAGAGCCTTGATATTTTTATTGAACTGGTAAATATAGGCGCGCAGCAGATATAAGTCGGCGTTGCCCGGCTCAAGCGCGATTGCCTTGCTGATTTCGGCAGCCGCTTCCTCAAATTTTCCGTCATTATTTAATCGAACGGCTTTTGCCCGGTAAGTTTCCGCCTGCGACTGGGCAAACGCGGGAACGATTAAAAGCAGAATGACAAAAAGAACCAGCGAAAATTTTTTCATTTGTTCAGCCTCGCGTGGGATGTTCAATAAAATAACCGCAAAGCCGTGAAATGTAAAGAAACATCTCACGGCTTTGCGGTTCTGGAGGCGCTGCTTTCGCCTTTATTGAATACGCATATTTGACGCAATCGGCTGGTCGCCCTGCTGACCGAACTGCTGGAAGCGGAACGTTCCGGTCTGGCTCTGAATCACATACCAGGTTCCGTTTGACGGACGCCACACGGCAAAATCCTGAAGCTTGTCGCCGTCATAATCGGCGGGCTGCGGAATATCGCCCTGCGTGCCCCATTTCGCCGCCTGCAAAGTCAAATCGGTGCTGCGGCGGACATACCACATACCTTCCGCCGGACGCCACACGGCGAAATCTGTTTTCGCGTCGCCGTCGTAATCGCCGGGAATAAGTTTGTCGGTCGGCAAGCCCCACTGAACAAATTCGTCGAAACCGTAGTTGTAATTGCTTTTCAAAACATACCAGTGCGAGCCGCCCGAAGTCTGACGCACAATCGTGAAATCGGTTTTTAAATCGCCGTCGAAATCGCCCGAAAGCGGAATGTCGTTTTGCTGTCCCCACTGCTGCGACTGGATGCTGCCGTCGCTGCTGCGCAGAATGTGCCAGTAACCGGTCGAAGGACGAAAAACCGCCAAATCGTTTTTGCTGTCGGCGTCATAATCGCCCGGTACGCGGATGTCGCCGGACGTGCCCCATTGCTGGACGGCGAAATTCGTTCCCGGCGTCGTCTGGTCGGTGCCGTAAATCCACGAATTGATGCTCGGGCGATAAAGGCTGAGGTCCGATTGACCGTCGCCGGTGTAATCGCTGCCGCCGGTGACGATGTCGCCGACCGTGCCGAATTGACGGGCGATAAAGCTGTTGTCTTCCGAATTGAGCGAATACCAGAAAGATTGCGAGGCTGGGCGATAAACCGTCAAATCGGCTTTGCCGTCGTTCGTGCGGTCGAAGCCCTGCTGGCGGCAGTTGCGCTGGTAGGTAACTTTAAAAGTGTATTGCGCGCACATAATGCCGTCGTCCTCGATGTCGTTGATGACGATGTTGTAAGCCGCGTTCGGACCGACGCTGAACGAAAATCTGCCTTTGTTAATCGTACTGTAACCGCCGTCGCCGATGACGTTTTGAGCGGGAAAAGCCGGATTGTAGCTGGAATAAGCGACCGCCTGAGTCTGCGCGTTACAGGCGGAAAAATCCAAGTCGACCGTCACGCAGACCGTTTCGTTAAACGGATTGACGAAATTGTGCGTGTCGCGCCGCAGAGTCGCGTTGTTTTCCAGCGCCGCGTCGTCACCCGTACAGGTCGAAGGACTGCCGTCGCGCGTGATGCGTCCGGCTTGCTGAACGTCTCCATTGTTAATCGAGCCGTTGACGACGATCGGATTCGCCGCCGGCTGGCAGATATACTGCGCGTTGGCGGGCAGCAGTTGTGCAAATAATAAAATCGCCGTAGTACCGAGAATAAATAAATACTTAAACATAGTTTTCACTCCTTGTTGCAAACAAAATCGTCCGATCCGGTCGAGCTTATTTCGACCTTCGCTATTGAATGCGAAAGTTTCGCGCAAAAACTATCATCGGCGGAAAAATTTTTTTTGAAAGGTGAAAATAAAAAAATCGCAGCCGGATTTCCGGCTGCGATTTTTCTTTAAATTTTAGAGCCTTGAGTTATTCCGAAACGCTCGCCGTCGCCGAGGCTTCGTTGACGTAGGTGAGCCACGGCGCGTTGTTCGGCGCGGGTTTTTCGCCGACAATGACGTCAAAGAAAACGTCCTGGAGGCGTTTGGTAATTTCGCCGCGTTTGCCCGTGCCGACCGTGATGCGGTCGACCGAGCGAATCGGCGTGATTTCGGCAGCGGTGCATGTAAAGAAAACTTCGTCCGCCAGATATAAGGCGGCGCGCTGAATCGAGGTTTCGAGAACCGGAATTCCCAGTTCTCTGGCGATTTGAATCACCGAATCGCGCGTGATGCCGGGCAGAATCGAAGCGCCGAGCGGCGGCGTAATCAATTGACCGTTATTGACCAGAAAGATATTTTCGCCCGAGCCTTCGGAAACGTAGCCGCGGTCGTCCAGCGCGATTCCTTCGGCGAAACCGCCGAGAATGGCTTCCATCTTGATAAGCTGCGAGTTCATATAATTGGCGCCGGCTTTCGCCATCGCCGGCAAGCTGTTGGAAGTGATGCGCGTCCAGCTCGAAACGCAGACATCGACGCCGTTTTCGACGGCTTCCTCGCCCAGATATTTGCCCCAATCCCAGCTGGCGATGTAACACTGCACCGGATTCGGAAACGGGTTGACGCCGAAAGACGGTCGCTCTTCATTCAGCCCGCGAAACATCACCGGGCGAATGTAGCAGGCGTCCAGATCGCTGTGTCTGACCAGATCAACCGCCGCGGCGCAAAGCTCGTCGCGCGTGATTTTCGTCTCCATCCGGTAGATTTTGGCGGAATTTAAAAGCCGCTGCATATGTTCGGTCAGGCGAAACACGGCTGGACCGCGCTTGGTCGCGTAACAGCGAATTCCTTCAAAAACGCTCGAACCGTAGTGAATGGCGTGCGTCATCACGTGAACGCGCGCGTCGTCCCAATCGATAAGCTCGCCGTCGCGCCAAACTTTCGGCGCAATTCGCAAAGTGCTCACATCTCTTTCAGTTGACATAAAATAGATTGCTCCTTAAAGGATTATTTATAGGAAGTTGTTAAATAGGTAGAAATTATGAAACATTGATTGCTTTCAATAAAAAGCGAAAGAAATAAAATTTTTCTTTTATTTAGAATAAACCAAGCCGCAGGCTAAAGCAAGAAGCTTTCGGGCGGGCAAAAGGTAAAAGTATAAAGGCAAAAGCAAGGAAAAATTGCCTCCTTACTTTTGCCTTTAACCTTTTGCCCGTTCTCTTAAAGAATCCTGGTGCGCGACGCGGTATCGTCCAGACGGCTGGTAAACGTTTGTCCGCCGACAGTCACGCTCAGCACTACGGGCTGGTCGCCCGCGCTTCGCAGTTCGGGCGGCAGCGTAAAATCAATCGTGTAAACGCCCGGCTCGCGCTCGACCGCCAGCGTCGTTGCCGGCAGCGTGATGGTCACGTTGCCGATGCGCACCGAATAACTGACGGCAGCGGCATTGGGAATAAAAATGCCCGTCGCGTACAGCCTCAAAACCGTCGGGACGCGCACGCCGCCGCGTATTCTGACGGTCCTCACGTTAAACGGCTCGGTCGTCGGAACGCGGTTGACGACGTTTTGCAGCCGCGTGCGCCCGCCCTCGGCGGGAACTAAATCGTTTCTGAAAATGTCGGGACGCGCCAGCACGATGGTCACGTTTCCTTTGATAATGGTTCCGTTGTTATTGATCACCACCGGACGCGAAACTTCGGTTCCGGTAGCCGGAAAAACGCCGAGCGGAACGGTAAACACAATCTGCCGGCGGCTGACCATTTTCAAGCCGCAAGCCGCGCCGTTAATCGTCATCGTCACGCCGCTTAATTCAATCGGCAGCGGAAAAACGCGGGAAACCGAACCGACGGCGGTTTTCGGCGTCACCGGCTCGATAAATCCGGTATCCAGATTAACGATTGCCAGCATTCCGATAGAGAGTCCCTGCACGGCGGGCGGCGTCACGGGCGTCGGCGTCACGGTCGGCGTCGGGCTGCCGGTCGGAGTCGGAGTCGGCGTCGGTGTCGGCGTGGAAGTCGGAGTCGCCGTCGGGCTGGGCGACGGAACGGGCGAGGCGGTCACGGGAATCGCGCTCGCGCCGGTCGCAAAACTCAAACCAGCCGGCGTCGTCGCCGTTGCCACCGGCGTCAATAAATAAAAAGTTTCGGTTTGCAGATCGTAATTACCCGTGCCCGGCTCGACCTGCGACATACTGAAAGAAATTCTTCTTCGCGTATTGCTGGCGTAGGGCTGGACGCTGGCGATAAAAGTGCCCGCCGTTAATCTCGTCAGACGGGTGAATACCGCGGTCGTTGCCGGAAGATTTAATTGATAGGCGTAAATCTGCGTCGGGCGAGAGGCGTCGGGATTTAAGCCGTCCGCAGCGGTCGCGGGAACCGTCCCGTCGGGCTTGAAATTCAGACGCGACGCCAGAATGACCGTTGCCGGAGTTCCGTTGGCGTCGTAATCGGTAAAAGTCGGGAAACGCAGAACGTCGCCGGTTGCGCCCGCGTCGGCATCGGCGCGCGGTCCGATGCGGCGAAACGGTATGGTCGCCGGCGTCGTCACCGGCGTATTGGCGTCGTATACGAAAACCGCCGTCGCGTTTAGATTCGCGCCGTTCAATGTTTCCAAATCCGTGAAAGATTCAAAAGCGATGAAGCGCCCGTCGCGGCTCATACGCGGACCGTAACTAAAAATATTGACGATATCGCCCACGTTGGCGGCGCTGGTTTGCGTCACCTGGACGCGAGCGCCGGTCGGAATGCCGTTGGCGTCGAGATTCGAGTAGAAAATCTCGTCGCTGCGGTCGGTGTTGCTGCCGCCCGTCTGACCGGCAATCGGATTGTCGCCGTTGCTGAGAAACGCGACGCGCATTCCGTTGCCGGAAACAACCGGGTTGACGTTGTAAATCGGCGCCAGAATCGTGCCGCGCGGCGTCGCCGTAACCTGCGACAGCGTACTTGAAAGACGCACGAAGGTGTAAACTTCCGGGTTGTCGAAACTGGGAAAAGCGTTTCCGCAGGTCGCCGAAGGCGTGGTCGTGCAGGGAACCAAATCCCGGTTCGAGATAAATGCCGCGACGTTGCCGTTATCGCTGAGGCTGGCGTCGCGGTTGTCGTCGGCGATAATGGGCAGCGCGGTCGTCGAGCCTTCCACCGGCAGGCGGCTCGCCGGCGTATTCGTCACGCGGGTAAAAGTTCCGGCGTTCAGATTGGTAAACGGAAGCTCGTCGCCGCTCGACAAATCGGCGGGCGTGGTGGCGGGAATCTGGTAAAGCCACATCTCGGTGTTGCCGTCCGCCGTCAGCGGATTGGTCGTCGTGGTGCCGGTCGTCACGTTAAAGGAGTTGGCATCGAAACTGCCCGGATTGGTGGCGTTCGGAGCCGCCGGAGTCGAAGTCGTCGCGTTTGAGCCGAAAGCAATCCAGCGCCCGTCGTTGCTGATAACCGGGCGAATGTTTAAAATCTCGACCCGGATATTGCTGAAAATCGGATTCGCTGTCTGGTCTTTTAAAAGACTTTTCGTATCGGTAATCTGAAAAATCCGGCGCTGCGCGTAATCGAAAAGGAAAACTTCACGGTTGCCGTCCGCGTTGCGCGGGTTTTCGGTGGCGACGTCGCCGTTCGATTCAAAGACGGCAAAGCGCCCGTCGCCGGACAAGCCGCCGACGAAAGATTCAGCCGCCGAGCGCGTCACCTGACCGATGACCGAATCGACCTGCGCGGAAACCGTCGTTAAATTTCCGAGTAAAAATAAAATTGCGAAAAATAAAAAAAAGCGAAACTTCACTTAAAGTCCTCCAGAATTTTAGAAATTCGCCGGAAGCCTCTCTCCAGCCAATTTCCTGTGTGGGGTAAACACAAAAACTAAATTTTAAGCGTATTAATGATGCGTTGCAACCGCTTATCGTAAACAAACGCAAACTTTGCCGGAAAAACAACTGGTAAGATGCCGCAATTGACACAATTGGTTGACTTGCGGAAAACTTTTATATAAGCGGTAAGTGGTAAACTGTAAGCGGTAAACGGTAAGTTGCAATTGAAAAATAACGAACTTACCCGTTTACCGCTTACCGCTTATCGCTTTTTAACAGTGAACAGACAAACTTACAAAATAATGATTGTCGCCGGCGAAGCGTCGGGCGATGCCCACGCCGCGCGGCTCGTGATGCGTCTGCGCGAGCTGTCGCCCGAAACGTCTTTCGAATTTTTCGGCGCGACCGGTCACCTTTTGCGCGAAGCGGGCGTCGAAACCGTCGTCAACGCCGATAATCTCGCCATTGTCGGCTTGCCGGAAATCGCCAAAGCTCTGCCGATGTTCTGGCGCATGTTTCAGACTTTGAAAAAAACGGCGGCGCAAAGAAAACCCGACGCGGTTCTGCTGGTGGATTTTCCCGATTTTAACTTAAAGCTCGCCCGCGCGCTGAAAAAATCCGGTCTGAAAGTGATTTACTACATCTCGCCGCAGCTCTGGGCGTGGCGCAAGCACCGGGCGCGGACGATTAGAAAATACGTCGATTTGGTGCTCGCGATTCTACCGTTTGAAAAAGACTGGTATGCCGAGCAGGGAATCAATCACGTCGAATACGTCGGCAACCCGCTGGCGCGCGAAGTTCAATCGACGCTTTCCAGAGAGGAATTTTGCGCCAGACACGATCTCGACGCGAAAAAGCCGCTGGTCGCGCTGCTCGCCGGAAGTCGTCACAAGGAGCTGGCGCGGATTTTGCCCGGAATGCTCGAAACCGCGCATCTGCTGGCGAAAAAAAATCCCGAAATCCAGTTTGTCAACGCGTTGGCGGCGAGCCGCACGCTCTCCGAGGTCGAAACGGCGATAAACGAAACAAAGCAAAAGGGCAAAAGCCCGCCGGAAAATCTCATCACCGTGCAGGGCGAAACGCGCGAAGCCTTAAACGCCTCGGACGCGGCGGCGGTGACGAGCGGCACGGCGACTCTGGAAACGGCGATTATCGGCGCGCCGATGGCGATTGTTTATAAAACGTCGAGCCTGAACTACAGGATTCTGCGCCCTTTGATAAACGTTCCGCATTTCGGCTTGATTAACCTGATAGCGCGCGAAAGACTGGCGGCGGAGTTTATTCAGGACGAGTTTACGCCCGAAGCTCTCGCGGCGGAGCTTTTCCGCCTGCTCGAACCGGAAACGAATCGAAAGATGCGGGCGCGGCTCAAAGAAGTCGTCGCAACGCTCGGACACGGCGCGGCGCGCAACGCGGCGCGGGCGATTCTTAAAACGCTGAACGATGAACGATGAACGATGAATTCGATACGCCGGAACTGCAATTCATCATTTCGCGTTCAGCGTTCCGCGTTCAGCGTTTCATCTTGACGGTTTTTACCGAGGTGACGAGAATGGCGGTTAATTCTTCTACCTCGCGACAAAGGTCTTTCAGCTTGTTTTCACCGATTATTTCTGCGTCAATAAGAAGCTCCAGCCAGTAACCGGTTTCTTCAAGCTCCTGCAAGGCGCTTTCAATCTTGCTGATAAACTCCGCATCAGACCTAGCGCGTGTTCCCTCGCGATATTGCGCGCCGATTGAAGTGCCGCTTCGCAGTATTTGTTTGCCAATGATTTGCGCCTCCACGGTATTAGGCAAAGCTTTGTAAAGTTTAATAATTCGCAAAGCAAATGATTTCGTTCTGTTTTTCAGATCCGCGTTTTGCATTTCATTTATGGAATCAACGTTTCAGAAAAATCCGCGACATTACAAAAACAATTCATCGTTCATCGTTCCGCGTTCATCGTTTTTCTTATTCTTCTCCGATGTCTTCGTTCCAGACCGCCGGGTTGGCGGCGATAAAATCGGATAACATCCCGATGCATTCCGCCGAGTTCAAGTCGATCACCTCGACGCCCGCCTCGCGCAGCCATTCGACGCCGCCCGCGAAATTGACCGATTCGCCGACGACGACCGTGCCTATCCCGAATTGCCGCACCAGTCCCGAACAATACCAGCACGGCGCGAGCGTCGTGACCATAATCTTATCGCGGTAAGAGCGCTGCCTGCCCGCCTTGCGAAAAGCGTCGGTTTCGCCGTGCACGGACGGGTCGTCTTCCTGCACGCGGCGGTTATGCCCGCGTCCGAGCAGCTTTCCGTTTTTGTCGAACAGCGCCGCGCCGATGGGAATGCCGCCTTCGGCTAAACCCTGCCGCGCTTCTTCGATTGCCGTCTCCAGCATCGCTTTGTAATCCGGATTATTATTCATAGTGACAATATGAAAGAAGTGACGGGCGATAAGCAACAGCTATTTGTCGATTTGCTCGGCGCTCATCAAAATACCGCTTCAATAATAAGAGATTTTTCGGTAGGTGACTTCGGTTTCTTTATCGGCTGCCGCGTTAGCCATCATTTTTTCCGCCGTTCGCTTTATCCAGTTGCCCTGCGCATCCAGCTCGTACGAGTATTTGATGATCTGCAATCGCGGGTTGCCGAGCAGAGATAGCCGGCGCTCGGTCGGCAGTTTTTGCTCGCCGTAAATGTATTTGTCGGTCGAGACGACTTTTCCATTGGTCGTCAGCATAATTCTTTCCGAAAGGCGATTGTCGCGGTCGAAAATAAATTTATATTTCTGCGTGATGATTCTAGAGTCGGTCATGATTTTGGAGTCCGTCATTCCGGGCGCGTAAACGTCTTCGTAAATCGCATTTTCGGCGGGGTCGTAACGAAAAATATCGGAGGAAAGCATCATTATCTCCGGCTCGCCGGGTTTGGCAAACGGCTTAATCACCTTCGTTCGATTGATGCGTTTATTCTTATCGTAAGAGTAATTACTTTCGTTTGCGTCGAAATCGAGGATTTGAATCCAACGATAAGTCACCCGACCTTGTTTATCGAAGATGACCTCGCGCGAGCGGCGGCGCGAGCCTTCCTTGAGCGCGCCGTTTTTCATTTTCACGGGTGCGATTTCCTCGACAATTCTTTTCACCTTGCCGCTTAAGCCTTCCATATCGAGGTCGCTTGGCTGCTGGGCGAAAAGCGTCCCGGCGAAACAGAAAAACACAAATAATAAGCGCGAATGTAAATTCAGTTTCATAAAACCTCAATTTAAAAAGCCGGTAAAAATAATATTATTACCGGCTCCGAGTTGCAAATAAATCCTTGCCGTTTCGGATATTCAAGGCGTCGGCGCTGTCGGCTCGACACTCTTCTGCGGCGCATGTTCGATGTGGCTGGCGCTCGTCCAGGCGGCAAGCTTGCCGACATTGCTGCGATATTTGTTTCTGTTCGCGCATCAACTGTCTTTTTCGCTGGTTGATTTCGTCGATTTCTTTTTTGCAGAGATTTCAACATCTTCATTAGAATCAAATTCAATAAAATCATAAGGTTTTAATCCTAAAATTTCTCGCGCATCATTTAATGTGCGTCTCGTATTGTGGTGTCTTGTTAATGTATCTTCAATATCTTTGACGAAAATCCTTTTATTTCTGATTGGAACTAAATTGTTAAGAAAACCCTTCGCTGAATTTTCCTTAATCAAAGAGTCTCGGAAAGATTCCACAGATATTCCATATTCATGGTATAGATAATCAGCCCAAACGCTATCTCGCAATTTTTCAAGCTCAAGAGATTCTTCCAGGCGTTTTGTTTCGGATTTAATTAATTCCGCCGACTTTTCGGGGGCGATTTTTGAAACGACTTCTTCTAGATAAGTCTTGAGAGTTTTGTTGATTTCAGCCAGCTCGTTGACCTGCGAGGCTAACGAGGCGATTTGTTTCTGGCTGGAAGTTCGGGTCAAAAGCTCGCGGAATAAGCCAGCCCATTGTTCTTTGAGCCAATTTTCTATATCCGCGTAGCGGTCGAATTGCTGTATCGCGTTGTTGCGCGGCTGCGAAAGGATTTCTTCTATCAGGTGAAAAATATTGACCGAATCGACGTGCGCGTAAGAGATGGTTTTATTGTTCTTGTTTCTGAGAAAAGTTTCGTAATCGTTATAGACGTGTTTTTCAATCAATATATAAACGGGAATGTCTTTATCTAAGGCGCTGCGGTATTCCTGTTTGGTGATGCTGTCGTATTTTTCAAAAAAGCTTTTCGGGATGGTCGATTTCGTCTCGGATTTTTCCGAGCCGTATCTGCCGCCGATAATAATCACGAAAATATCGGCGTTATTGACTTCGCGATAACAGGATTCATCGAGCGGAATATCCGGCGAATAAGCGATATTGCCTTTCTCGGACAGTATCGCGTCGAAGCCGAGAGATTCGATGAAATTCTCCAGCGAAGACCTGAGATGTTTCAAATCATAATGCGTCGAGCTAACGAAAATTCTTGGTCTAGCCAATTTTTATCACCTCGTAAAATTATTTTTTAACCAGAGGGCTGCTGTGAAAGGCAATCGGTTCCCAGCGTCCTTTGCGTTTGAGGAAGGTGGCGGTGTTGCGAAATTCGACCGTGATGTCGGCTCCGACCTTGACGACGTAGCGGGCGCGGAGGATGGCGGTTTTGTCGTAGAGGTCAACTTTCTGGTCGTGATAGGTGATGGTGAAATCGCCCGCATTTTTTTTAAAGGCGGCGATGTATTCGTCTTTGGTTAAAACCTCACCGTCCTGAAAAGTTATGACGAGGTCGGCGGGCAGCATTTTGTCGAGCGCGTCGGCGTCTTTTCGGTTGGAGAGATTTGCCCAGTCGGTCATATATTGAACCAGCTTTTGCGCCTCGGCGTTTGTTTTTTCAAACGGCTCGGTCTTTTTCTGGCTGGATGCGGCGGTCGCGGCGGCGATGATTAGAAGGGCGATGATTAGTAGTTTTTTCATAGTTTTATTGTTCGGACGGAAATTTAACGGCGTCTTTTGCGCGAAAGACGAAAGAAAGAATTCGGAATTTTTAAAAGCGAAGCTCAAAGATTCGCCGGTGAAATAAAAACTTTCGGGTAAAGCCTGAAATCGGGAGCGCTTTATATTTACTTCGTTTAGCCCGACAAGTCAAGAGTTTTTTTTAGGAAAAAACTCAAACTATCCGGCTGCCGGGTTATTTTGAAAATTGACTGGTTGGCATTGTCGTTCGAGCCTGTTCGATACCGGTTTTCCTGATTCGTTCGCACTGTTTGCGGTCGGTTTGTGAAAGCAAAAAATATTTCAGGTCAAGGTTTTTTGCAGAAAAACCCGCTTATGACCGGGCGGGAAATCCTGCAGCTCGCCGAAAATCGTGTAGCCGAGTTTCAGGTAAAACCCGACCGCCTGGAAGCTGAAGGTGTCCAGATATATGCTGCGGCAGCCGCGCCCGAGCGCTTCCCGTTCGGCTTCGCGCATCAGCGCCGTCCCGTAACCGCTGCCTCGAACGGTTTCGGAAACCCACAGAGTGCTGATATACAGCCAGCCCCAATCGCCGCTATTGCCGTGAATGCCGCCGACAATCGAGCCTTTGCCGTCGCGGAGAAAAAACGTCAAATCTCGACGCGCGCCGCCCGTTACCTTGGTCGCGGAATAATTATTGATACCGTCGCTTAAAATTTGGATATCTTCGGGGCTGGCATCGTCTTCGGAGGTGATTTGATAGGTCATCTTAGTAATTCGGACAAGTCGAAACTGAAAATTACGCCGAGCGCCGGAGCGGTCTGAAAATATTTTTTCATTGAGAACCTCGAACGGTTTGGATCGGTCTAGCTTTGAAGCTCATTTTTACGCTCTTTCGGCGGGCAAGTCAACCAGTTGTATTTATTGCCCTTTAGCTATCTCCTGAAGCGCGTTCGGCTCGTAGGTTTGCCGCCGGATTCGGCTGTCCAGATTAACTTTTCGGTAAAGATTATCAAACTGCGGGAGCGGCTGACGGTTAATCGTTCTGATCCGGCGAGACGTTTTTTTAGTTGCTTCGGCTATCGATAAAAAAAAGCGAGGCATTGCCTCGCTCAGTTAAAGGTAGGAATTGAAAGTATCGGACTTGGTTTACTAGTAACGGCGTCTGAAATTATTCAAGTTTCGTTGGGCGCGCGCCACGTCGCGGTAATCGTCGTCCAATTCTTCGCGCTCTTTAGCGGTTATTACGCCGTCGGCATTATATTTTTCCAGGTGTTTTCTTAATTCTTCCCGGTTGCCGCGCAGCTCGTTTTCGAGATAATATCTCTGTCGCCGCGCGCTCAAATAAGGGTCATA
Organism: Pyrinomonadaceae bacterium; assembly: GCA_036388635.1. Taxonomy (GTDB): domain Bacteria; phylum Acidobacteriota; class Blastocatellia; order Pyrinomonadales; family Pyrinomonadaceae; genus JALZHR01. The sequence continues at coordinate 17,930 of DASVRL010000191.1, forward strand.
GAAATAAGCGCTGTCCCAGGAATTCCAATACCAATATGGGTTATACCGCCGGACATAGTATTGTCTGACGACAATCGGGCGTTGAATAAATCGCCCGCCGCCGCGCCGCTGCGCCGAAGCGTCAACCGCCGCGAAACCTATAAAAAGAACCGCTGCAAAAATCAATGTAAGTAATTTTCTTGAGTGTTTCATTTAACCTCCTTGGTCTTTCAGAACAAACAGACGCTGCCGGTTTGAGGCGTGTCGCGTCTGTTTTTTTCTTGCGTCTTTAAGATGAAAAAGTCTCTGAAAATGTTGTCGAAAATTTAACAGCCAGCCGGTTCTATTGTGAAATTTTCAGGCGCCTTTTCAGACACGGCGAAACGCTCGATTTTAATTGTAATATCCAAATCGAAAATAAGGTCTCGGCTCAGCTTTTAATTCGTCCGTCGGCGAAAGCGTGTTTTAATCATCTGTATTACGGGTGTTTGCTGGCGGTTTTATTTTGACTTGAGTTCCTCGATTTGCCTTTTCAATTCCTTGATTTCCTCGCGCAGTCTGGGCAAGCCTTTGACCATCGCGTTCTGGCGCTTGTATTCGTCGAGCGGTTGAATCGGAATGCCCCACCAGACGCCCTCGCGGACGATTTTTCCGGGCAGGATTCCGGCTTTCGAGCCGATAATCGCGCCTTTGCGGACGCGGATGTGATCGCCGAAACCGACCTGACCGCCGATGACGCAATCGTCTTCGATAATGACGCTGCCCGAAATTCCGGTTTGCGAAGCAATGACGACGCGCTTGCCGATTTGGACGTTGTGCGCGATTTGCACTAAATTATCAATCTTCGTGCCCGCGCCGATGCGCGTTTCGCCCAATGCGCCTCTGTCGATGCAGGTATTGGCGCCGATTTCTACGTCCGACTCGATAATGACAATTCCGATTTGCGGAAATTTGACATAGCCTTCCGCGCCGTCGCGCACGTAGCCGAAACCGTCAGCGCCGATGACGACGCCCGCGTGCAGAACGACTCTATCGCCGATAATCGAATTGTCTTCGATAAAAACGTTCGGATGAATCGTGCAGCCCGCGCCGATTTTCACGTTGTCGCCGATTTTTGCTGCGGCGCGGATTTGCGTGCCGGCGCCGATTTCCGAAGTTTCGCCGACGCAGGCAAACGCGCCGATAAAAACGTCTTTTCCGATTCGGGCGTTTTCGGCGATGACGGCGCTGCGGTGAATTTCCGGCTCGCGCTTTTTCGGCGGATGCAGAACGGCGGCGATCTTGGCGAAAGCGACTTTCGGATTTGTGACCCGAATCGTCGGGCAGGAAAGCGCCGGCTCGAAATTTTCGGGAGCGATGACGCACGAAGCGCCAGTGGTTTTTTCCGTTTCGGCTTTTTCGAGAAAGGCGATTTCGTTTTCCTGCGCCGATTCGAAAGCGGCGACGCGCCGGATTTCGACGTCGCCCGCGCCGCGAAGGTTTCCGTTTATAAAATCGGCGATTTCCTGAATCTTCATTATTTTAAAATAAGTTTCTTAATGATTTGCCGGTAGCTTTAGCCAGCGGACCGGACAGGATTATTAAATACAGAAGGCTTTAGCCGATTTAGAAATAAACTTTTCCCGTTTGCTTTAGACGAAGCCAGGCGGAAAATATTTTTTCATAAATTCGGCTAAAGCCATTATCTTTTATTCTTTGCCCGCCGCTGGCTGAAACCGGCGGCAATTCAAAAGATATTATTTCTCTTTCAGATATTTTTCGATTGCCTGCGTCACGGCTTCGCCGTCGGGTTTGTCTTTGGAGCTGAAGCGCGCGACGACCTTGCCTTTTCTATCGACCAGAAACTTATTGAAATTCCACGAAATATCGCCCGCGAAATTCGGGTTCGTTTCTTTACTCGTCAAAAATTGATAAAGCGGGTGCTGGTCTTCGCCCTTGACCGAGATTTTGGCAAACAGCGGAAACTTGACGCTGTATTTCGACGTGCAGAATTCCTTGATTTCGGCTGCCGTGCCCGGCTCCTGCCCGCCGAAATTGTTTGCCGGAAAGCCGAGCACGTAAAAACCTTCGGCTTTGTATTTGTCGTAAACCGTCTGGAGGCTTTCGTATTGCGGCGTGTAACCGCATTTGCTGGCGGTATTGACGACGAGCAGCACCTTGCCTTTGTATTGTTTGAGCTTGACGTCTTTGCCGTCAATGTCTTTCATCGTGAAATCGAGAACGGATTTCGGTTTATAGGAACCCTTGCTCAAAGCAGCCGTTCCGATTGAAAAAACTATCAGCAGACTGCATAAAATTTTAACGAACATAATTTTTACTCCTCATAATAACTGATAACTGATAACTGATAACCGAGAATCGGGAACCGGGAACTGAAAACTAAAATCCGATTCTTAACTTTCAGTTCTCAGTTTCTTAACTATCAGTTATCAGTTATCAGTTATCAGTTATTTAGGCAATTAGCGGCGATTCGGCGCGTTCGGCAGCGAATTTTGATTCGTTTTCTCGCCGGTTTCGCTGAAAACTTCCTTCATCGCGCCGATTGCCGAAAGCATATTCGACGTCTCCATCGGCATAAAGATAACTTTCGCGTTGTTGGTGCGCGTCATATCGCGCAGCGATTCGATGTAGCGCGCCGTGATGAGATACTGCGTCGTCTGCGCGCGGTCGCCGATCGCCTGCGCGATTTGCGCGATTGCCTGCGCTTCCGCCGAAGCCGCCTTCAGACGCGCCTGCGCCGCGCCGTCGGCTGACAAAATCGCCGATTCGCGCTCGCCTTCCGAACGCGTAATCGCCGCCTGCTTTTCGCCTTCGGCGCGCGTAATCGACGCTTGTTTTTCGCCTTCCGCCTGCAAAATCAAAGCGCGGCGATTGCGTTCGGCGGTCATCTGTTTTTCCATCGTGATGCGCACGTCTTCCGGCGGATTGATGTTTTTGACGTCCACGCGCGTGACTTTGACGCCCCATTTGTCGGTCGCTTCGTCGAGAATTAAACGGAGTTTGGCGTTAATCTGGTCGCGCGAAGAAAGCGTGTGGTCTAAATCCATCTCGCCCATCACGGCGCGCATTCCGGTAATCGTCAGCTGCACGATGCCGCCGACCAGGTCGTTGACTTCGTAGACGGCTTTCGCCGGGTCGGTAATCATCCAGTAAACGACCGAATCGACATTTATCGTCACGTTATCGCGCGTAATCACGGGCTGCGGCGGCAAATCGATAAACTGCTCGCGCAAATCAATCGAGGTCGTTCCCGGACGAACGCTCGACCAGTAGACGGCGCGCGGCGATTCGAAAAACGGCACGATGATATTCAAGCCGCTCTGCGCGACCCGGTTAAAACGCCCTAATCTTTCAATCAGCAGAACGGTCGATTGCGGCACGATTTTTATCGTTTTATAGGCGACAATCAACAGCGCGATGCCGATAAAGGCGAGAAACAGAAAACCGAATCCGAATAATTCCATCGTTGACCTCCAAAAATTTTCCGGCTGGACAGGCAATTTAGACATCATCATATAGCAAACGCAGGTTTATTTAAAATTACAGCGGAGTTTTGCGGAACAAAATTTTTTTTTGAGCGTTGATACTTTTGCGGAAGTTATTACGCATTAGTTAGTGGAGGCGAAAAACGCCATGTTATTAAAAGCTATTTCAAAATCCGACCGAAACGCGAAAAGCATCTAGTTTTCAAATCATTTTCCGCTTATATCCGCATTTATCCGCTTAATTCATTCCTAAAAACTTTTCGCGTTTCGGTTTATCTTTTCTCAAAATAATTCCCTTAAAAGCTACAATCAAACAATTTTTCGGCGTATAATCCAAAAAATATGACCGTTAAACTTTCCGACATCCAAGACGCGCGCAAAATCCTGCAAGGCATTATTATCCCGACGCCGATTCTCTCGGACGAAAAGCTTTCCAAAGAAATCGGCGCGCCGGCATTTCTGAAAGCCGAATGCCTGCAGCGCAGCGGCTCTTTCAAAGTGC
>DASVRL010000192.1:0-12967 GCA_036388635.1 Pyrinomonadaceae bacterium
TTGACGAAAGATGCCGTGAAAATCACGCCCGCTTATCACGAACGTTTGCGCGCCGCCGGTTTCGACGATCAGGCGATTTTACAGATCACTTTGATTGCCGCCTGGTTTAATTACATCAATCGCGTCGCCGACGCGCTCGGCATCGGGCGCTAATTTTAAGTTATGAACAACGAAACGATTTTGCGAATGAAAGGCATCAGAAAAGTTTTTTCGGGCGTGGTCGCGCTCGATAGCGTCGATGTCGAGTTTGAAAGAGGCAAAGTTCACTCGCTGGTCGGCGAAAACGGCGCGGGAAAATCGACGCTGATCAAGGTGATGACGGGCGCGTATTCGCGCGACGGCGGCGAGATTTTTCTCGAAGGCGCGCCGGTCAATTTTCGCTCGCCCGAAGACGCGCAGCACTCGGGCGTCGTCGCCGTTTATCAGGAAGTCAATTTATTGATGTTTCGCAGCGTCGCGGAAAACATTTTTTTAGGACGCGAGCCGCGCAAATTCGGTTTTGTCGATTGGGCGCGGATGAATCGTGAAGCCGGCGAGCTTTTGCAAAATCTGGGCTTGAACATCAATCCGAAAGCCGAGCTTGGAAGCCTGAACATCGCTCTGCGGCAAATGGTCGCCATCGCTCGCGGCGTTTCCATCGGCGCGAAAGTTCTGGTTCTGGACGAGCCGACCAGCTCGCTGACGGAAAAAGAAGTCGGGATTTTGTATGAAGTGATTCGCCGCTTGAAAGCGCAGGGCACGGCGATTGTTTACATCTCGCATCGTTTTGACGAGCTTTACGCGGTCTGCGACAAAGTGACGGTTTTGCGCGACGGAAAGCTCGTCGGAACGCGCGATTTAGCCGGACTCGAACGCATCGACCTGGTTTGTATGATGCTCGGCAAACAGCGCGAGGAACTGGAAAAGAAAGGCGCGACCGCTTTCGGCGAGCAGCACGAAGCGCAGAAAGAAAGCGTGCCTTTGCTGAAAACCGAAAATTTAAATCGCGGTCGGCGTCTGAAAAACGTCTCGCTCGAAGCGCGCCACGGCGAGATTTTAGGAATGGCTGGACTTTTGGGTTCAGGCAGAACGGACGTCGCGCGTGCCGTTTTCGGCGCCGACCGCGTCGAAGGCGGAAAAGTTTCGCTCAACGGAAAAGAGCTGAATCTGCATTCGCCGACCGACGCCATCAACGCCGGAATCGCTTTTTTATCGGAAGACCGCAAAGCCGAAGGCATCATTCCCGAATGGTCTGTACGCGAAAATCTGACGCTCGCCGCGCTTCCGGCTTTGACGACGATGGGCGTCGTTTCGCGCGCCAAGCAGAATGAGATTGTCGATAAGTTTATAAAACGGCTCGGCATAAAAACTTCGAGCGCCGAGCAGAAAATCCGCGAGCTTTCCGGCGGAAACCAGCAAAAAGTTCTGCTGGCGCGGTGGCTGTGCAAAAATCCGAAATTTATGATTATGGACGAGCCGACGCGCGGCATCGACATCGGGGCGAAAGGCGAAATTCAAAAGCTCGTCAATGAATTAGCCAACGAAGGCTTGGGCGTTTTGATGATTTCGTCGGAGCTGGAAGAACTCGTCGAAGGCAGCTCGCGCGTCGTCGTGATGCGCGACGGCGAACTGGTCGCGGAATTGCACCGCAACCAGATTTCGCAGGACGCGATCATCAATGCGATGGCGGAAGCCGACGACAAAACGACTATAAACGGAGAAACCGCAAGTGTTTAATTTTTCGAGAAAACTGGTCGCGCTCATTTTTATTGCGCTTTCGGGCGTTTCCGGCATCGTCGCGCAGGAGGAGCGCTGGACGGAGCAAAAAGCGAAAGATTGGTACGCGGCGCAGGGCTGGCTGGTCGGCGCGAATTTTGTTCCTGCGAGCGCGATAAACGAGCTGGAAATGTGGCAGGCGGACACTTTCGACCCGAAACGCATCGACCTCGAACTCGGCTGGGCGGAAAGCATCGGGATGAACACGATGCGCGTTTTTCTGCACGATTTGGCTTACCAACAAGACCCGGAAGGCTTTAAAAAACGGCTCAATCAATTTCTGGAAATCTCGGCGCGTCATAAAATCAAGCCGATGATTGTTTTGTTCGATTCGGTCTGGGATCCGAATCCGCAAACCGGAAAACAGCGCGCGCCGCGTCCCGGCATTCACAATTCCGGCTGGCTGCAATCACCCGGCGCAAAGGCTCTGGCGAATCCGGCGGAATACGCGCGGCTGGAAAAATACGTCAAAGACATTGTCGGAACCTTTGCGCAGGACAGACGCATAAATTCCTGGGACATCTGGAACGAGCCGGACAATAAAAACGGCGGCGATTACGCCAAACAAGACCCGCCGAATAAAGTCGAGTTAGTGAATAAGCTTCTTCTGCTTTCGTTTCAGTGGGCGCGCGCCGCGAAACCGGAACAGCCTTTAACTTCCGGCGTCTGGAAAGGCGATTATTTCAAAGCGGGAAATCTGGACGAAACGGAAAAAATCCAGCTCGAAAACTCGGATTTCATCACTTTTCACACGTATGAACCGGCGGAAGATTTCGAAAAACGCGTGGTCTTTTTGCAGAAATACAATCGCCCGATCGTCTGCACCGAATATATGGCGCGCCCGCGCGGCTCGACGTTTGTCGCCATCTTGCCGGTCGGCAAAAAACACGACGTCGGGATGATTAACTGGGGCTTTGTGCAGGGCAAATCGCAGACGAATTATCCGTGGGATTCGTGGGAAAAACCGTATGTCGAATACGAGCCGTGGATTTGGTTTCACGACGTTTTCCGCACGGACGGAACGCCTTACTTGCGCGAAGAAACCGATTTGATTAAACGCCTGACGGGCAAAACCAAAACGATGAAGGCAGGCGCGACAGCAAAATAATTAACGAGATAAAAATTATGGCAGAAGCGACACCAATCAATCCGGCGACGACCAAAAGCAATTTCAGGCTGGCGGACTACGCGCCGACTTACGGCGCGCTGGCGGCGCTGATTTTATTGCTGGTTCTGAACGCCGTTTTCACGCCGAATTTTGCCGCCTTCGACAATTTTCGAAACATTCTGGTGCAGGCGACGCCGACGATGCTGGTCGCCGTCGGGATGACGTTTGTCATTTCGACGGGCGGCATCGATTTGTCGGTCGGCTCGATAATGGCGATTGCTTCGGCGGTGGCGGCGATTTCGCTCGATTACGGCGCGGGCTCGGCGATTTTGATTGGTTTGACGGTCGCGACCGCTATCGGCGCATTTAACGGCGTATTGATTGCGGGCTTCAAGATTCAGCCGATTATCATCACGCTGGCGCTTCTGATTTCCGGGCGCGGCATCGCGCAGGTCATCAGCAACGGCGGTCAATTGATTCCGTTCAGCAACCCGACTTTTGAATACTTGGGCAAGGGCATCGTGGCGAGCGTTCCGTTTCAGATTATCCTGCTGGTCGTCGTCGTTCTGCTCGCCATTTTTCTGCTGCGCTCGACGATTTTCGGGCGTTACATCATCGCCGTCGGCGGCAACGAAGAAGCGGCGCGGCTCTCCGGCGTCCGCGTCAATCGCGCGAAAATTGCGGTTTACGCTTTAAGCGGCTTGCTCGCCGGACTCGCCGGATTGATTTACACGGCTCGGCTCGGCGCGAGCGACGCCTCGAAAGTCGGCGAGGGAATCGAGCTTGATGCAATTGCCGCGACGGTCGTCGGCGGCACGCCTTTGACCGGCGGTCGGGCGACGATTGTCGGCACAATTATCGGCGCGCTGATTATGCAGATTATCACGACGAGCTTTAATATGAACGGCATAAAATTTTCCTATTCGCTCGTCATTAAAGCCGCGATTATTCTGCTGGCGGTTTACATTCAGCGCCCGAAACTGAATTAATTATGAAGGAAAAATTAACGCCAAGACGCCAGGCGGCAAAGGCGCAAAGAAAAGACGAAAGGCGAAAAGAGAAAAGCATCGGCAGCTTCTTTTTTCCAAACCCTGCGTCCTCGCTCGTTTGCGCCTTTGCGTTAAACTTCTTTTTAATTTTTTTCTTCACCTTTCAATATCAGGCGCAGACTTACGTTAATCCCGTCATTGCGGGCGATTTTCCCGACCCGTCGGTGATTCGCGTCGGCGAAGATTATTACGCGACGGCGACGACCGGCGGCTGGTCGCCGCATTTTCCGCTTCTGCACTCGAAAGATTTGATTAACTGGGAAATCATCGGCGCGGTTTTCAGCGAAAAACCGGCTTGGGCGAAAGGTGATTTCTGGGCGCCGGAAATTATCGCCGACAAAAATCGCTATTTTGTTTATTACACGGCACGGCGCGACGAGGGAAAAAATAAAAAAGGAACTCTGTGCGTCGCCGTTGCCGTTGCCGAAAAACCGCAAGGACCTTATACGGACAGAGGCGCGCTCGTCTGTCAGGAAATGGGTTCGATCGACGCGTTTTTTGTCCGCGACGAAAACGATAAACCGTTTTTAATCTGGAAAGAAGACGGCAACGACCGCCAGCAGCCGACCTGGCTTTACGCACAGCAGCTGGACGAAAGCGGCACGCGGCTCATCGGCAAAGCGAAAAAGATGTTTCGCAACGACGCGCAGTGGGAAAATCACGTCGTCGAAGGCTCGTATATCGTTCGCCGCGACGGCTGGTTTTATCATTTTTATTCGGGCAACGCCTGCTGCGGGCGCGGCTGCAATTACGCGCTCGGCGTGGCGCGCTCGAAAACGCTCTTGGGAAAATGGGAGAAAAATCCGGCGAATCCTATTTTGGCGGCAAATCAGACGTGGCAATGTCCGGGTCACGGCAGTTTAGTGCAAACGCCGGACGGACGCGATTTTCTGCTTTATCACGCTTACCGGCGGCGCTCGGACGCTTTTAATATCGGGCGCGAAGCGCTGCTCGACGAAGTAAAATTCCGCGACGGCTGGGCGGTTATCAACGAAGGTCGCGGCGCTTCAAACGGGGCGGCGGTTCCGCTCGCGGGCACGAAACAGCGAATGTTTTTCGGCTTAAACGACGAATTTAACGAAAATCTTCTCGCGCCGAAGTGGACTTACCCGCTTTCTAATGTTCAAAACATACGGCTCGACGGCGGTTTTTTGACGATTGCTCCGGCGGAAAAACAACTGACGACTGAAAAAATGCCGGAAATCGTCGTCGCCGAGCGCACCGTTTCCGGAACCTACACGGCGACGACGCGCATCGATTTTGCGAAATTAGGCAGCGACGAATACGCCGGAATTTCGGCTTACAGCTGGCGCACGGAAGCCGTCGGCATCAGCATCGGAAACGGCAAAATTTTTATTTGGCGGCGCGCGCAAGGGAAACATCAGGAAGTAGCCAGCGCTGCTTTGCCTAAAAGCGCGACGGCGATTCTGCTGCGCATCGAGGCGAAAGAAGGCGAAAATTTCCAGTTTTCGTTCAGCCCGGACGGAAAATCCTGGCAAACGATCGGCGATAAAATTATCACCGGCAATGTCGAAGGCGCGCGCGTCGCGCTGGTTTACAACGGCAAAACGACCCGTTCGGGCGCGCGTTTCGATTGGCTGCGGGTCGAGCCAAAATAAAAATATATGGAACAGATGCAATCGGTTCACGACGCTACAGCTTCGGCACAGGAAGAGCGCACGATGCGCGCTCGCTTCGGTTCTTTCGTTCAGCAACAGGGCGCTCTGGTGCTGCTCGTTCTGGTTTGCGTGATTGCGACGGCGCGCTACGAGGCGTTTCTGACGCCGGAAAATCTTTTGAACGTTTTGCGGCAAAATTCGATGCTCGGCATCATCGCGCTCGGAATGACGTTCGTGATTTTGACGGGCGGCATCGATTTGTCGGTCGGTTCCTTGCTGGCGGTGGCGGGCGTTATCGCCGCCAATCTGGCTGACCGCGGGCTGGTCGTGGCGCTCATCGCGGCGGTCGCGGCGACGACCGCTCTCGGATTGATTAACGGGTTGGTTATCGCCAAAGCGCGGATTCAGCCGTTTATCGTGACGCTCGGAATGATGATTGCCGCGCGCGGCATTGCGCTCGCCGTAACCAACGAGCAGAACGTGCGGATTCCGGCGACGGCGACGGAATTCGCGTGGCTCGGACAAGGAATGGTCGGTTTTCTGCCCGTTCCGATTCTGATTTTGATAATCGTCTTTGCTATCGGCTGGCTGATTTTGAATTACACGCGCTTCGGGCGACACGTTTTCGCGCTCGGCGACAACGACGAAGCGGCGCGCCTGATGGGACTTAATATCGACCGCGTGACGATACTGGTTTACACCATCAGCGGCTTGCTTGCCGGGCTGGCGGGCGTAATTTTGGCTTCCAGGCTTTATACCGGTTCGCCGACCGAAGGCGTCGGGCGCGAATTGGACGCGATCGCGGCGGTCGTCGTTGGCGGAACGCTTTTAACGGGCGGCAAAGGCAGCGTCGTTTCCACGCTTTTCGGCGTTTTGCTGCTCGGCGTGATTTTCAATCTTTTTAATCTCGAAGGACAAATCAGCCCGTGGTGGCAGCTTGTTTTTCGCGGCGGGATTCTGCTTGCCGTGGTGATTTTGCAAAACCGCCTGACGCGGCTCGGATAATGTTTTACCGTTTATTAAAATTATTCGCTTTTGTCGCCTGCGTTTTGCCTTTTTCGGTCGGCGCGCAAACGACGGGAAAATCTTACAGCTCCGAAGTCAAACGCCCGGCGGCGAGCGCGCCGCAGTTTCCTTCGCCCGTGATTTTTACCGATATTACGGCGCGAGCGGGCGTCGATTTCAAACACGACGCCTCGCCGACTTCCGTCAAATATCTGCTCGAAACTATGGGCGCCGGGATTGGTCTGATTGATTACGACAACGACGGTTGGCTCGACGTTTTTTTCACCAACGGCGCGCAGCTTTCCGACCCGATGCCGAAAGGGAAATTGCCCGACAAAACGAACGCCAAATTCTGGAACCGGCTTTATCGCCAGAAAGCGGACGGCGCGTTTGAAGACGTGACCGAACGAGCGGGCGTCAAAGGCGTCGGCTACGGTTTCGGCGTGGCGGTCGGCGATTACGACAAAGACGGATTTTCCGATTTGTTCGTTACGCATTACGGCGGCGCGGTTTTGTATCGCAACAACGGCGACGGCACTTTCACGGACGCCACGAAAAAAGCGGGCGTGCAGGTCGACGGTTGGGCGGCGAGCGCGGGTTTTTTCGATTACGACAAAGACGGTCGTCTCGATTTGTTCGTCACGCGTTACGTCGTCTGGGATTTTGAAACGGGCGCGCTTTTTTGCGGCGACGCGCGTTCTCGCTCCTTTTGTCACCCGGACAATTTCAAGCCGACGAACTCGCTTTTGTTTCGTCAAAAGACGGACGGAACGTTTGAAAACGTCAGCGAAAAAGCGGGCATCGCGCAATCAAAAGGCAAATCTCTCGGCGTCGCTTTCGCCGATTTTGACGACGACGGCTGGACTGACGTTTTCGTCGCCAACGACAATACCGAGCAGCATCTTTTTCGCAATAAAGGCGACGGCACGTTTGAAGAGACGGCTTTAATCGCCGGCGTCGCCTATGACGAAAACGGGAAACGTTTTGCCGGAATGGGCGTCGATGCCGCCGATTACGACGGCGACGGGCGCGCAGATGTGGCGATAACTGCTTTTTCCGGCGAGACTTACCCGCTTTATCGCAACTTGGGCGAGTGGTCGTTCGATTACGTCACGCGGTCGAGCGGCGTCGGGCAGATTACGCAATTGGGAACGGGCTGGGGCATAAAATTTATCGACGCCGACAACGACGGCAGGCGCGATTTGTTTGTCGTGCAAGCCCATGTTTCGGACGTGATTGAAAAAACGACGGATTTTCTCAAATACAAACAGCCGCCGCTTCTGATGCGCAACGCGGGCAAAGCGTTTCAGAATGTTTCGCTGGCGGCGGGTGGGATTTTTAAAACGGATTTGGCGGCGCGCGGAATGGCTGGCGGCGATTTAGACAACGACGGCGACGCGGATGTCGTTATCGCTCAAACGAACGGCGCGCCCGTTATTCTGAAAAACGACGGCACAAAAAATCACTGGCTCGGAATCGCTTTGCGCGGCGAAAAATCCGCGCCGAACGGCGAAGGCGCGCGTGTTATCGTCACGGACGCAAACGGCAGAAAACAAGTTTTCGACGCGAGCAATGCGGGCAGTTATCTGGCGGCAAACGATTCGCGAATTTTAATCGGTTTAGGCTCGGTCGATTCGGTTCGGCGAGTCGAGATTCGCTGGACGAGCGGCAAAATTCAGGTCTTGGAAAATCCGTCGATTGACCGCTATCATTTAGTAAAGGAGAAGTAATTTTCATTTATTAAAGGAAGGGTAGTTATGAACCAGGGACGTTACACTCAATCTGAAATCGAACAATTTACCCACGAAGCGATGCGCGACGGATTTTGCGTTTTGCCGCAGCATTTTCCGGAGCAAAAATTAAAAGGCTGGCGAGAAGATTTTGCGCCGCTTCTCGAAAACCATATCGCGCGCGAAGGCGAATTGCAGAATCGCGGCGCTGAGCGTTATTACGTGACTTTGCCGTTTGACGCGCCCTTTGCGGACGAAGAAATTTTTGCCGACGCCGATGTGCTGGCGATCGTCGAAAATCTGGTCGGCAAGGATTTTACGATGGTTCAGCTGGCGACCGACACGCCGCTTTTCGGCTCGCAGTATCAGGACATTCACCGCGACGCGCCGCCGCTGTTTCCCGAAATCCGGCAGGAAACGCCGGCTTTTCAGCTCGCCGTAAATTTTCCGCTCGTCGATGTGACGCCGGAAAACGGACCTTTTGAAGTCGCGCGCGGAACGCATCTGATGCCGAAAGAAGACGGCTTGAAATTGATTGAAACGGGCGAAAAACCGCTCGAACCGATTTGCCTGAAGCTGGGCGACGTGATGATTCGCGACGTGCGGGGCTTGCATCGCGGAACGCCGAATAAAACGCGCGTGCCGCGCCCAATGTGCGTCATTGGTTACAGTCGCCGCTGGCTTTTTCGACCGGAAGTCTCGATACGCATTCCGCGCGCCGTCTGGGAAAATCTTTCGCCGCAATCGCAATCTATGCTGCGGTTTAATCGCGTCGTCGAATCGCTTGAAGACGCGCCCGAAACAGAGATTTATCAGGCGTTTGCCTATTAACTGATAACTGATAACTGATAACTGATAGTGAAAAGAAAGCGGTCAGCCGCTGGCAATCAGCTATTAATTCGGCATTATTAATTATCAGTTATCTACTATCAGTTATCAGTTAATTTTGTTTGGAGAAAAATTTATGTCGCACAATTTCAGGTTAACCAATCGGGCTGCTCTAGCGTTTTTGCTGCTTATTTTCGCCGCGCCGACGTTGTTTGCGCAGGAGCTTTACGAGATGCCGGCGGGCGTCGAATCGCGCTGGGCGAGCGGCGAAAATCCGACCGGCGAAAAGGGAAAAGGCGGGCAGGCGAACGGCGGGCGAAAGGGCGCGCCGACCGTTCAGATTAAAGCGGGCGAATCCAGAGTTTTAGCCGAAGCGCGAAACGCGAGCGGCGCGGTGCGGCGAATCTGGATGACTTTTCCCGACCGCAGCCCGCAGATGCTGCGCAGCCTGCGTATAGATATGTATTGGGACGGCGCGACGAAACCCGCCGTCAGCGCGCCGCTCGGCGATTTTTTCGGCGTCGGTCTCGGTCAGACGGCGACTTTTCAATCCGTGTTTTTCTCGAATCCGGAAGGCAGAAGCTTTAACACGACGATTCCGATGCCTTTTAAAACCGGAATGAAAATCGTGATGACGAATGAGAGCAAAACGAATCTGGACGAGCTTTTCTACGACGTAAATTACACTCTGGGCGATAAACACGCGGCGAATATGTTGTATTTTCACGCTTATTATCGACGCGAAAATCCGACGACGCTGCAAAAAGATTACGAAATTCTGCCGCAAGTTTCGGGCAGAGGTCGTTATCTGGGCGCAAATATCGGCGTGATCGTGAACACGAAAGAATATTTCAACACCTGGTGGGGCGAGGGCGAAATCAAAATGTATCTGGACGGCGACCGCGATTTGGCGACGATTGTCGGGACGGGAACCGAAGATTATATCGGCACGGCTTGGGGACAGGGGCAATACGCGAATTTTTATCAAGGCTCGCCGGTGGCGGATGAAAAAGCGATGCGCTGGAGCTTTTATCGCTATCACATCGTCGACCCGATTTATTTTTACAAAGACGCGCGCATCACGATGCAGCAAATCGGTTATCTCGCCGAACACAGCGCCGCGCCGTTTATCGAAAAGAAAATCACGCTTTATCGCGCCGGCGCGGGGCGCGTGCCGCTCGACATAACCAGAGACCGAACAAAGGTAAATCCGCAAGACTGGAAATTCGAGCGCTCGGACGATTGGTCGAGCTGCGTTTATTTTTATCTGGACAAGCCGACGAACAATCTGCCGCCGATTGATTCGGTCGAAAAAAGAATTGCGGGATTATAAGTGCCGGAAAATTTGCGAGTTAAATAATCTGAATAAGAAAATTTGCCCGCGAAACAGGCGAAATAGTCGAAAAAGAAAGGAAGGCATTTGAATATTCCCGTCTTTTTTCGTGCGGTTTCGCGCCTTTCGCGGGCAATATCTTTGAATTACAAAAACTAAACTTTTCACGGGCGCGGCTCGTTCAGGTTTATGAGTTTGAATTATCGGTTGCATCTAAATTAAACTTTTAAAATATGGCGAAAAAGAACACGGAAAATCAGAGCGAGGCGATACAGCCGAGCAACAACATTCGCTGCCGCTACTGCGGGCAGAAAAACCAGGTTCGCGACGGCTACGTGAACAACCAGGCGGTTTGCGGTCGCTGCCGTCTGCCTCTATCGGACGAGCCGCACAAAAAGTTTGCCGATTTGAGCAAACACGATTATGTTCACCCGGCGGACAGCAAGGCGCTCGCCGCGCTGCGCGCGATTCCGGGCATCGACACGGCTCTGAAAAAACTTCTGGCGGTGACGGGCGAATCGGCGATTCGCGTTTCGTTTATGGCGAGCGCGGTGAAAGTCACGCCGAAACAATGCCCGGATTTGCACGCCAAACTGCAAATCGCCTGCACGACGCTCGGCGTCGATATGCCGGAGCTTTACATCCAGCAAAATCCGATTGTCAACGCCTTTACGGGCGGCGTCGAAAAGCCGATTATCGTTTTGCACTCGGCTTTGATTGAACGCCTGACCGACGAAGAAACTCTCGCCGTCATCGCGCACGAAGTCGGTCATATTCACGCCGAGCACGTTTTGTATTTAACGGCGGCGAGACTGCTCGAAGCCATCGCCAATCTTTCGGTCGCGCGTTTGATTCCCGGCTCGGAAATTATCAAGTTTCTGATTTCAGCCGGAATCAGCGGCGCTCTGCTGGCGTGGGCGCGCCGCGCCGAGCTTTCCTGCGACCGCGCGGCGATGCTGGTTTGCCAGGACGAGCACGTTATCGGCAGAACGATGATGAAATTATGCGGCGGAACTTTCGCCTCCAAGATTGATTACGATTTGTTTTTAGAGCAAGCCAAAGAGTTTCAGAAAAATTACGACGAGAAAGCGCTCGACCGTTTCTGGGCAGATATGATCAACGCCGGACTTTCGCACCCGTTCCCGATTTGGCGCGTCGCGGAAATTTTAAAATGGGTCGAGGAAGGCGAATACGAAGAAGTGATGGAAAAGGAATAAAGGTTTAAAAGCGAGAAGGTGAAAGAGTGAGAAAGGCTGGTTAAATTTTCTAATCCGTCTTTTTCACTTTTTCACTTTTTCGCTTTTGCACTCTTTTATGCTGGTCGTTTTAACCACAACGCCGAACACGGAAGAAGCCGAATCGCTGGCGCGAAAAATCGTCGAAGCCCGACTCGCCGCGTGCGTGCAGGTTCTGCCGCCGATGAAATCGTTTTACTTTTGGGAAAACGAGATTCAGGCGGATTCCGAGCATCTGCTTTTAATAAAAACTCTGCCGGAAAAATTCGATGAATTGAAAGATTTCATTCAAATTAATCACAGCTACAGCGTGCCGGAAATCGTCGCCCTCGCGGCGGAAAAAGTTTCGGAAACTTATCTGGGCTGGATGAAAGATTATTTGTCGTAAACGATAAACGATGAACGATGAATTGCAATTTCAACATATGGAATTCATCGTTCACGCGTTCCGCATTCCGCGTTTCGGTTACTTTCCTTTCTCATCAAACCCGCAGCATTTAACGATAAAATCCACGGCGTCTTTTGGCGAATCGGTCAGGTGCATCAGGCTCAGGTCTTCGGGGCTGATGTATTTGTCGTTGAGCATCGTCGAGGTGATCCATTGCAAAAGCCCGCGCCAGTATTGCGAATTGAACAAAACGACCGGAAAATTGCGGATTTTGCGCGTTTGAATCAGCGTCAGGGCTTCAAAAAGCTCGTCCATCGTGCCGTAGCCGCCGGGGAAAATGATATAGGCGTTGCTGTATTTGATAAACATTGTCTTGCGGACGAAGAAATATTTGAAGGTCAGCGATTTGTTCTGATACGGGTTGGCGAGCTGCTCGAAAGGCAACTCGATATTACAACCGATCGATACGCCGCGCGATTCGAAAGCGCCGCGATTCGCCGCTTCCATAATGCCGGGACCGCCGCCGGTGATGACTTCGAAACCGGCTTCCGCCAGAAGTCGTCCGGTTTCGTAAGCGGCTTTATAATTCGGGTCGTCTTCTTTGGTGCGCGCCGAGCCGAAAACCGTCACGCCGTGCGTGACGGTCGCCAGCGAATCGAAGCCGCCGACGAATTCGCCCAAAATACGAAAAACGCGCCACGAATCCGAGCTTTTAAATTCGTCCTGCGGCTCGGGCGAGCGAAGCAGAACTTCGTCTTCCGTGACTTGCCAGTAAGAATACGCTTCCTGCTCTTTGGCTTCGGCGATCGTTTCCGGTTCGGTCGGTTTGGTGATGTCTTTTTTTATTCTTGGTTTATTTGCTTTTGTGTCTGCCATTTTTTAAATGCGGAATGCGAAACGCGAAACGCGGAACAGCG
>DASVRL010000193.1:0-6336 GCA_036388635.1 Pyrinomonadaceae bacterium
GCGGCGTTTTGTGAAGTGACATTATCGACGTAAAGATAAGAATTACGGACGTTACAATGCGCGTAGTTGCGGAAAGTGACGTTGCGCAGAATCGCCGTCACTCCGGTCACGTAGAAATCCGAGTTAAGCAAAGGATCGGTCGTATCAAAGGTGACGTTTTCGAGCGAAACGAAACGGGTTCCCGCCGCAAGATTACTGGTCACGCCGTTCAAGGTAAGCACCATTCCGCGCCCGGTAAAGCGGCAATCGCGACACAAAAGCGTGCTGTTCGCGTTCATATTAAGCGGCACGGCAACGTCCGCAAAGCGCAAATCGAGCGTTCCGACGACCTCGATACGATTGGGGAAAACATTCGGCGCGGTAAACGTGATGCGCTCATCCGAAGTTCCGGTCGCGGTCAGCCGTCCTAATAAATTCAATTTCCCGTCAGCCGCGAATTGAACGATTACGCCCGGTTCGGCGCACACGTTTTGATTAGCCGGAATCGTCACGATTCCATTAATTACCCGCGGATTATCAGCTTTACGCCAGGTAACGTCGCAGCCCGGCGTTTGCGCCTGAACGAGATTCGTCCAGCACAGTAAACACGAAACGGTAAGAAAAACACTGAAAAGCCAATGCCAGCCGACGTGTTTTTTCATTGGAATAGCCCCCTTGCAAAATAATCTGAAGTTCTTTCGTATACAGTCTCGGCAAACTTAAAAAAAAGACTCCGGATAAGAGAAATATATCAATATCTCGTCTTCTCATAAACCTTCAGCCTTAACGAGGTACAACTTTTCAGGAAGTTCAGCCCGTTTTTCTCAAAATAATGTGTTCATAAAAAGCGGGTCTCGGAAGCCGCCCTTTTTGCGACTCGCTTCGGCTGGAATCCTGTGTTTCAAAAGGATGTGTTTTTGAGACATACTAAAATTAAATGTGAAAAGGCTTCGCCGAATTCAGAAGAAAGCCTTTTTATTTATGAGTAAAATCAGAATTCACCTGCCGAAAGCCGGCAGAGAAAGTATATCTGTCGGCTTTTATCAAAATTTTTCATTTTCGGCATTTGACTTCATAAAGTCATTTTGAGATATTTTTTACTTGCTCCGCGGGGGAGTAGCTTAGCCGCGCATACGAAAAGCGGTCTTACGGATGACGACATACTGATGGGCTTCTTAGAAAGCGACATCCGCTCCGTAAGCAGAAGCCGAGACGAGTTTCTGAGAGCCAGACCTGTGGTTTGCAGCCTGAAAAAATCCGGCTCGCAAACCATTTGGTCTGGCTCTTTTTTGTTTTTAATCGTTAATTTCGCAAATTATTGATGAATATTTTTACCAGTTTATTTTTGGCGCTCGGGCTGGCGATGGATGCTTTCGCCGCCGCCGTGGCAAACGGTTCCGCCGCCCGGCGCTGGCGTTGGGCGGAGGCTTTCCAGCTCGCCGTTCTGTTCGGTTTCTTTCAAGCGCTGATGCCGGTCATCGGCTGGGCGGCGGCGCTAAATTTTAAAGAGCAGATTCAATCGTTTGACCATTGGCTGGCATTTGTTCTGCTCTCGGCTATCGGCGGCAAAATGATTTATGACGATTTGAAAACGGACGATGATGCAGCGGATGAAGGAAAGAAAGCGGCTCAATCCGGCGGCATTCTGTCTCTTTTAGTTCTGGCGGTGGCGACCAGTATCGATGCGCTGGCGGTCGGTTTCAGCCTGACGTTTCTCGATTCAATCCTGACGCCGGTTTTCACAATCGGAGCCGTCACGTTTGCGCTGTCTCTGGCTGGCGTTTATCTCGGTCACCGTTATCGTCATTTCGGTCGCGGAAAAGCACGGCTTCTGGGCGGATTAGTTCTGATTGGAATCGGAATAAAAATTTTAATTGAGCATCTGTCGGCGTTTCAGTAACAAGACACGACATTTCTGACTACATTCGAAACTCGAAAATTTTCGGCGGAAAGTTCAGGAGCCGTCGTGCGAAGATGCCGAATCGCTTCCGGATTTTGGTCGCCGCCGAAAACCTTGCCGCCGCTGCTCCGAAAAAAAATAAAAGCGTGTGAGCGCCCGTGCCCGATAGTCAATCTCTTTTACTTCCGCGCGTTTTCCGGCGATTTGCCTTCTATTTAAATCCCAACCGGCTACCAGCCGACGTGTTCATTAGTTTCAATTAAAAATTCAATCTGACGACTTCTGAGCCGGCTAACAAATAGGCGCCCGCGCCGTAGACTTCCCAAGAGTCGGCGTCGAAGTTTTTGCGCGGATCGGCGCCGATGGGCTGCGTCCAGCCGACTTTTCCGTCGTCCTGAACTAAAGTATTTAGTCCCGACCAGGCTTTTTTGACAGCCGGAAGATATTTCTTTTTCTCCAGAAGTTTGTTATTGATTCCCCAAGCCAGCGCGAAAACGTAAAATCCCGTTCCGCTCGCCTCGCCGCCCGGATACGATTCAGGGTCTAACAAACTCGAACGCCACAAGCCGTCCGCCTGCTGCAGGCTGATTATTTTCTTCGCCATTTCTTTGTAAAGATTCTCGTAAAAAGCCCGCTTCGGGTAATCTTTCGGCAGCTCGCTTAAAAGCCGCGCCAGCCCGCCCATCACCCAGCCGTTACCGCGGCTCCAAAAGATTTTTCTGCCGTTCGCTTCCCTTTTGCCCGCGCCCTTTTCGTCGATTAAATAAGAAGCGTCGCGGGCGAAAAGATGTTCCTGTTTGTCGTATAGCAAATCGTAGGTTTGCTGAAAGAGCTTGTCGTTAAATGCGAGATATGATTTATCGCCGGTCGTGCGGCTTAGTTTGGCGAGCGTCGGCGGAGCCATAAAAAGCGCGTCGCACCACCACCAGGTAATGCCGCGTTTTTCCGCTTCGACGCTTTTTTCGGTTTGCAAGCGAAGGATAACGTCAATCGTCGGCTGAAGCATTTTCGGATCTTTTTTCAGCCGGTAAAGGTCAATGTAAGTTTGGTTGATAACAATATCGTCGGCGTGGTCGAAACGCCTGCCGGGTTTCCAATCGGTCTTGGCGCCCAAATCCATCAATGCGTTCAACAGTTCTTTTGATTCGGTCGTTTGAAAGGCGGCGAAAACTCCGGCGTAAAACGCGCCGTTCGTCCAATCGTTCGGCTCGTGTTTCGGATTTTTAAGCTGCCAACCGGCGACTTTGAGCATTCTTTCTTTGATAAAGCGGCGCTTGAAAACGTCGTTTTGGGCGGCGGCGTTTGCCGTCAAGGCAAACAAAATCAAACCTGTTATATAAAAACAAAGACTTTTCATAAATTAACGTCCGGGCATGAATCAATCGCTTAAATTGCCGGGCATCAAAACGGCGAAATCGTGGCGCGTTATCAAATCACGCTCGCTTCCGGAGTCGATGCGGAAACCTGTCGCCGCGTAAATCTCGTATTTATGGATTATCAAAATTTTCGACTCGAAGATTACGAAAACGATTTCGATACATTAATCGTCGAACGAGCCGGACGCGATTTGTATCTGGTCGAGCCGCCCGACGATTGATTTCAGCGCGCCGCACGTTTCCGCGCCCGTGCGCTTCATCATTCCGCTGTTTTCATTCGGTTTTTCTCTATTTTTCCAGAAAATCTTCCCGAATCGGCGAAAAAATATCGATCAAAATCACTTCTTCATCGAGCATCGTCGCGCCGTGACGATTATTCGACGGAAAATGCAGCACGTCACCTGCCGATACGATGCACGCTTTACCGTCGATAGTAAATTTGACATTTCCCTGCATCACCAGCGTTATCTGCTCGTGCGGGTGACTGTGTTCCGCCGTCACGACGAACGGCGCGAACCGGAAGCGGCAGATCATCACGTTTTGTCCGACGACCATCTGTCGTTCGATGCCTTCGGCGGTCTGCTCGACCGGAATCTTGCTCCAATCGGTAATTAAAGCTTCTATCTGGGTAGTTTCAGCAATCATAAATTTTATTTTTTCTTTTTGTAAAAACCGCGTTTATCAAAAACATCAATCAAAACCGGTTTATTTTATTAATTCCAAACTGATTTCCCAAGTCAATTTCTGACCTTTTTTAAGCTGTAAATCAGTCGATTCGTAAATCAAATGAAGCGGAATCGCGCCCAAAACGCCTTTTCCGAGCCGGCTGTCGCCCGTTGCCAAAATTTCAGGATTCGCTTTCCAACTGGTTTTAACCGTCACGGCGAGCGTTCCTTCCCTGCCGCTTAAAAAATCGACCCGCTGAACGTTTCTCATCTCAAAACGCGATTTGTCGGCTGTCGTCGGCACGGCGACGCGCCATTTTTTAATGATTAAATCTTTGTCCGCCGTTAAAGTTTCCTGTCGAATTAATTTGTTGTTTTCGATTTTGAATTCGACTTCGCTGACAATGCCGGCGGGAAACGTTTCGCCGGATTTACTGCCGACGCGCGCCCATTTGCGCCAGATTATTTTTAAGGATTTCCCGTCGCTTGAGGGTTCGATTAAATCCGCACCCTCGCTTGCGGCATAAGTTTTTCCGTCCGCCATTTCCAGAAACGGAACGAGCGCTGGGTAAACTTCTTCGACCAGAGCGGAAAATCCCAAAAGTCCGAACGGCGCGGGCAGATAATCGGCAATCGCCGGTTTGGTTCCGGTCGTGATCGGCAGAGCGAATTGAAATCTTCCCTGCCGCACGAGCCAGACGCCGTACTGCCGATCAGTTTTTTTCTCAAAAAACTCGAAACGCGCGACGTCGGAAAGTTTC
The DNA here is from genome assembly GCA_036388635.1 of Pyrinomonadaceae bacterium. Taxonomy (GTDB): domain Bacteria; phylum Acidobacteriota; class Blastocatellia; order Pyrinomonadales; family Pyrinomonadaceae; genus JALZHR01. The sequence goes on from DASVRL010000193.1 coordinate 4,682, forward strand.
GGCGACGCCGGAATTTCCGTAATATTTTCCTTTTCGAGCGCCTTTATAAAATTATCATTGGCAAGAATTATTTTGCCGAAAGAGGTTCCCGCCTGCTGCCATTCGCGTTTCGGATTGATGTAACCGTAATTTCCGCGTCCGAAGGCAAACACGGTAAAAAGATGCGTTTCATCGCTGTAATCTTTGCGTATCCAGCGCCACGCCAAATTATATAAACTCGCAATATCCGCGAGCGGCGCGGGACGAAATTCCGCGTATTGCGCGAGAAAAGCCGCGATTTCCAGCGTGTCCAGATAACTGACCAAGCCCTGACTTCTGCCCCAGTTGTAGCCGTAACCTTCGGGCGAAACCAAATCCCACCAGAGTCGCATCTGCTGTTTCAAAGACGGTTTCAATTTTTCCAGAATATCTCGGCGACCGGCAATCTGCGCCGCCTCCCAGCAAAATCTCGCGTATTCGTTTGAATAACGGTCGAAGCGCCCGGTCAGCGGATTGTCGTCCGAATAAATTGCGCCGCTCGTAAACTGCTCGGCGGCGCGTTCGACGACCGAATCGAGAAAGGCGCGGTCTTTCAAAACGCCCATCTGCCAGCTCATCGCCGCCACGCGAGCCGCTACGCCGAGATAGTTTTCGGGCAGGTTAATGACGGCGCGCTTTTTCGCATCGTAAAATCTGGACGGGTCGAGCAGCGCATTCCATTCCTTTTTCTCGGCTTCACTCAAACTTTGCCAGACGGCATTTTTCGATAAATCCGTGCCGTAATGCCGCAGGGCGAGCGTCGAATAAAGCTGTGAAAAAGCCTTGCCGCCGCTGCGCGCCTCGATTAAACCCATTTCGGCTACGGCGCGCGCCGTATCTTTTCCCGCAATCGTCTGATTTCCGCCCAGGTCGGCTTGCGCCGCCAGCGCCCGCGCGTAACTTCCCCACGAAAATTCGCCGACCGTCAATGCGCCCATGACCCGTTCCGGCGGCGGATTCAGAGTTTTAATATCGGCAAAATGCGCGGCGATCTCGCGCGCCGTAAAATCTCTGATTTCCGACTTTAAAGCGGCGGTCGAAATTGGCGGCGGCTGATTGCTCTGAGCGTAAATTCGAATCGGCAAAACCACGCACAAAACAAAAGTAAAACCGACTAATAAAGGATGAACCAAAATTTTCCTGCCTGCCATAATCTCAGCTCTGAAACAAAGAATAATCATTGTAAAATTTAAAGACAGAGTTTGTCTTGAGACTGCTTAAAATCCATCCCGATTCCATCGTCTCTTTTTCGCGATTAAAAGCCAAATTTGACGCCGAATTGGATGCTTCGTCCGGGACCGGAGGCGTTTAATATTCCGAAGCCGGCGGCGCTGACGTTTGTCTCCATATTGCTGAAATTGGCGCGGTTAAAGGCGTTGAACACGTCTGCCTGAAGGCGCAAATCTCGCTTTTCGCCGAAACGGAAACGTTTCCGAACAGAGAAATCCCACGTCATTAAGCCGGGACCTTCGACAATTCCGACTCCGCTGTTTCCTCTGAAGAAGTTCGACGCCGGAGCGAAAGCCGCCGGGTCAATCCATTGACGGTCATCCTTCAAATAAAAATCCGGGTTAAGGATGTTGGCGCGGCGCAGTCCGGTCGAAGTATTGCCGGTTATAGTGTAAAATCTGCCGGAT
>DASVRL010000194.1:0-2662 GCA_036388635.1 Pyrinomonadaceae bacterium
ATATAACCAGGTTGCGAAAGCTGATTCTCCCCGAAACGTTTTAACTTTTTCGTATAATTTTATAAAGACATCTTGCGTTAAATCTTCAGCCGTATCCTTAGACTGAGTCATACGAAAACATATTGCATAAATCGCTTTATAATGATTCTGATATATTTCATTAAAAGCTGCCTCACTACCATCCAGAATTTGTTTAACTAATTTTTTATCTTTATCATCATCTGTAGCCGACTTTGTGCCTTCCCGCATTTTTATTCTCCAAATTAGGTTTAGGACGTATGTAATTCCCGCTTCGCAAAAATAGATGCTGTTTTTTAATGACTCTTAATAAAATTAATTTTATAGCCATTTCTAATCTCCTATTACCGGCATTGTGATTTTTACCTCCAACAATAATAGTTAGATGCCGGAAATATTATTTTTCACCTTAAATCAAAATTTTTCCTATAAATATTTTTAGAAGAGACAAATTTTGTATTTGAATAAAAGCTGAAATTATGGTTTAGTTACCAACTTTATTTTCACAAAATTTGACTTTGAATTGAAAAAGGCAGAAATTATTTACCAACTTTATTGTCAAAAGTGATTTTGAGAGGTACGGAAAATCAACAACTTATAGTGATTTTAGTTACTGACTTTATTGTCAAGTGACACTGCCTATAAGATAATTGACGCGAACGATTTCGCATAACACGCTTAAATTCGTGTATTATGCGGAATCATGCTGCACAATCATAAGTTAGATTCTTCGTGTAATAAGTGGAGCAGGGACATATCCCCGAAAGGTGCAACGTATCTTGAGTGATTCAGATTCCGACGCGCCAGCGGGCGCTGTCCTTTTTAGCGAGAAGCTGCTCGGACTGAAATCCGAATGCCCCGCCTGTGGGGAATGGGAAATCAGTACCGGGTGGCTCGTCTATCGTGAGGAGGACGGTTTCCGCTGGTACATTGACTTAAAATGCTCGGGCTGTAGGAGCCGTGGGGTTGTGTGGAAACGTGCGTGGATGCCTCTAATCGAAGAAGTGCAGGAAGCCGTCGTGAGGCGCGTGATGACGGCTGTGACAAAACCTTGCGCCGCCTGCGGGGGCGACGGCAAATGTAATGCCTGCAGCGGAGCGGGTGTTGACATAGGCACGGCGGTAATGGGCGGAACTGAAGTCGATTGCGAGAGGTGCGGCGGGATGGGTACATGTCCCGTTTGCGGAGGATCCGGGGAAGTAATTGACGATGAAACAGGGAGTAAAACGCGCTGAGGCGCGAGACGCAGCCGCATCGCCTTCGAGTTCAAAGACGGCAACGCCCTAATCTGGACGTGCTCGATACGACGCCCACCGATGCGGGCGCGCCCGTGAGCGTGCCGTTTGCGCTGATCGATTTGGGGAAATTGCGGCACACTTTGAATTTTCGCGATGCGGCGACGCCCGACACGGGCAAAAAGCCTCCGGGAATCTTAGGCGCGGAAATCTGGTATAAAATCGACGGCGCGGCTCCGGTCGATAATAAGGAATGCCAGTTTCTGGCGCTCGATACGGCGACGCCGTATGTCGTCCAGTTTGACGGCGCGGACGCGGGAAAGACGGTTTATTATTTATTGCGCTGGCAGTCGAAAAACGGCGATAAGGGCGATTGGAGCGACGTCGCGCTGGCGACCGTTAACGGTTAACTTTCTTTCCGAATGTTCTACAACGCCGTTCGATGCCTTTCGGATGGCGTTTTAATTTTGATTTTCAAGACACGCGCGGAGAAACGAACCGGCTGTCGGAAAAGCTTCATTTCGAGAGAACGCCTTGATTATACAAGGCGTTTTTAACTTTCAGCCAAATAAAAAATATTGTATTAAATACTTTATTTCGGTATGATGTTAAAAAGGTTTTAACAAGGAGGTGTCCACGATATGCCCAAAACCATTTTAGTTGCCGAAGATTACGCGGACGTTCGAAGGTTAATGAAGATTCTGCTCGAAGGTTACGGTTATCAGGTAGTCGAAGCGGCGGACGGCTCGGAAGCGGTCGAAAAAGCCAAACAACATCATCCCGATTTGATTTTGATGGATTTGGCGATGCCGGTGATGGACGGTTTGACGGCGACGAGTATTATCAGTAATTTGGACGGTTTCGACGAAACTCCGATTATCGCCCTGACCGCTTACAGCAGTTCGTACTTTCACAAGTCGCTGCAAGCGGGCTGCGCCGAGATGATCGACAAACCTCTCGACTACAGAAAGCTCGAGCCGCTGCTGGAAAAATATCTCGCTTGAGTCCGCGTAAATTCGGTTAGAGCGTAATGCCTTAATCCTGCCGCGCCGGAAAACAATTGTTTTCCGGCGTCTCGAAATGCTCAGACAAAATAATGTTTATCCCGCTCGGCATTCAAAGATTTCTCGACCAGACCAGAGTTTTGATTAATCCAACCAAAACGGCATTTTTCTAATGCTTATAAGAAAAGGCTTCGTTCAAAATTGAACGAAGCCTTTTCAGCAAATAATGACTTAAGTTATTACCTGACGAAAGCATTCGGAGTTGGAATATCGCCGTTTGCTCCGAACTGGAAACCGGTAAAGCCGGCTGTTGTTCTCAATAAATACCAGGTTCCCGATGAAGGTCTGAACACCACCACATCCGCTTTACCATCGCCGTCGAAATCCGCCGGCGCAGGTTTGTCT
>DASVRL010000195.1:0-13204 GCA_036388635.1 Pyrinomonadaceae bacterium
AATTGAAGTCGAAGTTTTAGGAATTGCCTGTGATTTTCAGATTGCGTCGCAACCGGCTCGCATTTTGAACATTGCCGATAATGCTCTCAAATCGTGTAATTTTCTAAAAAACTCCGCGCCGATTGTGATTGTCGCGGGAACTTGTATGAACTCGGGCAAAACGGTCGCGGCGACCGAAATCATCAAGCAGGCGACGCACTCCGGATTAAAAGTGGCGGGCGCGAAAATGTCGGGCGTGGCGGCTTTGCGCGACACGCTCAATATGCAGGACCACGGCGCGGCGGCGACGGCGAGCTTTCTCGATTGCGGCTTGCCTTCGACGGTCGGCGTCGAGGATTTAGCGCCGGTGGCGAAAGCGATTTTGAATCATCTTAATTCGTTCGAGCCGGATTTAATCGTCGTCGAATTGGGCGACGGCATTGTCGGCGGTTATTCGGTCGATTCGATTTTGCAGGACTCGGAAATCAAACAGGCGACTTCGGCTTTTGTTTTCTGCGCCTCGGATTACGTCGGCGTTATCGGCGGCATCGCGGTTCTGAAAAATCTCGGCATCGAGATTGACGTCGTCGCCGGTTCGGTGACGGATTCGCAGATGGGCGAAGATTTCGTGCAGGACGAGTTTGGAATAAACGCCGGAAACGCGCGGCGCGACGGCGCGAGATTGTTTAAAATGGTCAGCGCGGCGAACGTCGAAAAATTCGATTACGCTCCGGCGGCTTAAAAACAAAAGACGATTATTGCGCGGAAAAAGTCGTTTTTGATATAAATAGCAAGCCGGTAAAATTATGAAACAAAACATCGCGCACATTGCTTTAGTGGTCGATGATTACGACGAAGCGATAAAATTTTACACCGAAAAATTAAATTTTACGCTTCTCGAAGACACGCCGCAAAGCGAGACGAAACGCTGGGTTCTGGTCGCGCCCGCCGGCGCTGAAGAATGTTGTTTATTGCTCGCCAAAGCGGTCGGCGAAGAGCAACGCAGTCGCATCGGCAATCAAACCGGCGGGCGCGTTTTTCTGTTTTTAAAAACCGACGATTTCTGGCGCGATTATGAAAATATGCGGCGGAAAGGCGTCGAGTTTGCGCGCGAGCCGAAAACCGAAGATTACGGCACGGTCGCCGTCTTTCGGGATTTATACGGCAATTTGTGGGATTTAGTCGAGTTTAAAAACAAATGAACGAGAAAATAAAAATTGCCGTCTTCGGCGGTTCTGGCTACGGCGGCAGCGAGCTTTTGCGGATCCTGCTTTTTCATCCGAATGCGGAAATCGTGCTGGTCACGGCAAACGAGCACGCCGGAAAATCAGTCGGCGAAGTTCATAAAAATCTGTTCGGTCTGACCGATTTGAAATTTGAAAAAATAGATGAAAGCCCGAGCGCGCTCGGCGCAAGACTCGAAGAAGCGGATTGCGTTTTTCTCGCCTTGCCTCACGGTCAAGCCCTGAATCTCGCGCCGAAAATTCCGGCTCGGGTTAAAATAATCGACCTTTCGGGCGATTTTCGCTTGAACGACGCGGACGTTTTCCAAAAATTTTACAAGCTCGAACACACGGCGACGGATTTGCAGAAACAATTCGTTTACGGCTTGACGGAAACCAACCGCGAAACCATAAAAAATGCGAAATACATCGCCAATCCGGGCTGTTTTGCGACGGCGACATTGCTGGCGCTGGCTCCTGTGGTCAAAAGCGGGCTGCTGACGGGGAAAATCATCGTCGATGCGAAAACCGGCTCGAGCGGTTCGGGCGCGAAAGCGGCGGCAAACACGCATCACCCGCAGCGAATGAATTCGTTTTACGCCTACAAGCCTTTCACGCACCAGCACGTTCCCGAAATCCAGCAGCACCTGCGCGCGGTCGGCGCGTTTGAAAACGATTTCGTGTTTATGACGCACAGCCTGCCCGTCGCGCGCGGGATCTTCGCGTCGTGTTACCTGGAAACGACCGTGAATTTAACGAACGAAGATTTGAAAAAACTCTACGAGCTTTATTACAAAGATTCGTTTTTCGTCCGCCTGGTCGAAGGCTCGCCCGACATCAACTGGGTAAAAACGACAAACTTCTGCGACATCGCGGCGCACGCGAGCGGCAAACAAATCGCGGTTTTTGCGGCGCTCGATAATCTGGTCAAAGGCGCTGCCGGGCAAGCCGTGCAGAATATGAACCTGATGTTCGGACTTGAAGAAAGAACCGGTTTGATGCTGGTTGGCACGAATCCGTAAACGATGCGAGTTTTATATGAAAATCCTTATTTTTACTCGGTTTTGCAGGACGAAAAAACCAATGAATATTTTCTGGAGGTGACCTGCGGAAGGACGGCGGTTTTCCTGTTTCGTGTAAAATTAAGAAAAAACGAAATCGAAAAATTTCTCGAAAACGAAAACGCGCTCGAGCCGCTGGCTTACCGGATAATGGACGCGCCCGGCAGTTTTCTCAAACGCAAAATTTGATATTCTAATTAATATGGAAAAGGAAATTTTAAACGAAGAAACGCGCCGGAAATTGAAGCAGCTCAGCAAAGCTTTCCTGCGCCTCCATAAAACTTTGCTCGACGGCGCGAAAGCCGAATACGAAGCGAAAAACGGCAGAATTGCCAGCGTTAACCAGTATCTTCAACTCGTTCTGGACGACCCGCATTTTGCGTGGCTGCGAAAAATGTCTTCGCTGATTGCGCTGATTGACGAAGCCGTTTCCATCCGCCGCCCGGCGGCGGAGACGGAAGCGCAGGCGCTTTTCGGCGAAGCGAAATTGTTATTGAGTTTTGAAGACGCGGACGCGGAATTTAACGACAAATTTCAAAACGCTCTGCAAAAAAACCCCGACGCCGTTTTGAGCTATAACGACGCGCTTAAATTTACATCCGAAAAATAATTTTTATGACCGAAAGCGTTGAAATCAGATTTGCCGCCGCGACGGACGCCGAAACGCTGGCGCGCATCGCCTGGAAAAGCTTCTACGACGCGTTTGCCGACCATCCGAAAAACGCGCCCGACGATTTGAAAGCGTATATGGATGAAGCTTTCAGCGTTGAAACAGTTGCCGCCGAATTAGCCGACGAGGACGTAATTTATTTTATTGCGGAAATCGGCGGCGAAGCGGTCGGCTACGCCAAGCTGCAAAGAAACTCGCGCGAAGACTCGACGGCGGGCGAAAATCCGATAGAACTTTGCCGTCTATATTCGCTCAGCGAATTTATCGGCAAAGGCATCGGCAAGGCGTTGATGCAGCGCTGTCTGGATTTCGCCCGCGCCGGCAAGCACGATTTTATGTGGCTGGGCGTCTGGGAATACAACTATCGCGCGCAGAAGTTTTACGAGAAATTCGGTTTCGAAAAATGCGGCGAGCACGTTTTCCAGCTCGGCGCAGACCCGCAGATTGATTGGCTTTTGCAGAAGAAACTTTGAGTCGCCGGGACGAAAAAAAAGTCCTGCAGAAAGATAATTGAATCTTTGCGGTGAATAAAAAATGAATTTTACTGAAATCGAAAATCTGGAAGAACAATTCCAAATCGCGACTTACGCGAAGATGAACATCGCCGTCGAGCGCGGGCGCGGCGCCTGGATTTGGACGAGCGACGGCGAAAAATATCTGGATTTATACGGCGGGCACGCGGTCTGCGCGACCGGTCACTCTCACCCGCGCGTGGTCGAAGCCTTGAAAAATCAAGCCGAAAAGGTTTTGTTTTATTCGAATCTGGTTTACTCGGAAACGCGCGCGCGCGCCGCCGAAAAACTCGTTTCGATTGCGCCGGAAAGCCTGACGAAGGCATTTTTCTGCAATTCGGGAACGGAGGCAAACGAAAACGCGATGCGAATGGCGCGAATGGCGACCGGAAGAGAAAAAATCATCACGTTTTCGGGCGGTTTTCACGGCAGAACGGCGGATTCGATTTCGGCGACGTTTCTGGGCAAATACCGCGAAATCGGACGCCCGAACGTGCCCGGTCACGTCTGCGCGCAGTTCGGCGACTTCGAAAGCGTCCGCGCGCTTGTCGATCAGGAGACGGCGGCGATTATGCTCGAACCGATTCAGTCGATGGCGGGCGTCGGCGAAGCTGCGCCTTCTTTTTTCAGAGAGCTGCGCGAAATATGCGACCGAAACGGCATCGTTTTGATTTTCGACGAAGTGCAGACCGGCGTCGGCAGAACCGGAAACTGGTTTTTCGCCGCGAGCGAGCTTGGCGATTTTGTCGAGCCGGACATTATTTCGCTTGCCAAATCGCTCGGCAGCGGCGTTCCGGTCGGCGCGTGCCTGGTCAACGAAACGATCGCCGGAAAAATCAAAACCAATGATCTGGGCACGACTTTCGGCGGCGGAATGCTGGCGATGGCGGCGGTTCTGGCAACGCTGGAAGCAATCGAAAATGACCGAATGCTCGAAAATGCAAAAGCGGTCGAAAGCCATCTGCGCCAAAGACTGAAAGAGATTCCGTCCGTCGCCGCGCTGCACGGCAAAGGCTGTTTGCTGGGAATCGAATTCAGCGACCGATGCGCGCCGATTCATCAGCAATTACTCGCCGGCAAAATCATCACCGGCACTTCGAGCAATCCGAATGTTTTAAGATTACTGCCGCCCTTGTGCGTGAAGATTGAGGAAATTGATTTGCTGATTGATAAATTAGCCGAGAAATAACACGGAAAAGCACACGAAAAAAATCAGCCGCGAATAACACGCACGAATGTCACGAATGAAAGCAGTAATTAATAATTCGCGTTAGCGCGTGTTATTCGCGGCTGATTTTTCCTGCTTTTAGCGCTTTGCCTTGTTATTTCGCGGCTAATACTTAAATTCTCGCGGCGCGGATAATATCCGCGAAAACTCCCGCCGCCGTCACGTCCGCGCCGGCGCCCGCGCCTTTGACGACGAGCGGCTGCTCGACATAACGATTCGTGTAAAACAAAACGGCGTTGTCCTTGCCCGACAGATTCGCAAAATTGTGTGCCCGGTCGATGCTTTGCAAACCGACCGAGGCTTTGCCGCCATCGAATGAAGCGATATATTTCAAAGATAAATCGCAGCTTTTCGCGTTTTCCAGAAGCTCCCGAAAATAGTTTTCGTGCTTTTCCATTTCAATATAAAAATCCTCGACGCCGCCCTCGAAACAGGATTCGGGCAGAAAGCTTTTGTTTTCGATGTCCGCCATTTCCATTTGAAAACCGGCTTCGCGCGCCAGGATTAAAATCTTTCGCGCCACGTCCGTTCCGCTTAAATCGAGTCGCGGGTCGGGTTCGGTGTAGCCTTCCGTTTGCGCCTGTCGGACGATTGTGGAAAACGAGGGCGAACCGTCGTAGTTATTAAAAACAAAATTCAGAGTTCCCGACAAAACGGCTTCGATGCGGTTGATTTTATCGCCGCTGCGCATCAAATCATTCAGCGTGTTGATGACGGGAAGCCCCGCGCCGACGTTGGTTTCAAACAGAAAAGCCGTGTTGAATTCGCGCGCTAAATCTTTCAAATGCCGATACTTGGCAAATTCCGAAGAACAGGCGATTTTATTGCAGGCGATAATCGAAACGCTTTTCGCCAGTAGCTTCGGGTAGGTTTCGACGACCGCCGCGCTCGCCGTTATGTCCACAAAAATCGAGTTTCGCTGATTTTTTTCGATGATTAAATCCGTGAAATCGGAGATTAGGTCTTTGCTCCGAGCCGCCGAGGAGCCTGCTGTCCGGAGTTCGGGAATTTCGCCTTCCGTCACGCTTAATTTCTGCTGCCAGTTCCTCAAATCAATTCCCTCTTCGTCAAAAATCATCCGGCGGCTGTTTGCCAGCGCGACGACGCGCACGTTCAGACGCAGATTTTCGCGCAGAAATTCGCTTTGCTGTTTGATTTGGTCGAGCAGGCGGCTGCCGACCGTGCCGACGCCGACAATGAAAAGATTGATTTGTTTTTTGCCGTCCGAGAAAAATTCTTCGTGCAAAGTGTTGACGGCTTTGCGGACGTCGTTCGAGCCGATAATCGCGGAAATGTTTCTTTCCGAAGAGCCTTGCGCGATGGCGTGAACGTTGACGCCCTGCGCGCCGAGCGCGGCAAACATTTTTCCGCTGATGCCCGGATGATTTTTCATATTGTCGCCGACCAGCGCGAGAATCGAAAAACCGTTTTCCACGCGCAGAGGCTCGATTTTCCCGCCCGCAATCTCGTATTCGAATTCGCGGTCGACGATTTGTTTCGCCGGAGCGCCGCAGTTTTCCTCGATGGCGACGCAGATGGAATGTTCGGACGAGCTTTGCGTAATCAGAATCACGTTGATTTGCGCGCGCGAAAGCGCGTCGAAAAGGCGTTTGGAAAAGCCGGGAATGCCGACCATCCCGCTGCCTTCCAAGTTTAAAACCGAGATTCGGTCGATGCTCGAAATGCCGCGAATGATGTCTTTTTCGCCAAAAATTTCCGCTTCAATCAGAGTGCCGAAATCGCCGGGCGCAAACGTATTTTTCACCCAAACCGGAATGCTTTTCGTCATCACCGGCTGAATCGTCGGCGGGTAAATGACCTTCGCGCCGAAATGCGAAAGTTCCATCGCTTCGCGGTAGGTGACGTGCGAGATTCGGCGAACGTTGCGGACGAGGCGCGGGTCGGCGGTCATCATTCCCGAAACGTCCGTCCAGATTTCCAGAACGCGAGCGTCCAGAGCTGCCGCTAAAATCGAAGCCGTGTAATCCGAACCGCCGCGCCCGAGCGTCGTCGTCGCGTTGTTTGAATCAAAAGCGATAAAACCGGGCAAAATATAAAGTTTCGCATCTGAATTGTGGAAAAATTTTCTGATTTGCTCGTTGGTTTTTGAAAAATCGACCGCCGCGAAACCGAAATTCGAATCGGTGCGAATCAGCTCACGCGAATCTTTCCGGATGTTTTTGATTTTCAATAAATCGAATTTGGCGGCAACGATGCAGGTCGAAAGAATCTCGCCGAAGCTGACAATTCTATCCATGGAGCGTGCCGTCAGTTCGCGCAAGAGATACACGCCTTCGCAGATTTTTTCGAGCTGCTCGACGCTGGAATCGACAAAATCCAAAATCTCTTTTCGATTATTTTCCGGCATCAGAGCGCGAATCGCTTCGCGATGTTTTTCTCTGATCGCGCTGATTTTGTCGCGAAAAATTTCAGAGCCTGCTTCAGCGGTTTTTCCGATGTCGATCAAAGCGTCGGTCGTGCCCTGCATCGCGGATAAAACGACGGCGCACGAATCCGTTTCGAGCGCGTTTTTAACGATTTCGACCACCCTTTCGATATTTTCGGCAGTTCCGACGGACGAGCCGCCAAATTTCAAGACTTTCATATTTTATTTTTGCCGCAGAAAGAAACGATAAACGATGAGCGCGGAACGCGGAAGCTGCAATTCACGCGTTCCGCATTCCGGGTTCATCGTTTTTAATAGCTTTGCGGCTAAATCTTGCCCAACAAAATCTCTTTCAAATCTTCGTAATTTACTTTAATTTCAACGCTTTGCTTTTCGCGATTCAGCAAATCCCGCACGGCTTCGGGCGTTTCGCCGCCGGTTCCGAGGATTTTTTCCACCGAATCGAATTTAACCGGATGCGCCGTTTCCAGAAAAAAACCTTTTTGAGGCGGATTTTTCCGCAGATATTCCGACAGGGCGTAAAAACCGACCGCGCCGTGCGGGTCGAGAACGTAGCCGTATTTTTGGTAAACCTCGCGCATCGCCGCTGCCGTCGCTTCATCCGAGATGCTTTGAGATTCCATTTTTTCTTTCAGATTCAGATAATCGTGGTCGAAAATTTCCAGAATCCGCACGAAATTTGACGGATTGCCGACATCCATCGCGTTGGAAAGCGTGGCGACCGAAGGTTTCGAACGAAAACTTCCGCTTTGTAAAAACTGCGGAACGACGTCGTTCGCGTTACAGGCGGCGATGAATTTTCCGGCTCGCAAGCCCGCGACGTGCGCCAGAATTCCCGCCGCCAGATTGCCGAAATTTCCGCTCGGAACGCTGATGACCGGCGCGTTTTCTTCGCGCCATTGCTGCAAAGCGTAAAAATAATAAAACTGCTGCGGCAGCCAGCGCGCGACGTTTATCGAGTTTGCCGATGTGAGAAAAACCCGGCTTTTCAGCTTTTCGTCCGCCAGAGCGGTTTTCGCCAGCGTCTGGCAATCGTCAAAAGTTCCCTCGACTTCCAGCGCCGTGATGTTTTTGCCGAGCGTCGTCAACTGCAATTCCTGAACTTTGCTGACTTTTCCCCGCGGATACAAAATCACGACCTCGACGCCCGCGACCTCGAAAAAACCGTTGGCGACCGCGCCGCCCGTGTCGCCGGAAGTGGCGACAATGACGATTGTTTTTTCCCGCTTCGCCCGCGAAAAATATCGCAGGCAGCGGCTCATAAAACGCGCGCCGACGTCTTTAAAAGCGAGCGTCGCGCCGTGAAAAAGCTCGAGCGCGTAAATCGAATCCGTGATTCGGACGAGCGGAAAATCGAAATTGACGGTTTCGGCGCAAATCTGAAAAAGCGTTTCGTCGGGAATTTCGGCTCCCGTAAACGGCTTGATGACTTCGAAAGCGATTTGCTCTTTCGACATTGTTTGGAAATCTTTCCAAAAATCAACGGCGAGCGACGGAATTTTTTCGGGAAAATATAAGCCTTTGTCGGGCGGCTGACCGTTTAAAACGGCTTCGCGGAAAGACGCGTGAGCCGATTTTCGGTTTGTGCTAAAGTATTTCATCGATGTAGAAGGCAAAATGCAAAGCGCAAAATCAAAGAATGCATTTAATTTCGGAATCAGGAAGTCTAAATTCTAATATTTTGCATTTGGCACTTTGCATTTTAATACGAATCTTGCCGTTTGCTAAATTATGAAAGAAATCAGCGTTCTCGCGCCCGCCACGGTTTCCAACGTCGTCTGCGGTTTCGATTGTCTCGGTTTCGCGCTGGAAGCGCCGTGCGATGAAATGACGGTGCGCTTGATTGATGAAAAAACGGTGAAAATCATCAATCACGACCGCTATAATCTGCCGACCGTCGCCGAAAAAAACGTCGCCGGAATCGCGCTTCTGGCGTTGCTCGATGAAATCGAAGACGGTATCGGCTTTGAAGTCGAAATCACCAAGCGCATCAAGCCCGGCAGCGGCATCGGCTCCAGCGCGGCAAGCGCGGTCGGCGCGGTCGCGGCGGCAAATCGCCTGCTGGAAAATCGTTTTTCGCAGGCGCAGCTCGCCGAGTTTGCGATGTCGGGCGAATTCGTCGCCTCGCAGTCGCGTCACGCCGACAATGTCGCGCCGTGTCTTCTCGGCGGTTTCGTTTTGGTGCGCTCGACGAATCCGCTCGACATCGTTTCGCTCGAATTTCCGCCGCTGTTTGCGACCGTCATTCACCCGCAAATCGAAATCAAAACGTCTGACGCGCGCGAGATTCTGCCGCAAACGGTTCCGCTCAAAGACGCGATTCGCCAGTGGAGCAATCTCGGCGCGCTTGTCGCCGCGCTCGCGAAAGGCGATTACGGGCTGATTTCGCGCTCGCTCGAAGACTTTTTGATCGAGCCGGTGCGCAAAGTTTTGATTCCGCGTTTTGACGATTTGAAAAGCGAAAGCCTGAAAGCGGGCGCGCTCGGCGGCGGGATTTCCGGTTCGGGTCCGAGCGTTTTTATGCTGAGCGAAACTTTGGAAACGGCGCGGCAGGTCGAAACGGCGATGCGCGAAATTTACGAGCAGCAGACGACGATTGATTTTTATATTTATGTGGCGAAAATCAACCCGGACGGAGTTAAATTTGTTTAATATATTTTATTGTAACGATGAATAATTTTCTTAAAACAAGCGAATTTTCGCGCCGCGAGCTGGAAGAAATTCTGGAATCGGCGCTGCGCTTTAAAAACGGCGAGAGAGATGAAAAACCTCTGAGCGGAAAATCCGTCGCGCTCGTTTTTTTCAATCCCAGCTTGCGGACGCGCGCTTCGATGCAAATCGGCGTTTACGAGCTTGGCGGAAACGCCGTGATTTTAGAGCCGGGCGCCACGAGCTGGACGCTCGAACATCGCGACGGCGTGGTGATGGACGGCGATAAAACCGAGCATTTGAAGGAATTCGTCCGCGTTTTGGAAAGATACGTCGCGGCGATCGGCGTGCGGACTTTCGCGGAATTAAAAGATTGGGAATCGGAACGCGCCGAGCCGGTTTTGTCGGCGTTTGCGAGATACGCGACGAAGCCGGTCATTAATCTCGAATCGGCGATGCATCACCCGTGCCAGTCGATGGCGGATATGTTGACGATTCGCGAAAGATTCGGCGCGGCGAAAAAACGTGTTTTGCTGACGTGGGCGTGGCATCCGAAGCCTTTGCCGATGGCGGTGCCGAACAGTTTTGCGTTAGCCGCCGCGCAGTTCGGACACGACCTGCGCATTGCGCATCCGAAAGGCTATGAACTCGACGCGGAATTGATGAAGGAAATCGAAAATCAGGCGCGGGAAAACGGCGGAAGCGTGGGAATCGAGAATAATATATATTCGGCTTTTGACGAAGCCGAAGTCGTCTATGCGAAAAGCTGGGGCAGTTTTCGGCATTACGGCAATTTGAAAGAAGACATCAGCGAACGCGCCGTTTATCGCAACAAATGGATTGTCGACGAAGCGAAAATGCGGCGGACAAACAACGCGATTTTTATGCATTGTTTGCCCGTGCGCCGTAATGTGATCGTCACCGACGGCGTGATTGACGCGCCGAATTCTGTCGTTATCGACGAAGCCGAAAATCGCCTGCACGTCCAGAAAGCGATTTTGGCGCGGCTCATCGCTTAAAGTTTAATCCAGACGTTGAGAAAATTTTTAGCCCAATCTCCCGTCGCGCATTTCAGCAGATAGTGACGCTGGTATTCGAGAATGCATTCGAAAAACGTCAAAGCGACCTGGTCGCCCATTTCGTTGCTGGAGTTGGCGATTTTTTTAGCCAGTTGATAGCGGGTAACGGCGGCATTTTTCCCTTCGCGGAATTTGAAGCTGAAAATAAAATCGCCGAAGACGTTCAGGTCATAGTTCATCCGCGCGCCGTCGGCGACTTTGTCGAATTTCAGCTCGCGCAATTTGGTAAACTGTCCTTCGATGGCGTCAATCAGCGCTTCGTGCGCGCCGATATGCCCGACCGCTTCGTTGCCGCTTTTGTCCATCGCCGTTTTCAGCAGCCAGAGCGAGCCTTCCGACCAGCCGTCCTTGTTGAATTTAAACCCGTGGTTGCCGGTTGCCGATAAACTGTATCCAATCATTATGAAATAATCCTTTTTTGTATAAAATTTAAGCGTAATAATCACGCTTTCGTTAAGGAATGCGAAAATAAAAGATAAAAACTATCATCGCCCGCCGAAAAAATTATGAGCCAGAAAAAAATGGATTTGCTGCGCGAAGCGCTGCCCTATATTCAGCGGTTTAAGGGCAAAACTTTTGTCGTTAAATTTTCGGGAAAAGTCACGGAAAACAAGGAAAACCTTTTGTCTTTGTGCGAAGAGCTTGCCTTGATGCATCAGGTCGGCATCAGAATCTGCGTCATTCACGGCGGCGGCAAACAATTGACGCAGCTTGCCGAGAAACTCGGCGTGGCGCAAACCGTTATCGAAGGGCGGCGCGTGACCGATGACGACACGCTGGAACTGGCGAAAATGATTTTCGCGGGAAAAATAAACATCGACATTCTCGCCGCCCTGCGCAATCGCGGCATCGAAGCCGTCGGTCTTTCCGGCATCGACGGCGATGTCGTGAAAGCGGTTCGCCGCCCGCCGAAAGAAATTACGAACAAACAAACCGGCGCCACCGAAACGGTCGATTTCGGACACGTCGGCGACGTGGTCGAGATAAATTCGCGCCTTTTGCACCTGCTTCTGGAAAACGATTACCTGCCCGTGATTTCCTCGCTCGGAGCCGACGACGAGGGCAGAGTTTTTAATATCAACGCCGACACGATCGCTTCGGAAATCGCCGTTCAGTTAAACGCCGAAAAACTCGTTTTGCTGTCGGACGTCAACGGAATTTACACGCAGGCAAACAATCCCGCCACAAAGCTTTCGCGTCTTTCCGTCAGCGAAGCCGAGGCGATGATTGCCGAAGGGCGCGCGACCGGCGGAATGATTCCGAAGCTGCAAAACCTGATTTCCGTCCTGCGGCGCGGCGTCAAATCGGCGCACGTCATCGGCGGCACGACGCGCAACGCGCTTTTGTCGGAAGTTTTTACCGACGAAGGAACCGGAACGATGCTGGTTGCAAAATAAGAAACGACAAATAGCAAATTTTTCGACTTTTCAAATCAATCAATAAATATCTTAATCAGAGATTAATTTGTCGGTAAAAAAGAAAAGCCCGTCTGGAAATTTCCAGACGGGCTTTTCTTTTTTACTTTTCACTTATATTTCTATTTTCTCATCTATTTTCTTAATTGATAGGTTTTCGCCCAGTTGATGAAATCAATGGTTTTTTGTCCCTGGTCAATCAGCCATTTCTCGGCTGGCTTGTTTCCCTGCTGCTGCAAAACCAGATAGGCAAAGATTTTGGAATAACCGTTTTTCTTCATATCGACCATAAACGGAACGTAAGTTTTTCCGACAAACGTCGAGGTGAGCTTTTTATCTTCCTCTAAAAGCGAGATAAGCGTATCGACCGCCTCGGCAAAAATTTCTTCTTCGGTCTTGTTTTTATCTTTTTCGCCCTTGACGGTCGTCAGAGTGCCCAGAAGCAATTCGTACATACCGAAGTCGCCTTCGTCTTTCGGCGCGTTAAGGTCAAGAAAAATGTTGATATTGCCGGTTTTTTCATCTTTTTTCGCGCTCTTCAGAGTATCGAGAAAAATCGTGACCGAGCGCTGCGCGCGCTGCGAATTTAGCTCCATCGTGATAAACCGCGCCGCCGCCAGCAGCGCCGGAACCTTGTATTTCGAGCCCTGGTAAACTTCCGCCAGCAGATAATGCGGGCTGGGGTAGCTGAAATCGAGTTGGACGGCTTTTTTCAGAGCTTCGCGCGATTCCTTATACTGCTTCTGCCGCACGTATGTGACGCCCAGATTAAAGTAAAGACTCGATACCTGAGCTTGATATTCCGGATCGCCATCGAGCTGTTTGATGGCTTTCTGGTAAATCTCGATTGCCTCTTTCGGCTTGCCTTCGTCGTCCAGAATATTGGCAATCAAGCCGTACCCGAGCAAGCCGGTTTTTCCTTTATATTGAACGAGTTTATAAGACGCCGCCAGCGCTTTCGGAAAATCTTTTTTGTTGTAA
>DASVRL010000196.1:0-1896 GCA_036388635.1 Pyrinomonadaceae bacterium
CCGATTTGGATTGCCGATTTAAAAACGGGCGCGCTCGAAAAATTGCCGAACCCGAATTACAACGACCGCAGCCCGCAATGGGTCGGCGATAAAATTTATTTCACCAGCGACCGCACGGGAATTTTTAATCTTTTCGCGCACGACCGCAAAACCAAACAGGTTAAGCAGCTGACGAATTTCAAAGATTTCGGCGTTCGCACGGCTGCGGCGACCAGCGACGCGGTTTGTTTTGTGCAGAACGGTCGTCTTCAACTGCTGGATTTGAACACGAATCAAATTCGTGCAATTAACGTTTCGGTTTCGCCCGATACCGGCGAGTTAAGACCGCGAAACGTGCAGGCGATACGTTTTCTCGAACAGATTTTGCCGTCGAATTCGGGCGATAAAATCGCGTTCGGCGCGCGCGGCGAAGTTTTATTATTCGATACGGCAAACGGCAATTCGAAAAATCTGACCAACACTTCCGGCGTCGCCGAGCGCTATCCGGTAATCTCGCCGGACGGAAAATCAATCGCTTATTTTTCCGACGAGAGCGGCGAGTACGCGCTGCACATTCGCTCGCTGGAAAACGATTCGGTCAGGAAAATCGCCATCGAGCCGAAGCCTTCGTTTTACCGGGAAACCATCTGGTCGCCGGATTCAAGGAAAATCGCTTTCAGCGACCGCCGCTTGAATTTATGGACGGCTGATGTCGAAAAGGGAACAGTCGAAAAAGTCGATGCTTCGGTTTATTCGGCGCAGGAAGACTGGACGCCGAATTTTTCGCCCGACTCGCGTTTTCTGAGTTACGCGAAACGCCTGCGCAACCGCGTCGGAACCGTTTACATTCGCGATTTGGCGCAGAAGAAAAACGTCCAAATCACGGACGGCGTGACGCACACGCAGCTGCCCGTTTTCGACCCGAACGGCAAATATCTCTATTTCGTTTCCAGCGCCAATGCCGGAACGAGCGAGTTTAGCTGGGGCGTTCTGAACGGAGTTTTAGCCAATCCGCTGCTCGTGCGGCGCGTTCACGCGTTTATTTTGTCGAGAGATACGCCGTCGCCGCTTTTGCCGAACGGTCAGCCGAATGCTGACGCGAAAATTAATGAAGCCGCCTCGCAGGTGAAGATTGATTTTGATAATGCGTCGGCGCGTTTTGTTAATCTGCCGCTGCCGCAGCGCGATTATTCGCAGCTCGCGGCGGGCAAAGCCGGCAAATTGCATCTGGTCGTCGGCGAATGGTCGAAAGCGCCGGGTGATTTCAGCGAGCCGTCGCAATCGCAAGCCGTCTATCTTTTCGATTTGGCGAAAGGCGGCAGAATGGAAAAAATCGTGGACGAGATAAACGCGGTCGACATCACGCGCGACGGCAGCCGGATTTTGTATCGCAAAGGGCGCGACTATTTTCTGACCGGCGCGGAAACGCCCGCCAGGGCGGACGACGGCAAGCAGGATTTCAACAAGATGGAAGTTCGCGTCGCGCCTGCCGAAGAATGGCGTCAGATGTTTCACGAATCGATGCGGATTATGCGCGACTGGTTTTACGACCCGAATTATCACGGGCAAAATCTCGCTCTGCTGGAACGCGAATATTCCGCGTACCTGCCGACCGTCACGCGCCGCACCGATTTGAATTCCTTGATGCGGCAGATGCTCGGACACGTCTCCGTCAGCCATCTCGGCATCGGCGGCGGTGACGCGCAGCCGCCCACCGGCGGCGGAAATCGCATCGGCTTGCTCGGCGCCGATTACGAAATCGCGGACGGACGTTATCGCTTTAAGAAAATTTATCGCTCGACGCCTTTTACAGCTGCCAACGGCTCGTTCGGCGCGCCGCTCGACCAGCCGGGCGTCGACGTCCGCGAAGGCGATTATCTTCTGGAAGTCAACGGGCAGAAAATCGAAGCGAGCAAA
>DASVRL010000197.1:0-21854 GCA_036388635.1 Pyrinomonadaceae bacterium
GCCGACGAAATTAATTTTTTCCGGCGCGATTCCTTCGGCAATCAGATTTTCGTCAGCGTCGGGCGAAGGCGTCAAAAGCAAATCCGAGATTTGGTCGGTTAAAATGCGGTTGATTTCTTCGGGCATCGTGCGGTCGCGCGAGCGCAGACCGGCTTCGACGTGCGCGACTTTGATTCCGAGCTTCGCGCAGACTAAAGCGCAGGCGATGGTCGAATTAACGTCGCCGACGACCAGCACCCAATCGGGTTTTTCCTGCGTGACGACCGGCTCGAAAGCCGTCATCACGCGCGCGGTCTGAACGGCGTGCGACGCCGAGCCGACTTCGAGATGAAAATCCGGCGCCGGGATGTCCAAATCCGTAAAAAAAGAATCTGACATCGCCGCGTCGTAATGCTGTCCGGTATGCACGATGAGCGGCAGAAAATCGCTTTCGCGCCGCCGCATCTCGCGGACAATCGGCGCGATTTTCATAAAATTCGGACGCGCGCCAACGATGTTCAGGATTTTTAACATTTATCTTTTCGCCTTTCGCCCGCCGGAGGAATTTTAAGGCGCATTATATACGCCGTCTCGCCGCCCTCAAGTTCTCTGGTTTCGTAATGACGAAAACCGACTTTCTCGTAACATCTGACGGCTCTGGCGTTTTCCGGCGACGGGTCGAGGATGATAAAGGCGGGATTGTGTTTTTCGGCGATCAACTGCACAAACATTTTAATCGTTTTTTCGCCGACGCCGCGATTCAGATATGTTTCATCGCCGATAAACTGGTCGATTCCGATTGTTTCGTCGCCGTCGAAATAATACTGAAAATAGCCGATCGGCTTGTCGCCGTCCAGCACGAGAAAACGCCGCGTTTCGTCAGCCGCGCCGTAATGCGCGGCGATTTTTCCGAGCGTGTCGTCGCCGTCGTCCCACCACTCGGCGACGTGTTTTTTGGAAAGCCATTCGAGCAGCACGGGAAAATCTGTCGGCGCCAGACGCCTGAATCTGAACTTTTCCATTTACAAACGGACAATTTTCGCGCGGCTGCCGTTGCGCGTTTCCTCTTTTAAAGCGTTGCGCGTGTCAACGATGACTTTCGACAATTCGCAGACTTTGTTGTAATCGACGCCGGAATGCTCGGTGCAGATGACGACGCAATCCGATGATTTGATTAAATCGTCGGTCAAATCCGAATTGTAGAGCGGGTCGCCGGCGCCGATGGTGTAAGCGTGGTCGAAATGCACTTCCGGCACAAACGGGTCGTGATAAAAAACCTGCGCGCCGCGCGAGCGCAGAAGGTCAATCACCGACAGCGCGGGCGATTCCCTCATATCGTCAATGTCTTTTTTGTAAGCGACGCCCAAAATTAAAATCTTCGCGCCCTTGACCGATTTCTCCTGCTCGTTCAAAGCGTCGCGCACCAGGCTGGCGACGTATTTCGGCATCGAAGAATTAATTTCTTCGGCGAGCGTGATAAAACGCGAATCGAAACCGTGCTGGCGGGCTTTCCACGAAAGATAATGCGGGTCGAGCGGGATGCAGTGACCGCCGATTCCGGGTCCCGGATAAAACGGCATAAAGCCGAACGGCTTGGTCGCCGCCGCGCGCACCACTTCCCAGGTGTCGATGCCGAGCGCGTTGCAGACTTTCGCCATCTCGTTTGCCATCCCGATATTGATGGCGCGAAAAGTGTTTTCCCACAATTTGCAGGCTTCGGCGACGCGCGCGCTGGAGACGGCGTGAACGTTATCGACGATTTGCGCATACAATTGCGCCGAAACTTCGGTCGAATCCTTGCCGACGCCGCCGACGACCTTTGTAATATTGTGCGTCTGAAACTGCGGATTGCCGGGATCGACGCGTTCGGGCGAAAAAGCGAGCAGAAAATCCTCGTCCAGCTTAAAGCCTTTTTCCTCGAACATCGGCTGTAAAACCTCGTCGGTCGTGCCGGGATAAGTGGTCGATTCGAGAATAATCAATTGACCGCGCCGCATATATTTCTGAATTTCCTCGCCAGCCGCCAGAATGTAAGACATATCCGGGTCTTTTGTTTTCCGCAGCGGCGTCGGGACGCAGATGATAATCACGTCGCATTTATCAAGCTCGGAAAAATCCGTCGTCGCTTTCAATTTGCCGGCATCGACGCATTTTTTGACATTTTCGCTCGTCACGTCAACGATGTAAGATTCGCCGTTATTAATGGCTTCGGCTTTTCTGGCATCGACTTCAAAACCGATGCCCTCGAAGCCTTTCAAGGCAAACTCGACAATCAAGGGCAAGCCGACGTAGCCGAGCCCGATAACACCGATGCGCGCAGTTTTTTCCGTAATAAGATTTTTAATCTGTTCTTTTATCATTTTTATATTAAAAATTGGAGAAAAATGGATTTTACATAGAAGGCTAATTAGTTCTAATGAGGCGGAGAAACGCTCCACTCTTTTAGACTAAGTGATGCCCGTTTAGCTGTCAAGAACTTAAATTTTCAATTCCGGCGTCTGAATGCTTCGCCGGTGATTTCCGTTAAGCGCTTTCAATTTCCGACCCGGCAATTACTATATCGCCGCCGCTGGCGCAATCAAGCTCGACCAGATAAGTTACCGGTTCGAGCTTGATTAACGAAATGACGCTCGCGCCCTGACCGGCAAGCTCGCCCGATTTTACTCGCACGTAATCATTTAACCCGAACGAAGCGCCGTTTACCGGTTCAAAGTTATACCAAAGTTTTATTGCCTGGTTCAAATCCATTTGAAAAAGCGATGTCGTAAATTTATTTTATCAAACCGGCAAATTCGAAACTGCCGTTTTTCAACTAAAAATTATGTTACAATATATTTGCGGGTGCAAAGCCCGGACGCTCCAAAACTTTCCAGACACTTCTTTCCAATTTTTATGAATATCGAAACAGCTTCTACGAATCCGATTGTCCGAGCAGTCGTCGAAGGCACTGCGCCGCGTCCGGCGCGCGTTGCCGCTTCGCGCGGGATTCTGCCTTTGCCGCAGAGCGATTTGCTCGAAATTCTCGTCGCGCTGGCGCAAAACGGCGATGAGGAATTATCCGGCAACGCGCGCGAAACTCTGAAAAATCAGGACAAGGAACGCCTGGAAGACATCGTTTCCGCGCCGCGCGTCTCGCCGCAGGTGCTGGAGTATTTCGCGAGCGAAGAAAATCTTCCTTTTAACGCTTACGAAGCGATAATCTCGAATTTCAACACGCCGGATACGGCGATTATCAAATTTGCGCGGAACACCAAAGAAGGAAGCCTGCTGGAGCTTATCACGCTTAATCAGCAGCGCCTGATTCGCACGCCGCAAATCATCGAGGCGATTATCGCCAACCCGTACCGGACGGCGGAAGCCGAACGGCGAGCGCAGGAAACCAAGCGCGAGTTTTTCCAGAAAGAGCGAGGCGCGCAGCAGATTGCCAACGAGCTTCGCGCGCAAGGGCTGGAAGCGGCGGCGGAATTTATTGAAAAAGCCGAGTTTGCGGAAAATCTGGAAGCGTCGAGCCTGAGCGTCGACGACGCGATTTTAATCGCCAAACACATCGAAATTCCCGATTCGGAAATTGACGATTCGTGGCTTTCCAGCGATTTAATCGAAGAATTTTACGAGGAAACCGAAGAACAGCGGCAGGCTATCTTGGGCAAAATTCTCGGCGAATTGCGAATGGAAAACGACGAGATTTCCGGCGAGCGCGTGTCGATGCTGAACCGCGTCCTGCGAATGAGTATGAAAGACCGCGTCAAGCTGGCGATGAAAGGCGACCGCGAAGCCCGCAACATTCTGATTCGCGACCCGAATCGCATCGTCGCCCAGGCGGTAATGCAAAATCCGCGCATCACCGAGCAGGAAGTGGAAAAAATCGCTTCGATGCGCACCGTGCCGGAAGACATTCTGCGGCAAATCGCCGCCAGTCGCCAATGGTCTCGAATTTACACGATTGTTCACAATCTGGCGCGCAACCCGCGCACGCCGCTTTCCAACGTGATGAGTATTTTAACGCGTTTGCAGCTTCGGGATTTAATCGCTTTGAGCAAAAATCGAAACGTCTCCGACGGCGTCAGACGACAGGCTTCGCGAATTTCGCTGGCGCGCAAAGGCGGCTAAAAACATTTATCATTCAACATTTATCATTTATCAACGTCTTTTGTTCAATGATAAATGTTGAATGATAACTGTTAGAGAAATTCCGTAACTCTGCCCGTCTTGATAAACGTGCCTGCCATATCCGTAAACGTGTGACTCGCCGCGCCGAGCCAGAGTCCGATGAACAGCGACGGGAAAGCGTATTCGCCGACGTTGGCGCGCACGTATTCGCCGACGGCGCTCCAGGTTTTGGTCATTTCCAATAAATCCGGCGCGCCTTCGCCCTGATAAGCCGTTATCAGATAGCTGACGGCAAACGCCGTCAGCGTCAGCGCGCCCAGAAAATAGACGACGCGCAGGAAGGTGCCGAAAAGCAGCCCGTGCGACCAGCGCGAGCGGTGTTTGAAAAACACCTGATACGGATACCAGAGAAAGCGAAAAACGCTCCAGCGCGAATACTGCTTGCTGGCGGTGTCCAGATCGGGACCGAACATCAGACCGCCGAAAAGCATCCCGAAAGTGACTATGCCGGCGACCGGAAGGTTTTTCGTGGCTATCCACGCGGCGGCGAAAGTCGGCGCGACCAGCAGAAATGTAATGGCGTCGTGAGTTTTTCCCGAAGGCATAAAAGGATTTACGATTTTATATCGGCGATTTCAGATTGGTCTTTCGTTTGCCGCGCTCGATAAAATCTGCGGCGAACAGACGAAAAATATATTACAGTAATTTGCAATTTTCTGCGGAAGAATTTTGCAAATTGCCAAACGAAACTAGAAAAATACATTGATTTTGCTAAACTTTGCTTTCGGCATCAGTTTTGCTTGCTTACAATTCGGAGTTTCGCTTCGGAATCTGCAATCTGAAATTTTAAACGGATGAAATCTTTCTGGGAAAAACTTAAAACCACGCTTCGGATGATAAAGTTCGAGCACACTTTATTCGCTTTGCCTTTTGCTTTTCTCGGCGCGGTTCTGGCGGCAAACGGCTTGCCGTCGTGGCAGCAGATTCTCTGGATAACGGCGGCAATGTTTGGCGCTCGCTCGGCGGCGATGACTTTCAATCGCATCATCGATCGCCGGTTTGACGCCGAAAATCCGCGCACGGCGAGCCGCGAATTGCCGAGCGGAAAGCTTTCGCTCGATTTTGCGTGGTCGTTTTTCATCGTTTCGGTCGCGTTGTTTCTGCTTGCCGCTTATTCGCTCAACTGGCTGACGTTTGCCTTGTCGCCCGTCGCGCTGCTGAGCATTTTGGGTTATTCCTACGCGAAAAGATTTACGTCTCTGGCGCATTTGGTTTTAGGCTGGAGCTTGGCGATTTCGCCGTCGGCGGCTTGGATTGCCGTGCGCGGCTCGCTCGATTCGGAAATCCCGCTTTTGCTTTCGCTGCTGGTGATGATGTGGACTGCCGGCTTCGACGTTTTATACGCGTGCCAGGATTTTGAATACGACAAAAAAGCGGGCTTGCGCTCGATTCCGGCGCGTTTCGGCATCAAAAATTCGCTCTGGATTGCCAGGATTTTTCACGCGCAGGCGTTCGTCGTTTTGCTTCTTCTTTATCTCGTCACCGATTTAGGCTGGCTTGCTTTAACCGGCGTGGCGGCGGTCGGCGCGTTGATGATTTACCAGCACACGCTCGTCAAGCCGAACGATTTATCACGAATGAACGCCGCGTTTTTTACGACCAACGCCTTTGTCAGCGTGATTTTATTCGTCACCTTCGGCGGCGCGGTTTTTATGGAGAAGTTTTTAAAATGAAAATCCCGACGCTGCAAGGCATTATTAAACGAAGAATTTTAGTAAATTACCGCGCCGACGCGGGCGCAATACAAAAAGTTCTGCCAAGGGGTTTTCGCCCTAAACTGCACAAAGGAAACGCCATTGCCGGAATTTGTTTAATCCGGCTCGAGCATGTTCGCCCGAAATTTGCGCCGGAATTTACCGGCATCGACAGCGAAAACGCCGCGCATCGAATCGCGGTTTTGTGGGAAGACGCGAGCGGCGAAACAATGGAAGGAGTTTATATTCCGCGCCGCGATACGAACTCTTTTATCAATTCGGCGCTCGGCGGAAGGCTTTTTCCTGGCGAACATCACAGGGCGAATTTCGCCGTCACGGAAAATGGAAACAGGATAAATTTTTCGATGAAATCCTCAGACGAAACCGTTTCGGTGAAGCTGTCGGGAACGATTTCCGAAAATTTTCCCGAAAATTCCGTTTTCGCTTCGCTTGCCGAAGCTTCTAATTTTTTTGAAAAAGGCTCGCTCGGTTATTCCGTGACCAAAAACGGGACGAATTTAGACGGAATCAATCTGGAAATCGAAAAATGGAAAGTCGAAGCGCTCGACGTGGATTTTGTCGAATCGAGTTTTTACAATGATGAAGCGATGTTTCCGAAAGATTCGGTGAAGTTTGACCACGCCTTGCTGATGCAGAACATCGAGCACCATTGGCACAGCGCGCCGAGTTTTGATTTAACTTAAATTTGAATTTATGCGATTTTCATTTGATAAAAATTGCATTTCATCGCCGAAAAGGTCGAAGAAGGCGCGCGTTTGACGTCTGGCGAAGTCGTTGCCTTTCGGCATCTATTGCCGTCCGTAATTTTTATTACTTAATTTTTAAAACGTCTCCCTCCAGCGGAACGACCGCTATCTGGCAGTAGTCTTCGAAAATCAATTTTCCGGGCGTTTCGGCGGCGGTCAATCTTTCCACTTTGATTCCGTTTTCTTCTAAAATTGCCGCCAGCGCGTTCATGTTGTCGAGAAATTCGGTCGCGCTCGTTTTAAACCAGAAATATGTGTGCTGCTCCTCGCTTCTTTTTGCCGGGTCGTCGTAAAATTCCGGCACCGGCAGATTTTCGTCGAACCATTCGATAAGCTTTTGCAGGTTTTCCTTTTCCGCCGCACGGATTTCCGTAAAATCCCGGACGTAATCCGCCGCGCGAAAAATGCCGGTTTCCTCTCTTTTCGCCGGTTGATTAAAATATTTAACGATAAAACGGATGAACATTTTGTGATTTTCGCATTTTTCCGAATCCGGCTATATTTTTTGCAAATTGCTTACGCCTTTGCTGTTTAACTTAAACCGGAAAAGATTCGCCGTCAAATAAACCGCGTATTTACAGGGCTTTCGGATAAACATTTCTGCGGGTTTTTGTTAAAGTTAAGGCACGGGGATTGCCCTCTATCATAAATGTTATGCAATTTTCATTTGATACGAATTTAAATAAAATCGCCGCGCGGGTCGAAGCGGGCGAGCGTTTGACCTTTGACGAAGGCATCGATTTATACAAAACGGACGATTTAAACGCGCTCGGCAAGCTCGCCGATTTCGTCAGGCGAAAAAAACACGGGCGGACGACTTATTTTAACGTCAATCGCCATTTTAATCACACGAACATCTGCGTCGCCGACTGCAAATTCTGCGGTTTTTACAAACGCGCGCGCCAGGAAGGCGCTTACACGCATTCGATTGAAGAAGGTATCGAAATCGCCCGAAACGCCGTCAATGAAGGCGCGACCGAGCTGCATATTGTCGGCGGTTTGAATTCGAAACTGCCTTTCGAGTATTACACCGATTTGTTTTCGTCTCTGAAACGAGAATTTCCGGCTTTGCATCTGAAAGCTTTGACGATGGTCGAACTGGATTTCTTCGCGCGTTTTTACAAAATGCGGGACGAAGACGTTATCGAAAAACTGAAAGCGGCGGGAATGGACAGTTGTCCGGGCGGCGGCGCGGAGATTTTCGCCGAGCCGACGCGCTCGCGCATCTGCGACCACAAATGCGACGGCGCGCGCTGGCTCGAGCTTGCCGGAAAAGTCCATCGAGCCGGACTTAAAACCAACGCAACGATGCTTTACGGTCACATCGAATCGACGGAAGACCGCGTCGACCATTTTGTAAAATTGCGCGAGCAGCAAGACGAATCCGGCGGTTTTCAGTGCTTTATTCCGCTCGCCTTTTTTCCGAGCGGCACGGCTTTATCGAGCTTGCCCGGACCTGATGCGATTGATAATTTGAAAACAATCGCCGTTTCGCGCCTGATGCTCGATAATTTCGACCATATCAAAGCGTATTGGGTGATGCTCGGCAAGGCGACGACACAGACCGCGCTGCATTTCGGCGCGAACGACGTCGACGGCACGATTACCGACGGCGGCGAGCTGACGCACAGCTATTCGGTCGAAGAAGGCGGCGAAGTCAAAATGTCGAAAGCCGAACTAATCGCGATGATCGAAAGGGCGGGCTTTGAAGCCGTCGAACGCGACACGGTTTACAATCGCGTCGAAAAAGCAACTGTCTGAATGACACGGTTCATCATACAAATCATTGATTCCGGCAGAAAAATATGATGAAACACATTGCTTTGAGTTTGATTTTGTTCGGCTTTTTAACCCTGCAGATTTCGGCTCAATCTTTCATTAAAAACGGTAAAATTCCTGATGATTTGATTATTACTCTTAAAAGAACCGGAAGATTTGAAGAGTATGTCATAACTATTCGAGCGAATGGCGATTGGTCGTTTAAAGGTTATGCGGGACTTCCCCTTCCACGTCCGTTTGCGAGCATTTTATCCGGCGGCGGCAAAACCGCTAAAAAAATCGACGAGACGAAGGCGAAATTAACCAAAGAAACATTAAGGTCGTTAATCTCCGAATTGGAGAAAATTCAGTTCTTCAAATTCGGAAAAGATTTCCCGCCGGAAGACGAAGAAATACGTTCGACCATTTCCGACCAATCCACTGAAACGATTTCGATTCGAATAAACGGACAAACCAAAGAGGTTTCAAACTATCTGGGCGATTCTGGCAACCGTACTGCAACGCTTCGCGATTTGGCTGAAAGAATCAGAGGCGTAAAAATCTGGAATCTCGAAAATGGCGAGATTCCCGAAGATTTCAGCATTACATATCGCACCGGTTTCGGAGAAGGCAGTTGGAGCGAAGCAATAATCGGCTCGGACGGGCGCGTCTCGGGAAAATCCTATTCTAATCTTCCTTCCAATACTTCTTCTCTGCAATCTCTCCTCTTAATAATGAAAAAACCGAAGCTCAAAGAGAGGATTTCAAAAAAACAACTTGAGCAGTTGATTTTCGAATTTGAGAAAATCGGCTTTTCCGCTTTCGCCCTCAAAGCTTTGGATAATCAGGATGGCTGCACCAACAAATTTTTTTCCACGCACGGCAGAACAAATTTTATTTCCGTGCAGATCAACCATAGAAATATGTATGCTTCAATAGACGCAAACTGTAATCCAAAACCCGAAAGCAATGCGGCAAAGTTTGAATATATGGTTGTGAAAATCGAAGAAATACTGAAAAATGTCAAAGTTACAAAGATAAATTGACTTTAAATAAATAGCAGCGCGATTTCTAAAACAAAATTAGTCGAAAGAGTATCTTGAGTCTGTGCAAAAGTTTATGAATAATGCCCGGCAAAATTTAATCCGCATTCTGCAAAACGCTTATTCGGGCGAATTGGCGGCGGCTTACGCTTATCGTGGGCATTGGAAATCGCTCAAAGAATCCGACGAAAGAACGCACATCAAAAAAATCGAAGCCGAAGAATGGGCGCACCGCGCGGGCGTCGGGCGCTGGCTGGAAACATTGGGCGCGAAGCCGCGAAGATTAAGAGAAGCCGTTTTCTGGACAATCGGGCGCACCCTGGGCTTGAGCTGCCGCGTTTCGGGATGGTTTTTCCCGATGTATTTTGCCGGCAGACTGGAAAGCCAGAACGTGCAGGAATACATCGACGCGGCGAACTTTGCAAGAGAACTGGAAATGCCGGAATGTTTTCTCGAAATGATGGAAATGTCGCGCGTCGAAGCCGAACACGAAATTTTCTTTCGCAATACGGTTGCCAAACACCGCTTATTGCCGATAACCAGAACATTTTTCAAATGGAGCTAATTTGATTGGCGATTGGAAGCGCAATTCGGCTCGCACCGAATAAATTTAAAAGATATAATTTCCTTACGAAATCGCCAATCGCCAATCGAAAATCTTCTAATGCCGAAAAAACGCGGTAAACTTCAAACTAAAGCCGAATATTACGCCGTTCGAGCGCTGCTCGGCGCGATCGGTTTAATGCCTTTGAAAGCTTCGATGAAGGCGGGAAAATCTTTGGGGAAAACAATCGTCAGCCTTTTTCCGAAGCTGAAAAAAACGGGTCGCCGCAATCTGGAAATCGCTCTGCCGGATTTGCCGCCTGAGGAAAAAGAAAAAATTCTGAGCGGCACGTTTGAATCGCTCGGTCGGCAGCTCGGCTTCGTTGCGCATTTTAACGAATTTTCGCCGGAAAAAGTGCGCCGACTGGTCGAGGTCGTCGGCAAGGAACATTTCGACCGGGCGCACGCTACGGGTCGCGGAATTTTGTTTTTCACCGGACATTTCGGCAGCTGGGAGATTTTTAATCTTTTGCCGCCCGCCTTTGACCAGACGATGAATATTCTCGTCCGGCGCATCGACAATCCGCTGGTGGAAAATTACGTGGACAGTTTGCGAACTCGTCTGGGCTGCGTCACTTTAGACAAAAAACAATCAGCGCGCAAGATGTTTCGCGTGCTGGAAAACGGCGAGCTTCTGGGAATTCTGGCGGATTTAAACGTGCAGGAACGCGAAGGCGTTTTCGTCGATTTTTTCGGCGTTCCGGCTTCGACGACGGCGAGCATCGCCAAACTCGCTATCAGCACAAACGCCTTTGTTTTGCCCGCTTTCGCCGTCTGGGAAGAAGAAAAACAAAAATACGTCGTCTATCTGGAACCGCCGATTGAATACGAAAAAACTGCAAATCCGGAAAAGGACGTTTGGGATTTAACGCAGAAAATCACGAATACGGTGGAAAAATACGTCCGCGCTTATCCCGAACAATGGCTCTGGATTCATAAACGCTGGAATACGCGACCGAAAGGCGAAAAAGGGCTTTATTAAATGCAAAATGCGAAACGGAAGAAAGATTTAATCCCGAATCCTTAATTTTGCATTTTGCATTTTACGCCTTGCGTTTCCGACATTTGCCCGACAAACCAATCGGTGAATTTCGGAATGCCGTCTTCGATTTTCGTCTGCGGATTGTAATTTAATAACTCGCGCGCCTTTGAAATGTCGGCGAAAGTGACGGGAACGTCGCCCGGCTGCATCGGCTGGCGCTGGATAATCGCTTTTTTGTCCAGATTTTCTTCCAGCAGCGCAATTAATTTTGTTAATTCAATCGTCTGCGATTCGCCGAGATTAAAAATTTCGTGATTCGATTTTTCGTAATCAATCGCCGCGCGCACGCCTTGAATAATATCGTCGATATAGGTGTAATCGCGCCGGGTCGTGCCGTCGCCGAACATCTGAATCGGCTCGCCCGCCCAAATCTGTTTCGAGAATTTATGAATCGCCAGATCCGGACGCTGGCGCGCGCCGTAAACGGTAAAAAATCTCAGGCAAACCGTGCGCACATCGTAGAGATGCGAGAAAGTGTGGCATAAAAGCTCGCCCGCCGCTTTGGTCGCCGCATATGGCGAAATCGGCTTGGAAATCTTGTCTTCTTCCGAGAAGGGAATTTTGCAGTTGATGCCGTAAACGCTCGACGACGAGCCGAAAACGAATTGCCTGACCGCAAATTCTTTCGCCAGTTCGAGCAGATTCAAAGTGCCGTTGACGTTGACCTCGGTGTAAAGCCTCGGGTTCAGCAGCGACGGTCGCACGCCAGCCCACGCCGCCAGATGCACGACGGCGTCGAATCGACTTTCGGCAAACACTTCGCGCAAAGCGTCGCGGTCGCAAATATCGACTTTGCGCAGTTGAAACTGCCGGTTATCAATATGATGTGAGACGTTGCCGCGCTTTATTTCGGGCGCGTAAAACTCATTGAAATTATCGACGACCGTAACCTGCCGACCGCTTTCAGCCAGCAGATTATCAACCAGATGCGAACCGATAAATCCGGCTCCGCCCGTGACGAGTATATTTTTTTGCTTATTCACAACTTGACTTGCAAAAGACTGGAAATCTTTCAGAGAAAGCAAGATAACATATCTTGCAGAGGTTTAGCAAAAACGTGCGTTATTAAAGAAACCGGCTAATTCTAAATTCTAAATTGTTAATTATAGATTATCCCGAAAATAAAAATTATTTCGGAAAATATTATCCGGATTAACTTGGGATTCGCAGTTTGGAATTTAGAATCCGTCGATTTTATTTTCCGAATCCGGGGGCTAATTTATAAAACGGTTTCGCGAATGATAGCGGTGGACCAGCTCTTCGAGAAATCCTTCGTAAGTGAACGTCTGCATATCGTAAACGGGCTTGATTTTATACATAATCGGCAGCGCCACGCGCCACGCCATCCAGAGCCTCTGTCTTTCGGACAAATCGTCGCGCCGCCTGAGAAAGCTTTCGACGACTTCAATCTCGGCTTCGGTCACGGTGCGTAAATCCGCCGTGAAAAAAGTTTGTTTTTGCAGTCGCCGCAAAGCCGCGTCGGTGATTCTGGTCGAAAACACGTCCGAAAATTTCGGCGCTTCGTCCGAGCGCTCGCGGATGACGACCGTTCCGGCAAACATATCGCCGATGCGCTGGTCGCGGCGGCTCATAAAAATCGTTATCAAACCGATGGAATAAATCGGCAGAACAAAACCCGGAAACGTATCGAAAACCCGCAAAAGATTTCGCGCCACCGCTTCCCAGAGCGTAATCGGGCGTCCGTCTTCGCGAATCACGCGCAATTTTAATAAACGTTTTCCGGGCGTCTGCCCGTTCCAGAGCCATTCGAAAAAGATAAAATAACCGGCGAAAATCAGCAAAAGCAGGATTATCAGCAGCGCGATTATCCATTTCGGCATTTCCTGTAATAACGAGTAAGCGCCGCCCTCGCGCTCGACCGTCTCGCCGAAACCGGAAATGCTCAAAAAAGCCCACGAAACGGCGAAAATCGCAAAATATTGAATAAAATGGTCAATCGCCACGGCGAGGAAGCGATTGCCGATGGACGCCAGAGCAAAAGCCAGCGACACGCGCTCCGGCGTTTCGATGATTAAAGTTTCTTCGGTTTCGATGATTTGCGACATTTTCGCTTAGCTTCTATGAAATTGCCCGGACAACGCCCGGATAATCTCTAGTTTCCTTTTACCTTCAAAAACTTGCGCTTGCCGACTTGCAGCAGGATTTCGTCTTTTAAATCAATTTCGGCTTTCGCGTCGGAAGCTTTTTCGCCGTTGATTTTTACGCCGCCCTGCTCGATCAGGCGTCGGGCTTCGCCTTTCGAGGCGACGAGATTGGTTTGAACGAGCATTTCCGCCAGATTGTATCTGCCCGGAGCAAATTGCGTTTCCGCAATCTGGTCAGGAATTTCCTTTTTCACGAAGCGGCGGTTGAATTCTTCTTCGGCTTCGGCGGCGGCTTGAGCGGAATGAAAATCGCTGATAACCGACTTTGCCAGATTCACTTTCACGTTGCGCGGATTTTCTTCGCCGTTGGCGCATTTCGAGCGCAGGCTGCCGATTTCCGACGGCGTCAAATCCGTCAAAAGCTCGTACCATTCCCACATCAGCTCGTCGGAAATCGACATCGCTTTGCCGAACATTTCGTTTGGCGCCTCGTTGATGCCGATGTAATTATTCAGCGATTTCGACATTTTCTGCACGCCGTCCAAGCCTTTCAAAAGCGGCACGGTCAAAAGAAGCTGCGGCTCCTGCTCGTATTCGCGCTGCAAATTTCTGCCCATCAAAAGATTAAATTTCTGGTCGGTTCCGCCGAGTTCGACGTCCGATTCCAGAGCGACCGAATCGTAGCCCTGCACCAGCGGATAAAGCAGCTCGTGCAGCGCAATCGGTTTTTCCTCGCGCATCCGTTTGTCAAAATCGTCGCGTTCGAGAATTTGTTTAACCGTTACGCGCGACGTCAGACGGACAAAATCCGCCGCGCCGAATTTTTCCATCCATTCGGAATTAAAGCGAATGTCGGTGCGTTCCGGGTCGAGCAATTTAAAAATCTGCGTTTTATAAGTTTCGGCGTTTGCGGCGATTTCTTCGGGCGACAAGGGCGGGCGAGTTGCCGATTTTCCCGTCGGGTCGCCAATCATTCCGGTAAAATCGCCGATGAGAAAAATCGCGGTGTGTCCGAGCTGCTGAAACGCTTTTAATTTGCGGATGACGACCGTGTGCCCGAGATGTATGTCGGGCGCGGTCGGGTCGGCGCCGAGCTTGACGCGCAGAGGCTTTCCGGTTTTCGCGCTTTTTTCCAGCTTTGCCTTTAAATCTTCTTCGCGGATTAAATCGACCGCGCCTTTTTTGATAAATTCGATTTGTTCGTCTATTGTCATTTCTTTCGTGAATCGTAAATCGCTAATAGAAAAAAAGTTCTTTATCAAAATATAAAACAAGAACGATAAATACCAAACCGGCAATTTTACGATTCGCGATTCGCGATTCACAAATTTATGAAAAACAATTTATCAAACACTAAACTGGCTTTTATCGGCAGCGGCGTGATGGCGGAATCGATTATCGCCGGGCTTTTGCGAAAAAATCTGGTCGGCGCCGAGCAGATTGCCGGCAGCCATCCGCGCGCCGCGCGGCGCCGGGAACTAAACGAAAAATACGGAATTCAGGTTTTTGAGAAAAACGCCGAAGCGGTCGAAAGCGTTAAAGCGAGCGACAATTCAATCGTCGCATTATGCGTCAAACCGCAGCGTTTGAAAGGCGTTTTGCCGGAATTGAAAGGCATCGTCGCGCCGAATCAACTTGTGCTTTCAATCATCGCCGGCGCGCGTCTGGAAACGATTTCCGAAGCTTTAGGCAATCAAAAAATCATCCGGGCGATGCCGAATACGCCTTCGCAAATCGGCGCGGGAATGACCGCCTGGACTTGCACGGAAGAAATTTCCGAAGCGGAAAAAGCGCAAGTGAAAGCCTTGCTCACGGCGCTCGGCAAAGAGCTTTTCGTCGAAACGGAAAATATGATTGATATGGCGACCAGCTTGAGCGCGACCGGACCGACCTATATTTTTATGGTGATGGAAGCTTTGACCGACGCGGGCGTGCATATGGGTTTTTCGCGCGAAGTTTCAAAGGAACTCGTGCAGGAAACGATGCTCGGCGCGGTTCTTTTCGCGATGGAATCGCACAAGCACCCGGCGGAACTCAGAAATATGGTCACTTCGCCGGGCGGCACGAGCGCCGAAGCCATTTATCAAATGGAAAAAGGCAGCCTGCGAACGGTTTTATCGAAAGCCGTCTACGCCGCATACCGTCGCGCCGTCGCGCTCGGCGAAAAGAAATAAACTACAGCTTTCGATACATTATGAGAGCATTCGTCAAGCCGTTCTGCGCGTGATTAAACGCTTCGGGAATTTCGCCGATGATTTCAAAGCCGAGATTCTGCCATAAACGGACGGCGACTTCATTGCTTTTGACCACGAAATTAAACTGCATCGCGCGGTAGCCGAGCCGGCGGGCTTCTTCGAGCGAAAATTCCGCCATCGTTCTGCCGACGCGTTTGCCTTTGGCGGCGGGCGCGACCATATATCCGGCGTTGGCGACGTGCGAGCCTAAATCCGGCTGATTGTCTTTGAGAAAAAACGTGCCGACGATTTTTTGATTCAGCCCTTCGGCTGTCGTCGCAGTTGGTTCCGACCAGAGCGCGACATACGTTTTCTTATCGGCGGCAAACCAGTAGGCGAGCATTTTTTCGCGCGGCGAATCGGGATAAAAAATGTATGTGTCGCCGGTCGCGATGACGTCTTTGATGATTTCCCAAACCTGCGGCTTGTCCGCTTCCAAGGCTTTTCTTATTTCAAGCATTTTTATCGACCCTCTGCAAAGTAAACAGCCAGACCATTCTATCCTGCCTCTCGTCAAAAATATATTTTCCTTCTAATACTTTCCAGAAACCCATAAATTCCCAGCGACCGACTTTCAATTTATTAAAAAGCGGAACGGCGTGTTTTGATTCGGCTGCCTTAAACATCGCCTGATTGAAGGAATCAAGCCGCTGGTCGCCGCGCCTGCCCGCGCCGGTGTAGAAAATCCGATCGGGCGAGCTGCCGTGGAAATCGGGATAACACGGGTTGATTTTGCCGAAATCGGTCAGAAGCGAAACGAGGCGTCCGCCGCGCTGGTAAATTCCGTTGCGAATGCGGTGAATTTCCGAAACCTCGTCCCACGAAAAAACGTCGCCGACTTTAGCGTTTATCAGAAAAGACATCCGATAGATATTTTAAACGCGTCTCGAAAAACGCGCGACTTTTCATTTTTTCAACTTTATGCCACAACCTTTCTTGACACCCCGAATAAGAAAAGTTTATAGTTGCTTTCACCTTCTTGTTTTTGTAATTCTCCGACGAACTGTGCAGAAACAAGTCTGCTTACTCTCAATATATTTGGAAAAAAAATTTATTCTCCGCGCCCATTTTAGCGCTTATTTTATATACGGCTTGATAATACTATCGGCAATTTCCAAATTTAAGGCTAAGGAGTAATTTAGAGCGTGAAAAAATTTCTAGGTATTATAGCCGCGACGCTTTTCGTCGGGCTTCTCATATTCGGCTTAATAGCGAATCGGGTTGATGCAAATAAGACTGTCTTCAATACCGGCTCGCAAGACGAACACGAAAGAGCAAAACAAATCAGCATCGAGGTTTTGCGCGGTCGCTCGCAAGCGCGCGGCATCGTCAACTCCGATGAATTTGAAGTGCAGAAAATCCATATTGACGAGTTAAGAATGGCGCACACCCGCTTTCGTCAATCGGTCGGCGGCGTTCCCGTCTGGGAAGGCGAAGCCATCGTTCACTTAAAATCCGACGGCGAAGTTTCCACTGTCACGGACGATTTAAAAGAAGCCATTTCGGTCAGCACGAAACCGACGCTGTCGGCTGGCGATGCGATTGAGATTGCTAACGGTTTGTATAACGGCTCGGCGAAAGAGAGCGAAAAACCGAAAGTCAGTCTCTGGATTTATCGCGGCGAAACGCGCGACCATCTAACCTGGCGCATCGAAATGCCGCGCATCGACGGTTCGAAAGACACCGCCGTGCCGGTCGATTTTATCGACGCGCACACGGGCGAAAGAGTTTTCAATTATAACAACCTGCAAACCGGCTCCGGTTCGTCGCTGTACAGCGGTACGGTAAACATCAACACCAGCTCCGTCGGCGCGACCTACTACATGGAAGATTTGACCCGCAAAATGGGCACTTTCAATATGAACAGCACCGGCAACGAATCGACCGGAACCGGCGGCACGCAATCACGCTACACCGACGCGGACGACGTTTGGAACACGACGATTCAACGCGCCGGAGTCGACGCGCATTACGGCGCGGCGAAAACCTACGATTATTTCCTGAACGTTCACGGTCGCAACGGCATCGACGGCAACGGCGGTCCCGGAACTACTACTGCCGCCGCCAACAGCTCGATTGCCTTAATCGCTTCCAGAGTCCACTTCGGCAGCAGCGGTCGTTACAACAACGCTTTCTGGTATAACAACCAGATGAGCTACGGCGACGGCGACGGCGTAAGCTTCACGCCGCTGACGACGATTGACATCTGCGGTCACGAAATGACGCATGGCATCACCGAGCGGTCGGCTAACCTGACTTATCAGGGCGAATCCGGCGCGTTAAACGAATCGATGTCCGACGTTTTCGGCGTAATGGTCGAGCTTTATAATGACGGCGGCGTAGTCAGCGGCGACACCTGGAAAATCGGTGAAGACGCTTACACGCCCGGAACCGCCGGCGACGCGCTGCGCTACATGGACAACCCGCACTTAGCCGGAAACGGCGGTTACACGTCGAACGACGACCCCGACCATTATTCCGAACGCTACACGGGAACGGCTGATTCGGGCGGCGTCCACGTCAATTCCGGCATTGCCAACCACGTATTTTATCTGGCGGCAAACGGCGGCACTCATCACTTAAGCGGCACGACTGTGACCGGAATGGGCACGACCGACGCGGCGAAAATCTGGTATCGCGCACTGACCGTCTATATGACATCGGGCACGAATTTCGCGGGCGCCAGAACGGCGATGCAGAATGCGGCGACCGACCTTTTCGGCTCGACCAGCGCGCAGTACAACTCGGTTGCGAGAGCCTGGTGTGCCGTCGGCGTCGGAACTTGTCCGGGCGGCGGAACGCCGACTCCGACTCCTCCGACAGGCGGAACCGAACTGCTGACCAACGGCGGATTTGAAGGCAGTGCTTCTCCGTGGGTCGGTTCGGGCACCGGTTACTTCTACGTCAATCCGGGCAACTACCCGCAAGCCGGAACCGGCTACATCTATTTCGGCGTCAATAATAGCGTTTCGGGTCAATCCTATCAGACGGTGACGATTCCTTCGACGGCGACCGGAACTTTAACCTTCTGGCTCAACGTTTCGTCAAGCGAAACGACGACGACCACGGCGTATGACCGCTTGTTTGTCGAAGTCCGCAATACGGCGGGAACTCT
The DNA here is from genome assembly GCA_036388635.1 of Pyrinomonadaceae bacterium. GTDB lineage: Bacteria > Acidobacteriota > Blastocatellia > Pyrinomonadales > Pyrinomonadaceae > JALZHR01. The sequence goes on from DASVRL010000197.1 coordinate 18,511, forward strand.
GCTGGCGACACCGGCGACTTACAGCAACTTAAACAAAGGCACTGCCGGAGTTTATTCGCAGAAATCGCTTAATCTATCGGCTTATAAAGGTCAGACGGTTCGCGTCCAGTTCCGTTCGACGACCGACAGCTCGCTGGCGACGACTTTCCGCGTTGACAGCGCTTCGCTGAAATAAACGCTCAGTCGAGTGATAAATATAAAAAGGAACGGTATTTTGCCGTTCCTTTTTCTTTTATAAGGCAATTTGTTTCGTCTCAAACTGAACCCGATTTGCTCCAAATCGAAGATGTTTTATGTCAAAATAATGCGTTTTGACGGAGAATTAATCATTTACGATTCGTGTCAGACCAAATCTCTCACGGGCAGCTTGCTTTCGCCTTGCCGCCCGCCGCACCGAGTTTGACGATGCGGTTTTCCAGTTTCGGCGCAATTGTTTTGTTCGGCGAAGCCGTAATCGCTTTTTCCAGCGCGTCCGAATCCTTCGGCGCCTCTTCGGCTTTGGTTAAAACTTTCGCATTTTTGAACATCACGTAACCGTCGCCGCCGCGCGTGACGAGAAAATCCGAAGTCGCCAGCGTGTAATTTTTCTTTTCGTCCACGGGCTTTCCGCCGACCAGAATCTCGGTCACGCGCGCGCCCGCCGGACGCGACACGTCGAATTTAAAGCTCATTCCCGAAATTTGCGGAAAGCGTCCCGGCTCGTTATCTTCGGCGCTGCGCGCGACGCCGTGTTCGAGAATTTCGCGCAGAAGTTTGCCGGAAACTTCCGTCTTCACAATCGGATTGTTAAACGGCAGAATCGAAAGCACGTCGCGCTTGGTCAAGGCGCCCGGATTGTATGTCAAATCCGCGCGAATCGAGCCGCCGTTGACCAGCGCCACGTCAGCGCCGACGGCTTTGCGATATGAATCGGCGATAAAATTTCCGATATTCGTTTCCTTGTTGCGATTTGAAAAGGAAAGCGCGTCCAGCGTTTCGCTCGTCTCGCCGACGGGTTTCGCCAGTTCCTGCAAAAGAGTATTGTATTTGGCGACGGCTTCGTTAAATTCGGGCGCGTCGGCAATTTTGCCGGTGACGGGAATAATTTCCCAATCCATCGTTTCGACTTCGCCCGTTTTTCTGTTGATGTTCAAATTGAATTTGCCGAGCTCGCGCGCGTCGGCGGTCATTTTAAAAATCGGCGTGCCGTTCGATGAAGACTGCAAAAGCGTGTGCTCGTGACCGCCTAAGATTAAATCGAAATCGGCGCATTTCGCCAGCTGCTTGTCCTGTTCCATCGAAAGATGCGTCAAGCCGACAACGGTTTTCGCGCCCGCCGCGCGCATCTGCGGCACGTATTTTTTCGCCGTTTCGCAGTAATTCTGCACTTCCAGATGTTCTTCCATCGAAGAAGTTTCTTTCGTTTCGGGCAGCAGCAGACCGATGATGCCGACTTTCACGCCGTCGAATTCGCGAATGACAAACGGCGGCGTGTCGGCAAAAATTTTCTGCGCCCGTTTGTCGAAAACGTTGGCGCCGAGCCACTGGAATTTCGATTCCTTCATTCGCTGCAGCAAAACGTCGGTTTTCACGTCGAATTCGTGATTGCCGAAAACGGCGTAATCAATCCCGACCGCGTTCCAGGCGTCAATCATCTGCGCGCCCTTGTAAGTACGTGACTCGACCGAGGGCGAAAGCGTGTCGCCGCCCATCGTAAAAATCGTGTTCGGATTTTGCTCTTTAAGTTGCTTTTTTAAAGTCAGCAGCCGCGCCAGCCCGCCGCGCGTTCCGCCGTCGACGGGCGCGAATTGATAAACGTCGTTGACGTGCAGAAACGTCACGCTGACCAGGCAATCGGAATTTTGCTGAGCCGTAACCGGTATTGAAATCAGCAGAAAAAGAATTAAAAACAAAAGATTTGAGCGAAAAAGATGCATTAACGAATCTCCCGTAACTTAGAAATTTCAAATTGAATTATACTTATTTTGCAAAATTTGAGCACGAGATGAACGGGAAAATATTCATGCGCATTTTTATAGCTTTTCTTTTCTTTTTTACGGTCGTTTTCGTCCGCGCCGAAACGCTGCCCGAGCCGGAACGCGAGTTTCGCGCCGTCTGGATGGCAAGCGTCGACAACATAGACTTTCCGACAAAGAAAAATCTTTCCGTCGAAGAACAAAAAAAAGAGCTTTTGCGAAATCTGGAACTGGCGCGCGAATTGAAATTAAACGCCGTCGTTTTTCAGGTGCGCCCGATGTGCGACGCGCTCTACGAATCGAAAATCGAGCCGTGGTCGGAGTTTCTGACGGGCAAGATGGGAAAATCGCAGCCGTTCGATCCTTTGCGGTTTTTGATTACGGAAGCGCACCGGCGCGGAATTCTGGTTCACGCGTGGTTTAATCCGTATCGCGCCTATCATCCGGCGGCGAAAACCGTCTCGGAAAATCATATTTCCAAACGCCGACCTGATTTGGTGCGGAAATACGGCAGATATTTGTGGCTCGACCCGAGCGACAGGGAAGTGCAGGATTACAGCCTGAGCGTCGTTTTAGACGTCGTCCGGCGCTACGACGTGGACGGCGTTCACTTTGACGATTATTTTTACCCGTATGCGGAAAAAGACGCCGCCGGAAATAAAATCGAGTTTCCCGACGACCGAAACTGGCAGAAACATCTGCGCGCATACGAGCGGCTCAAACCTCGCAACGCGGCGCGATATCCTCCTTTAAGCCGCGACGATTGGCGGCGGGCAAACGTCGATAATTTTATCGAAGCCGTCGGGCGCGAAATCAAAAAAATAAAGCCGGAGATTCTCTACGGCGTTTCGCCTTTCGGAATCTGGCAACCCGTTCCCGAAAAAGGAATCGAAGGTTTTAATGCCTACGCCGAGCTTTACGCCGATGCGCGCAAATGGCTGCGCGACGGCACAATCGATTATCTCGCGCCGCAGCTTTACTGGGAAACGGCGCGGCAAGGTCAGAGTTTTCCGGTTCTGCTCGATTGGTGGAAACGGGAAAACGTGAAAAACCGGCACATCTGGGCGGGAATCGCGCCGTATCGCATCGGCTCGAACGCGAATTTCACCGCCGTCGAAATTTCAAATCAAATAAAAACGACGCGAAACTCGCCCGCATCGCTCGGCGCGATTCATTTCAGCTTCAAATCCCTGCGCAACGATTTGGGCGGAATTCAAAAAACGCTGCGCGAAACCGTTTACGCAAAAGACGCGCTGATTCCGCCGACCGCTTGGATAAAAACAAAAAAACCGCTCGCGCCGAAAGTGAAAATCACGCGCGACAGTAAATTTGTCCGCGCCGCCTGGACCGAACGAGGCGCGCGAAAAGCGTTCTGGTTTGTGGTTTACG
>DASVRL010000198.1:0-28147 GCA_036388635.1 Pyrinomonadaceae bacterium
TCGGCGGCTGCCTGACCAGCCTCGAAGAAAACATCTACACGGGCGACGAATTTCGTGTTCTGCTGCGTTTGCCGAACGGTAATTTTCTGCCGCTCGCCTGCAAGGCTCTTTATAAATTTGCCGGTTCGGGCATCGGCGCAAAATTTGTCGAAATCACCGAATTCGAACAGCAGCTGCTTGCCGACGTAATCTCGCAAACGCTCGAACTCGAAGGCTTACCGTTACAGGTCGACCCGTTCGCTCATCCGCCCAGTCAAATCTATAAGAACGCCACCGAAGAAGAAAAGCTCGCCAACCCGCGCATCGAAAAAGAAGAAATCGTCGAGCAGATTCTTTCCGCCGATAATTAAAAACACCGGTAATTTTTGAAGAAAAAGGCGAACGGATTTAAAGGCTGAAAGAATTTTCTTTCAGCCTTTAAATTTAAAGACGATTCGTCGTATCAGGATTTGGGCGCGGGCGGCGGCGGGCGAATTCCGGTGTATTGCACCGAGGCGATTTTCCATTCGCCTTTTTCTTTCCGGCAGACGATCGTGGCGCGCATACTGATCGGCGGAAGCGTTTTGCCTTCGATTGTTCGCGTAAAATTCAGACGGGCGATGACGATGGCGAATTTATCGTAATGGCGAATCGAAAAATCGGTCGCTTCGACGCTCGCCGTCATCTTCGACGAATCGGGTTTCATTTCGGGTTTGTAAAATCCCAGAACCTTTTCGCGCGAGTCAAACTCGCCGACGGGCGAAATCTCGATGTAATCGGAAGCGAAAATTTTATCGAGCGCCGCGGGCTGGTAACTCATCTGCGCGTCGGTCATCTGCCGGACGAGCGCCGTCAGTTTGGCGTCTTCTTTGCTTTGCGTTTGAGCGAAAGCAAGGCTGCACGAAAAAATAAAAAGCAGGAGAAAAATAAAAACTCTTGATTTCATAAAAGCTCCTTTATAAATTACTTAATAAAAAATCAGAGTTTCTACGTTGCTGGACAGAGTTTGTTTCATTATGAGTTAGCGCCGGACTTTGACTCGATTTTTTTATAAATTTCGCACCATCAGCAATTCATCGTAAAAAATGCCGTTCGCCTTTATGACTTTCGGATCTACTCCGTAAACCTCAAATCCGCATTTGACATATAAACGAATCGCCGATGTATTGGTCGCGGCAACGGCGAGTTTTACCGACATTAAATTTTTTTGTCGTGCCCAGTCGAAACAAGCGTTTATCAATTTTTCTCCGAGTTTTTCGCGCCGGTATTCCGCCGAGACATAAACGCCCCAAATCAGCGCGACGTGAAACATTTTCGTTGAAGCAAAGCGTTTGATTCCGGCGGTTCCGACCAAATCCGAATCCGATTCAGCGATGAAAACAGTTCCCGTCGGATTGGATTCGAGGCTTTTTTCCCAGATTGTTAGCGGCAAATTTTTATCGGTTTCGTAATCCGCTCCGAACGCTTCGGGATGCCCTTTCAAGGCTTCGAGCCGCAAGCCGCGAAGCCTGAGCGCGTCGGCAATCGTTGCTTCACGAATTTGTAAATGTTTTTGATTCATTCGATTTTTAAAACAACTCGTCCAGCGCTTCTTCCAGATTGCGCACGCCGACGACGCGAATGCCGAGCAGCTTTTCCAATCCGGTTTTATTCGTCGCAGGCAGAATCAATTTTTTGAAACCGAGCGTTTGCGCTTCACGCGCGCGAGCCTGCGCCTGAAGCGCGCCGCGCACTTCGCCCGTTAAACCGACTTCGCCGAAAACGGCAACGTCCGCCGCAATCGGCAGATTCCGGTAGCTCGAAGCGATCGCCGCGATGACGCCCAAATCCGCCGCCGGTTCATCGACTTCCAAGCCGCCCGCGATGTTTATAAAAACGTCGTCGCCCATCAGTTGAAAGCCGAGACGTTTTTCCAGAACGGCAATCAAAAGCGCCGTTCGATTCTGGTCAAAGCCCTGCGCCATCCGGCGACCGGTTCCGTATTTCGAGCCGGAAACGAGCGCCTGAATCTCGACCAGCATCGGGCGCGTGCCTTCCATACAAACCGTGACGACCGACCCGCTCGCGCCTTCCGGTCGCTCCTGCAAAAAAACTTCCGAAGGATTGCCGACCGGCTGTAAGCCTTCGCCCGTCATTTCAAAAACGCCGATTTCGTTTGCCGCGCCGAAACGATTTTTCGTCGCGCGAATGATGCGGTGATTGTGATGGCGGTCGCCTTCAAAATACAAAACCGTATCGACGATGTGTTCGAGCGCTTTCGGTCCGGCAATCGAGCCTTCTTTCGTCACGTGACCGATAAGAAAAACGGGCGTCGCCGTCTGTTTGGCGAAAATCATAAACTGCCCGGCGACTTCGCGGACTTGTGAAACCGAGCCGGGCGCGGACTCGATATTCGGCGAAAAAACCGTCTGAATCGAATCGACGATGATGACGTTGGGCTTCATTTTATCGGTTTCCGCCAGAATCGCTTCGAGATTCGTTTCGGGCAAAAGAAAAAGATTTTCGGCGTTTAAGCCCAGGCGCTCGCCGCGCATTTTGATTTGACGTTCGGATTCCTCGCCGGAAACGTATAAAACTTTTAAATTATTGGCGCTGAGCTTATCGGCGACCTGCGCGACTAAAGTCGATTTTCCGATGCCGGGCGAGCCGCCGATTAAAACCAGCGAGCCGGGAACGATGCCGCCGCCTAAAACCCGGTCGAATTCGTCGATGCCGGAACTGGTGCGCGCGTCGTCCTGCGATTCAATCTCGCCGTAGGAAATCGGCTTCGTCTCGCGCACCAGACGCAGATTGGAAATGGTCGAGCCTTTGCCGACGGCTTGCGCGGTGGCGCGAAAACGTTCTTCGACAAAAGTATTATATTCGTTACAGTCGGGGCATCTGCCGAGCCATTTGCGCGCCTGATGACCGCAGTTTTGACAGACGTAAATCGTTGCCGGATTTTTTGCCATAAATAAAAAACAGTTTCGGAATGATACATTCGCCGACTTGTATTTTGTATTTTTCCGAGACGCTGGTTACTTTAATTTTACTATAAAACGGCGAAAATAAGCGGAAATCGAGCGGCACAAAATTTGTCTGTGTAATTATTTACTCGTTTCCCGCGAAGCGAGAATCCAATTTCAAGGAAGGGAAAAATAAAATGGCAGACGAGCAAATCGAAACCGGAAATGAAGGTCAGACGACGGGCGGTCCCGGAACGCAGGTGCAGGAAGTCGGCAACACCGGGCAATCAGCCGGAAATCAGGGACAGGACATTCTGGATAATTACAGCGAAAATCAAAGCCCGCTCGGCGACGTCGGCGATGCCGGCGCGCAGCAGAGACATTCTGACGCCGACCGGATGGGCAGTAGCGAAAGCCGCAGCGGAGGCACCAGTTAGCACAATCCGTAAAGGCGAATCGATTTTTTAAAAAAGCGTAAGACGGAAGCGTTAATTTTCCGTCTTGCGCTTTTTGCTTTTTACGCGAATTTAGCGAATATTAAAAAAGATGCCTGCACAACCGATTCACGCATTTGCCGAGAAAGTCACACTTATTACGGACGGAACAAATCCAACCGGGCGCGCCGTCGCTCTACAGCTGGCTTTGCTGGGAAGTTTCGTCGTCGTCGGTTTTTCCGGCGCTTCGGCAGAGGCGAAAAGCGCGCTCGAAGAACTGAAATCGCTCGGAACTCTGGCAAACGCCGTCGAAGCCGACGCTTCAACGGTCGAAGGCGCGCAAAATTTGGTTGCCGAAGTCGAAAAGCTTTACGGTCGAATCGATTTGCTGGTCAATACTCTGAAATTCGAGCCGCCGACGTCTTTTGCGGAAACGAGCGAAAACGTCTGGCAAACGACGATCGACACGAATTTGAAATCGGTTTTTTTTGTCACGCAGGCGGCTCTGCCTTTAATGTCGCCGCGCCCGAAGCCGTCGATTGTCAATGTCGTGACCAATTGCGAAGGTGACGAAAAAAATCTCGCCTTTGCCGCCGCGCAAGCCGCCGTTGCCGGTTTGACGAAACAGCTTTCAAAACAACTGCCGAAAAATTTCCGCGTCAACTGCGTCGCGGTCAACGAAAAACGGGAAGAAAAAAGCATTGAGTTCGAGCTTTTTAAAACTTCTCGAAACGTCGCCGCCGACGATGTCGCGCGCGTCGTCGTTTACCTTTTATCGGCGGAAGCAAAGGCTCTGAGCGGACAGATTTTGACCGTTGACCGGCGCTAGTCGTTTTTTACTATTAACAATAATTAAATCCGTGTTAAAATTCGGTTGGATATGAAAAATTAAATGTTAAAATTCACTTGGCTATGAAATCGGACGTTCTCATCATCAGAATCGCATTTGTAGTGTTGCTGGCAATCGTCGGCTATCTGCTGAATCCTCTGCAAAAAACCTCGCATTTACTCGGCGCCAGCTACGAAGTAAGGCAAATACTTTCCGCGCTTTTAGGCGTCGTCGTCGCCGCTTTCGTCATCGTTTTTGAAATGCGGGCGCGAAAAGCTTCGCTGAAAACTTTGATTGGCGCGGCAATCGGCTCGACGCTCGGCATCATCGGCGCTTATTTAATCGGAATGCTCATCAGCTCGCAGGATATAAACACGGTTCCCGGCGAGATGAAAGTTTTTATGACCATCGCGCTCGCTTTTTTTATGGGCTACATCGGTTTGATGGTCGGCGCGGCAAAAGGCGAATACATAGATTTATCGGTACTCGGCGGTCTTTTCAGCGATAAAAACGTGCGCCGCGATTACAAAATTCTCGACACCAGCGTGATTATCGACGGGCGCATCGCCGACGTCGCCGAAACGGGATTCCTGGGCGGCACGCTCGTTATTCCGCAATTCGTTCTGCGCGAATTGCAGCAGGTCGCCGATTCGCCCGATTCGAGCAAGAGACAGCGCGGACGGCGCGGGCTGGATATGCTCCAGCGCCTGCGCAACAATTCGAAGCTCGACATTCAAATCGTCGAAACCGATTTTCCGGCAGTGAAAGAGGTCGATTTAAAGCTTATCGAACTCGGCAAACAGCTCGAAGCCGTCATTATCACGAACGATTTTAATTTAAACAAAGTCTCGCAGCTGCGCGGCGTCAGCGTCTTAAACGTCAACGAACTCGCCAACGCGCTCAAACCGGTCGTTCTGCCCGGCGAGGCGATGCGCGTTTTCGTGCTCAAAGAAGGCAAGGAATACAATCAGGGCGTCGCTTATCTGGACGACGGCACGATGGTCGTCATCGACAACGCGCGCAAGCTGATCGGAAAAAATGCGGATATCGCCGTGACCAGCGTTTTGCAGACGACCGCCGGAAAAATGATTTTCGGTCGCCTGTGGGAAGAAAAAGACGAAGTTGGCGGCGGCGAGGTCAGCAATTCGAACATTCACGACTCGCGCGCCGCCGGTTTCCGCAAGCAATATCGCGATATGCGCCACACGAGCGCGATGCCGATTCGGATGGAAGAAGAAATAGAATAGTCCTTCGTCCTTTATCCGTTGCCGTTTGAAATAAATTCGAAAACCCGAGTTTTATTCAATCGGCGAAGGATAAAGGACAGCTAACAATGAATTCAGCAATCATCGTCGCCGCCGGCAGCGGAACGCGCTTTGGCGGCAAAACTCCGAAACAGTTTCTGGAAATTCTCGGAAGACCGCTTATTATTCACACGCTTCAGCGCTTTGAAGCCTGCCCGGAAATAGACGAAATCATTCTCGTTCTGCCTTCGTCCGACGAAACCGCGAAATTTCTGCAAATCGCCGGAAAATATGGCTTAAAAAAAATATCGAAAGTATTGGCGGGCGGAGAAACGCGCGCCGAATCGGTCTGGAAAGGCTTGAACGCGATTCGCCGCGCGACGGCTGAAATCGTCGCCGTCCACGACGGCGCGCGCCCGCTGGTTTCGATTGAAGAAATTTCGGAAACCGTGAAAAAAGCGAAAGAAACCGGCGCGGCTTGTCTGGTTTCCGGCGTGACCGACACGATTAAAGAAATCGAAAACGGAAAAATCAAGCGGACGATTGACCGGCGGGCGCTGCGCCGCGCTTTGACGCCGCAATGTTTTCGCCGCGAAATCCTGCAACGCGCGTTTGAAAACGCCGATTTGACGGAAGCCGCGACGGACGAATGTTTTCTGGTCGAAAAACTCGGCTATGAAATCTCAATCGTCGAAGGCAGCGCGCGAAATATCAAAATCACGCACCCGGAAGATTTGATTCTGGCGGAAAGTTTGCTAAAACAGACAACATCATAAAAATGTTTCGTATCGGATTCGGAAATGACATTCACCGCCTCGTCGCCGGGAAACCGCTGATTCTCGGCGGCGTGGAAATTGAATCCGACAAAGGCGCGGAAGGGCATTCCGACGCCGACGCGCTTTTGCACGCCGCGACGGACGCGCTTTTAGGCGCGCTCGCGCTCGGCGACATCGGCACGCATTTTTCGGATAAAGACGAGCGCTGGCGCAACGCCGACAGCGTCGTTTTTCTGCGTTGCGCCGCTGGCTGGATGAAGGAAAAAGGTTTTCGCGTCGTCAACGTCGATTCGACCGTCAGCCTGGAACGCCCGAAGCTGCGCCCGCATATCGATGCGATGCGCGCGAATCTGGCGAAAATTCTGGAAATTAATATCGACTGCGTAAGCGTCAAAGCGAAAACGGGAGAAAAAGTTGACGCGGTCGGAGAAAACCGCGCCATCAAAGCGGAAGTGATAATTTTACTCGCGGAAAATCAAGCTTAATACGCGCCCGGCGGAATATAAGCGTCGTATTTCCGCGCGATGCGCAGCGTTTCAAACCAGGTGTTATTGATTTCGTTATTCTGTTCCGAATAGGATTTTCCCGGACCGGAACCGATTCCGTAACTGCGCTTGCGGGGCGCGTCATAACTGGTTTCATTAAGAAAATCAGCCTGCACTCGCCAAGCCTTCATATGCTCGCGCCAGGCGGCTTTGAAATCCGACGGCAGGTCTGAATCGTCGATGCTTTCCGACGCCGTAACGTATTCGTTCGTCAGCCGGGCGAAATTGACGTAATAGGTTTCGGAATCGCGGGAATAACCGTTCTGCCGGAGTTGGCTCATTTTTCTGTCGAGCACCACGCCGTATTGGATATCCCGCTCCAGCAAATTCGTGATGCGTCGCGCGGTTTCCGTTTTGGCGCAGCCTCCTCGGCTGGCATACGGGGCGAAGCCCGGTTTCGATTGGCGCGGCGTCAGGGCGACCGAAATTCCGAATGCCGCCAGAAATGCGATGATTGATAATACTGCTTTACTTCTCATAACAATTTTATTATCGCTCAACTGAAGACAAAGGTAAATATCTTTCTGAAAAATTTGTCGGATTTATTCGCGTAAATAATTCTGCTAAAGTATTCCCGTAAATGAAACCACAGGAATTAATTCGTAAAAAACGCGACGGCGGAAGATTTCTGCCCGAGGAAATCAACGCTTTCATCACGGGCGTCTGCGACGGCACTTGGGCGGATTATCAAATTTCCGCGCTCGTGATGGCTTGCTTTATCAACGGCTTGCGCCAGACGGAACAAAACGCGCTGGTCGAAGCGATGCTCAAATCCGGCGAAACGCTCGATTTTTCGGACATCGACGCGCCGCTCGCCGACAAGCATTCGACGGGCGGCGTCGGCGACAAAACTTCTTTGATAATCGCGCCTCTGGTCGCCGCTTGCGGCGTCGCCGTGCCGATGATTTCCGGGCGCGGGCTCGGGCACACGGGCGGAACGCTCGACAAGCTCGAATCCATCAATGGCTACAACGTCAATCTTTCGACCGACGAATTTAAGGAAATTATCAAAAAATGCGGTTTTGCGATGGCGGGACAAACCGCCGACATCGTGCCCGCCGACCGAAAGCTTTACGCCCTGCGCGACGCGACGGCGACGGTCGAATCGATTCCTTTAATCGTCGCTTCGATTATGTCGAAAAAACTGGCGGAAGGCTTGGACGCGCTCGTTCTGGACGTCAAAACCGGCAGCGGCGCGTTTATGCAGGAAGAATCAGAAGCCCGCAAACTGGCGAAAGCGCTGGTCAAAACCGGCAACGCTTTCGGCGTCCGCACCGAAGCGCTTTTGACGGATATGAACCAGCCGCTCGGAAAATACGTCGGCAACGCTCTGGAAGTTTACGAATGCATCAAGCTGCTGCAAAACGAAGGCGAAGAGCAAAGCCGGCAGACGCTCGAACTGTCGATCGAGCTGGCGACGCGCATTCTGGTTTTGACCAAAACGGAAAAAACTCTGAAATCGGCGAAGGAAAAAATCCAGAACGCTTTGACGAGCGGCGCGGCATTGGAAAAATTCCGCGAAAACATTAAACTGCAAGGCGGCAATCCGAAAATCTGCGACGAACCCGGAATCCTTTTAGAGCAAAGCATCATCGAAGTTCCGATAAAATGTCCGGCAAGCGGATTTATAGACGAAATCGACACGACGGAAATCGGTAGAGCCGTTTCGTCAATCGGCGGCGGGCGACAAAGGGTCGAAGACAAAATCGACGCGGCGGTCGGTTACGCCTGCCGCAAAAAACTGGGCGAAAAAGTCAAGGAACACGAAGTTTTAGGCACGCTTTTCTGCCGCAGCGAAGTGCAGGCGGCGAAAGTGCTTGCCAAATTACAAATGGCGTATAAAATTGGAGACGAAAAGCCGGTCAGAAAATTCGAATTGGTCAAAGAAGTTATCGGCTAAAAGCATTATGAAAAAATCTCTCGAATTTAATTTGAAAAAATTCCTCGGATTCTATCTGCCTGCATTCATCACGATATTTTCGCTGGCAATTTTATTATTCGGATACTTGTTCGTGAATCATCCGCTTTTGCTTAGATTTTCGGTCGGTAAGTCGCGGGTTATCTCTCCGCGCGTCGAGGCAGTCGTTAAAGTAAACGGCGTCGAGCAGCCGGAAAGCGGAGTGTTTTCGATGGACGGCGGCGATAAATTACTCGTCTATGCGCCGAACTCGAAAGAAACTTATCCCGTCATAATTGTCGATAAGCTAAAAAATGACATCGGCTCGACCAATGCCGTTGAAAAAGAAGACTACGAGCTTTTCTTCGATAGATTTTTATTCCAATCCGAGAATGCTTACGGACTCGTTTATGCCTCAGATACGGTAAAATGGGGATACAATCCGAAGCTTCAAATAACCGGCGAGCGCATTTCCTACGTGACTCCGAATTATAAAAACGAAAAACATCTTCAGGAGACGAGTGTGGAAATCATTTTTAAAGGTGCGAAATGAAAAGTTATTTAATTTTTGTTTTAGTTGTTTTAATGGCTTTCGGGCTGGCTTCGTGCGCGAACACGGAAGCCGAATCGAACGGCAAAATCAAGGTCGGAATCGTCTTCGACATCGGCGGCAAAAACGACCGTTCGTTTAACGCGGCGGCGTGGGAAGGCGTCAAACGCGCGCAGAAGGATTTGGATATTGTCCTGCGCGACGTCGAGCCGGGCAATCCGACTTCGATCGAGCCGGCGATGCGCGCCTTTGCCGAAGAAAATTTCGATTTGATAATCGGCGTCGGCTTTGCGCAAGGTCCGATTATGCAAAAAGTCGCCAACGATTATCCGAACATCAAATTCGCCATCGTCGACGGCGTGATTTTCGAAGCCGACGGCAAAACGCCGAAACAAAACGTCGCCTCGCTGGTTTTCCGCGAGCACGAAGGCTCTTTTCTGGTCGGGATGATTGCGGCGGCAAAATCGAAAACCGGAAAGCTCGGCTTTGTCGGCGGAATGGACATTCCCCTGATTCATAAATTTGAAACCGGCTACGAAGAAGGCGCGCGCAGCGTCAATCCGAATATTCAGGTGTTTGACAACTACGTCGGCGTGACCGACAGCGCGTGGAACAATCCGGGCAAAGGCAAGGAACTGGCTCTGAATCAAATCGAAAAAGGCGCGGACATAATCTTTACGGCGGCGGGAAACTCCGGTCTCGGCGCGTTTGACGCGGTCGAGCAATACGGCAGAGACGCCAGCGGGCAGGCAAACAAATTCGTCATCGGCGTCGATTCCAACCAGAACGGCGTCAAGCCCGGATTCGTCCTGACCTCGATGGTCAAGCGCGTCGACAACGCGGTTTACGACGTGGTCAAGGAAGTTCTGGGCGGTCAATTCAAAGGCGGTTTTCACGCCTTCGGGCTGGACAAAGACGGCGTCGCTTACTCGATGGACGAGAACAACAAAGGCTTGATTCCCGACGATGTTTTGCAGAAAGTCGAAGAAGCGAAAGGCAAAATCGTGGCGGGCGAAATCAAAGTGACCGACGCGATGGCGGCGAAATAATTAAAATGCTTGAACTAAGAAATATCACTAAAACTTTCGGCGATGTCGTCGCCAACAACGACGTTTCCATCAATATCGAAAAAGGCACGATTCACGCGATTGTCGGCGAAAACGGCGCGGGCAAATCGACGATTATGCGTATCGCTTACGGGTTTTACACGGCGGACGCGGGCGAGATTCTGGTTGACGGGCGAGCGGTGCAAATCAGAAACCCGCACGACGCGATTCGTTTGGGAATCGGGATGGTGCATCAGCATTTTATGCTCGTCGATACCATGACCGTCGCCGAAAATATTATTTTGGGCGCCGAGACGGGCGGCGCGGCGAATCTCGATTTGGACCGGGCGAACAAGGATATTCTGGCTTTGTCCAACGAACTGCGTTTAGGCGTCAATCCGAAGGCAAACATCGAAGATTTGTCGGTCGGCGCGCAGCAGCGCGTGGAGCTTCTTAAAGCGCTCTACCGCAACGCGCAGCTTTTGATTCTGGACGAGCCGACCGCCGTTTTGACGCCGCAGGAAACCGAAGATTTTTTCAAAATCCTGCGCCGGATGCGCGAGCAGGGCAAAACCATCGTCATCATCACGCACAAGCTCGAAGAAGTTCTGGCGATTTCCGAAAACGTCACGGTGATGCGCGACGGACGAGTCGTCGGCAACGTGAAAACGGCGGAAACCAGCGCGAAAGACCTGGCAAGGATGATCGTCGGGCGCGACGTTTTATTGCGCGTCGAAAAAACGGACGCCGCGCCGAGCGACAATGTTTTAAATGTGCAGAATTTATCGGTCGTCGGCAAACACGGCGAGGCGCTCGATAATGTTTCGTTCAATGTTCGCGCGGGCGAAATCGTCGGCATCGCCGGAGTAGAAGGCAACGGGCAGACCGAGCTGATCGAAGCGATTGCCGGTTTGATTCCGATTTCGGCAGGCTCAATCGAGCTTTTCGGCAAAAATATCACGAATCTTTCGGCGCGGCGGCGCAAGGAACTCGGCGTCGCGCATATTCCCGAAGACCGGCATAAGCGCGGTCTGCTGCTCGACTCGGATTTGGCGGAAAATTCGATTCTCGGCGTGCATTATCGCCCGCCGGTCACGAGCCGCGGTTTTCTGAACGCGCCCGCTATCGAAAGACGCGCTAAAGAAATTATCGAAAATTTCGACGTGCGCCCGCCGAATTCGCAGTTGGCGGCAAAAGCGCTCTCGGGCGGCAACCAGCAAAAGCTCATCATCGGCAGGGAATTCGAGCTTAATCCGAAACTGCTTCTGGTTTCGCAGCCGACGCGCGGCGTCGACATCGGTGCCATCGAATTTATTCATCGCAAGCTGATTGCCCTGCGCGACGCGGGCAGCGCCGTTTTGCTCGTCTCGGCGGAGCTTGAAGAAGTCACGGCGCTAGCTGACCGCCTGCTGGTCGTTTAT
Source organism: Pyrinomonadaceae bacterium (assembly GCA_036388635.1). Classification (GTDB taxonomy): domain Bacteria; phylum Acidobacteriota; class Blastocatellia; order Pyrinomonadales; family Pyrinomonadaceae; genus JALZHR01. The sequence goes on from DASVRL010000198.1 coordinate 11,667, forward strand.
AAAGGAAAATTTGTCGGCGAAGTTAATCCGAAAGAAACCTCGAATGAAGAAATCGGCTTGATGATGACCGGCGGACGTTGAAAACGTCAAAAACGTCGAAAATACAAAAGGCAAAGCGCAAAATGGAGCTGCTTTCTTCGTTTTGCGCTTTGCTTTTTGTGTTTTCCGTTTTTGACGTTTTGCATTTTCGACGTTTTGGTGTATTTTGTTTTGTGCTAAAACAAAAAGAGCAGCCCGAATTGACTACTCTGTATTGACAGATTCTGATTGTCAAAATTGATATTATTTCCAGCCGGATGCAGTCTTGCCGAGATTTTTAACTTTTGGAATTTCATAATTTTAAGTCTCGCGGCATTTCCGGCTCACTTCTTGATTAACGTAAGTTTCAAATTGCTTTTTAAACGTCCGTCCGGACGATTAATTATTTCAACAGGCGCTGCTCACAAAAAAAATCAAAAAGTTTTGCAAAAAATAGAATCGCGTTCGTCACTGAAGTAGACGCACAAAGTTTCAACCGGAAAATCAACTACGTTGATTTCAACCAAATTACTATTTTCTAAAAACATCTGGAGGTTCGATGAAAAACAAATTAAATCTGTCTTTGCGTGTATTGGCAATTTTTGCCTTCGCTATTTCCTTCTCAACAGCCATTAACGCTCAAGCGACGAGAACTTGGGTTTCGGGCGTCGGCGACGACGTTAACCCGTGCAGCCGCACTGCGCCTTGTAAAACCTTTGCCGGCGCTATTTCCAAAACAGCCGCCAACGGCGAAATCAACGCGCTCGATCCGGGCGGTTTCGGTACGATTAACATTACGAAAAGCATGACGATTGACGGCGTGAATCCGGGCATGGCTTCGATTCTGGCGGCGGGCACGACCGGCGTTATCATCAATGCGCTGAGCACGGACACGGTTATCCTGCGCAACCTGACCATCAACGGCGCCGGAACGGGCGTCAACGGCATCCGTATCCTGAATGCGAAAGCCGTCTATATCGAAAACTGCGTGATTTTCAACTTTGTGGGTTCAAACGCGACGACCGGACGCGGAATTACCGACGAACGCACGACCGCCAATGGTTTCCTGTACATCAACGGTGTGACGGTCGAGAAAAACGTCCAGTCGAATCTTTTCGTCAGCCCGACCGGCGCTAATCACATTACGCAAATAGATAACTCGCGCTTTTTGGGCAGCACCGCCAATTCCGGCGCGGCGATTCGCGGCGGCACCAAAGCGTCGATCACAAATTCGATCTTCTCCGGCAACCTGAATTTCGGTATCGTTGTCGAAGCCGACATCGCCGGCACGACGGCGTCTATCGACAGCAGCGTGATTACCAACAACGGAACAGGCGTTTCAACGGTGACGAACGCGCCAATTGCCCAGATTGCAAACAATCTAATTTCGGGCAACGGCACCGGCGTGCTTGTCTCCAGCGGCACTATGCGGTCAACCAATAACCGGGTTGACGGCAATGGTACCAACGTCAGCGGCATTCTGAGCGGTTATAACGTTCAGTAACAACCGGATATGACGCGTGAAATGCAAAGATTTATATAAAATATTTCTTTGCATTTCATCGTTTCAGACTTTGAAAGTTCAGCCCGCGAAAGACTCGTGAAAAGACGCGAGAAAGATAAGAAATTTCTGGAAGTTATTTCTTTCCTTTTCATCTCTTTAGCGTCTTTCGCGGGCTGTTTCTTTTCAAATCAATTTAATCTCCGTCACCGCTGTCACTGTCGCTGCTGCTGCTTTTATCTCGTTTCCGGAAATAAAACGAAAGCCCGAGACCGATAAAATTATTCACGGTCAAAATCGCGTTCGTCACGGTAAAGACCCAGTTGCCGACCAGATAGCTGTAAATTGTAAAACCGATCGAAGCGAAAACCTGACCGACGAAAAGCCATTTCGAAACGCCTTCGCCCGTGCCTTCCTTCCATTGCTTATAAACCTGTTTGATGAGTGTCGCGAGCAAAATTATCGAGCTTGCCCAACCTATGATTTCTGTCATAAAAAGTTATTTTCAAAGAAAAATTAACAGGGCTGGAGCAGAGTAAAAAAGGCAAAAGTAAAAAGGTAAAAGGCAAAATGAAGATTTTACTTTTACCTTTTTACTTTTGCCTTCTGCCTTCTGCCATCCCTGTCTATCCCCTTAATCCTTGTTAATTTTCCGTCTTTATCTATTGTTTAATTTTTATCCGGCGACCGTCTGAGTTTCCGAATTAAATAATTTTTTCATTCGCTCGACCGCTTTTTGCAGATTTTCCAGCGAGGTCGCGTAGGAAAGCCGCAAAAAGCCTTCCGCGCCGAAACCAGCGCCGTCGGTGACGACCGTCTGCGCTCCGTGCAAAAGATGTTCGGCGACGGCGCTGGAGCTGCCGAATCGCTCGCCGAGCAAACCGCGCACATCGACGAAAGCGTAAAACGCGCCTTCGGGCATCGCGCATCTGAAACCGTCTATCTCACGCAGCGCCGGAATCAGCCAATCGCGGCGTTTGCGGTATTCCGCCAACATCGAATCGACGGTCGCCATAGATTTTTCGCGCTGCTGCATCGCGCGGGCGCAGGCATACTGCACAAAGCTGGTCGGATGCGTCGCCGAGTGGCTTTGCAGCTTGATTATCGCGCGCGTCCATTCCTCGTTGGCAATCGTGTAGCCGATGCGCCAGCCGGTCATCGCATAGGTTTTCGAAAACGAGCCGGCAACGCAGACAAAACGCCGCAATTCGTCCGGCAAAGCGGCGGACGTGAAAACTTTCGACGGCTGATAAGCGAAAAACAGGTAACATTCGTCGGTCAAAACATAGACGTTTTTTTCGGCGCAGACCTCGATGATTTTTCGCATCTCGGCGGCGGGAATCACGCGCCCGGTCGGATTGTTCGGCGAATTGACGATTAAAAGCCTGGTTTTGTCGGTAATCGCCCGTTTAACCTGTTCGGCGGTCAAAGCAAAATCGGTTTCTTCGGTTTCGATAAAAACGCTTTCGGCGCGGCAAAATTTCGCGATTTCGGGAAACGTCACCCAATACGGCTTCGGAATCAAAACTTCGTCGCCCGGATTTAATAAAGTGCAGGCGGCGTTAAAAAGCGCCTGTTTGCCGCCGCACGCCGCCGCCGCTTCAGCGGGCGAAAAGGAAGCGCCGAATTGAGCGGCGTAAAACGCGGCGATTGATTCCTGCAAAGTTTTCATTCCGCCGCTCGGCGTGTATTTAGTCAAGCCTTTTTGTAAGCCTTCGATTGCCAGGTCCGTAATAAATTCGGGCGTTTGAAAATCCGGCTCGCCGACCGTCAAATCAATCACGTCAAAGCCCTGCTCGCGCAGGCTCGCGGCGGTCTGCGCGGCTTTCAAAGTCGAAGACGTTTGCATTCGGGCGACGTTTTCGGAAACGGGAAAAGATTCGAGCGCGGCGTTTTGTGATTTCATAATTTTTTAGCTTAAAAAGCGTATTATGGAATTATCACCGAATAAGAAATTAAATACAAAAAATTATAAAATGGGCGGAATTTATCGACTTTCAGACGGCTTCCAGAAACTCGACGCGATTGCCGAACGGGTCGCGAAACTCGAAGCGTCGATAATTCGGAATCTCGACGCCTTCCAGAATTCGGACGCCGTTGCGGGCGAGTTTTTCGCGCCAGCCGTCCAAATCTTCGACTTCATAGGCGACGTGCGCTTTGGTTTTCGTCCGGTCAAAACCGTCTTCCGTGCCGACGTGAATCTGAAACGCGCCGATTTCGAGCCAGAAACCGCCGCGCCCCTTGAGAGATTCCGGTTTCGGAACTTCACGAAGCCCCAGAAAGTCGCAATAAAACTGGCGCGCCTCGCTTTCCGCGCCTTTCGGAATCGTGATTTGCGCGTGCTGAACTCTTAAAATCATAATTTTGTCGTCTTTAACATTCCGAAAAATGTTCGGGAAAGCATTTATTTTTTCAATTTCTCGCGCATTTTCGCTTCGACCAGCGCGGGCACCAGACCTTCGACGCGACCGCCGAGCATAAAAACCTGTTTCATCAGATTCGACGAAACGTAAGAATATTCTTCCGCCGCCATCAGGAAAACCGTCTCGATTTCCGGCTCTAAACGCCGGTTCATCAAAGCCATCCGCAGCTCGTATTCGTAATCGGAAACGGCGCGAATGCCGCGCACAATCGCCGCCGCTTCCTTGCGGCGCGCAAAATCGGCGGTCAAGCCGGAAAAGCTGTCCACAATCAGACAGCAGTCGCCGCCGCCTTTGATTTCGGGCAGAATTTCCTCAATCATTCGGCAGCGTTCCGCGACGGAAAACATCGGATTTTTGTCGGGATTGTTTAGCACGGCGATGACGATTTCGTCGAAAAGCGGCAGGCTTCGCTTGATAATATCAAGATGCCCGTTGGTCAAAGGGTCAAACGAACCGGGGAAAATAGCGCGGCGTGAATTCATTTATCATTTACCATTTATCGTTTATCAAACTACGGTTAAATGATAAATGATAAACGCTAAATGATAAATGTCAGAATTTTGTTTCCAGAAGTTTCCGCGCCTGGCGGACGGCGTCGTTGTATTCGGGCTGGTAATCGGGATGCGGCTGCATTTTCAGCAAAACGTCAATCTGCTTTTTCGCTTCCGCTTTGCGGTCTAAAGCCAGAAACGCCTCAGCCAGATGCAGATTCGCGTACGGGTTCGTCTTATCGACCGCCAAGCCTTTTTCCAGATATTCCAGCGCTTTCTCGGCTTTCCCGCCCGCAAAGCCGCCTTTCAGTTCGAGCTGCGCCAGCGCGTCAAAAGCGCTCGCGCCTTCATAAGCCGGTTCAATCTCGATGACTTTTCGCATCGACGCGCGGATTTCGCCCATCGCGGTGATGCCTTTCGTGAAGGGACTTTTTTCCGCTTCGCCGCCCAGACAAGCGCCGAGCCAGAAATGACCGTCCGGCGCGTTCGGATTTAAACGGACGGCGAGTCGCGCGTAATTTATTCCGTCGGCAAAAGCCTTGTCGCTTTCCTTCTCGTCGCCGGAATGTTTGCCGAGAAAATAATTCGCCTGCGCCAGTCGCCGGTTGGCTTCAAAATTTTCCGTGTCGGCGCTGCGGGCGCGTTTCAAAACCGCAATGCTCTGGCGCAGCTTCATTAAATCTTCGCGCCGGCGATAAAGCTCGTCCGCCTGTTTGATTAAATCAGCTGCCGGAACGGTTTCGCGCGACTTTTCCGACTCGGCTTCGCCGTGCGGAGCGCAGCCCGTCAAAGCCAGAAAAACCAATGTAATAAAAATGTAAAAGACGAATCTCGGCATCGGACAAATTACCCAAAAGCAGTAAAATAAGTTATATTCTAGTATTTTGTAAATGAACAGCAATTCATTTTAATTCATAATAAACCCAGGCGCGAAACGAAAATGAAAAAAAACGGACAAGCGGCGGCATTTTACGATTTGGAAGGAACACTGGTCAGCACGAACCTGGTGCATACGCTGGCGTTCTACGCCCGCCGCCAGCAGGGAATCTGGCAGACCTTTAAAAAAAGCGCGGGCACGCTCGCCAAACTGCCGTTTTTCGGCGTCACCGATTTATACTCGCGCAACGTCTTTAACGAAGTCTTTTTTCAAAGCTACAAAGGTTTGTCGCAAGACCGCCTGCGTTATTTTTCAGAAGAGTTATTCGAAGAAGTTCTGAAACCCGCGATTTACGACGGCACGCCCGAATTGATTGCGCAATCGAAAAAAATCGGTCAGCGCCAAATCGTCATCACCGGCGCGCTGGATTTTACGATCGAGCGCTTGATGAATCATCTCGGCATCGACGAATACAAGGCAAATCGTCTGGAATTCGTCAACGGCTACGCGACCGGACGGATTTTGCCGCCCGTGATGGCTTCGGCGACCAAAGCCCAATGGATTCGCGAATACGCCGAAAAAAACGATATAAACTTAAGCGAATCTTTTTCCTATTCCGACAGCATCTCGGATTTGCCGATGCTCTCGATTGTCGGTCATCCGGTGGCGGTCAATCCGGATTTTCGTTTGAAACAAACGGCTTTGCAGCATGATTGGGCGATTTTGAATTTGAAATGATTATGAAAAGAACAATTTTATATTCATTTGCCGCATTATTTTTAGTGGTCGTTGGTTTATTTTTAGTGGTCGTTGTTTTGCTCAAAAGCGGATTGTTTTATCTTGGAATTTCCCCTTATTTTCATTACCGGTTGAATGAAAATGAATTGAAGTTGATTGACGACGCGATTCTAAAATTTCGGGAACGAGTAGAAAATGGACGATTTGACGAAATTCAAAAAGAGCTTGCGGAAAATCAGCGAGATGAAAGCTATCAAAAGGAAACAATAGCGATTATCAAAAACAATCGTGAAAAATACGGAAAGCCTTTATCCAAGGAATTCTTTCGCGCTACGCCGCCTGAATCAGCTTCAAAATATTATAAAAATACCGAAGGCGCTTTTTATGAAACCTGGTATTTCACCAATGCGGAAAACGGGGAATTTCACGAAACATTTGATTGGACGATTAAAGATAAAAATGAAGTTAAGCTGTTAGGCTATGAGGTAAGCAAGTTACAGGATTGGGAAATCAAAACGAGAGAAAAAGAGAAATACCTTAACGCTAATTATCCGAACGAAATCAGAATTCCATTTGGCGCAAGATTTATAGAAATCAGGTATTAATTAAAATATGGCTTTGCAATTACGCAGAAAAACGCACGAATCAATCATCTACATCGACCGCGACTCGGCGCCGCGCATTATGCCTTACGGCGAGGATTTTATTCTCGAAGATATTCCGATCGGCACGCGAGTGATTTATCCGAATCCGCCGATCAAAGGCTTGCCGAACCGCGAAGCCGCGATTCGCTACGCCGTCAATCACCCGCTCGACGCGAAACCGCTTTACGCGCAGCTCGAACCCGGAATGCGCGTGACGATTGCGATGGACGACATTTCCCTGCCTTTGCCGCCGATGGCTTTGCCGGATTTGCGCCAGACGATGCTCGAAGTCGTGCTGGATATGTGCGGGGCAAACGGCGTGGACGACGTTCATCTGATTGTCGCCAACTCGCTGCACCGCAAAATGACGGCTTGGGAAATGGAGCGCATGGTCGGCAAGCAGATTTTCAACGAATATTATCCCGAACGTTTTTACAATCACGACGCCGAAGACGACGAAAATTTAATTACTTTGGGACACACGCGTCACAACGAGCCGCTGCGCGTCAATCGCCGCGCCATCGAAAGCGATATTTTGATTTACATAAATATCAATCTCGTGCCGATGGACGGCGGGCATAAATCGGTCGCCGTCGGTCTGTGCGATTACGAGAGCTTAAGAGCGCATCACGAGCCGCAGACGATTCTCGATTCGCATTCATATATGGACCCGCCGGCGTCCGAGCTGAATCACAAGGTCATCCGTCTCGGAAAACTGGTTGACGAGCACTGCAACGTCTTTCACATCGAAACCGCGCTCAACAATAAAATGTTTCCCGAAGGCTACGACATCCTGACGCGCAACGAAGACGAATTCTCCTTTATGGACCGGATGAAATGGGAAACGATGAAGCGGACGTTTTCGAAACTCCCGCGAGGCGCGCGCCGGAAAATGCTCCACGCGATTCCCGCGCAATACGAGCTGATAGCCTGTTACGCGGGCAAAACCGAGCCGGTTCACGAAAAAATTCTCGAAAAAAATTACCAGCAATACGAAATTCCGGTCAAAGGTCAGTGCGACATAATGATAACGGGCATTCCCGACATTTCGCCGTATAACGTCTATTCGGCGCTGAATCCGTTGCTCGTGCAGGTGATGGCGCTCGGTTATCACTTCAATATGTTTCGCAACAAGCCTCTGTTGCGAAAAGGCGGCGTGATGATTATCACGCACCCGTGTTTCGACGAGTTCGACCATAATTTTCACCCGTCGTACATCGAATTTTTCCATCGCCTTTTGCCCGAATCGCGCGACGCCTTTTACCTGCGCGAAAAATACGAGCGCGAATTTGCGACCAATCCCGCTTACGTCGAGATGTACCGGCGCGGCAACGCCTATCACGGCGCGCACCCGTTTTTTATGTGGTACTGGGGCGAAAACGGTCGCCAGCACGTCGGCAAAGTCATCGTCGCCGGCGCGGAAAACGCGCACGTCCCCGAAATTCTCGGCTGGGACCGCGCCGATAATCTGACCGAAGCGATTTCAATGGCGCGCTCCTTTATGGGCAGAAACGCCGAGATTACGATGCTCCATCAGCCGGTAATCGGACTTTGTAACGTGACGGATTAAACGTTTAGGGTCGCATTTCGAGAAGATGATATATGGCAAATGAAGCTGAAAAAAATAATGCTTTGCCTCTTAAAGATAAAGGCGGTCAGAACACTCTAATTGTAAATACCGCATCGTCTGAAGCTCGAAAAAGAAGACTGACTCCTGAACATGAGAAAATGATTCTCAAAACGATTGATATTAGATTAGAAGGTATTGGAGAAGCAGCTAAAAGATCGAGAATTACTTTTGTCATTTCGATAATTGCCTGTTGTTCGATGTTGATAACAATATATAATGCTTATTTTTCTTTTACGCGGCAAAGAGGTTTTGATGACAGTTTTAAATATCAAGCGGTAGAAATAGTTGATGAAGAAAAGTTCGTTGAAAGAATAAAAAATGAACGCGGTGAAAATATCTTAGTTAAATATTTTGACGAGCTTAATAAATGCGAAACTCTAGAGAAAGAATCCATCTGCAATGAAAGGGATTATCTTATAAAACATTACGAAAGATATAAGAAAGATTATCAGGAATATAAGATTAGAATATTATCTGAACCTGAGCTTAAACAAAAAATACTCGAGCCTGATCTTAAAGAATTTCGCAAAAAATCTTTGAAATTAATTAATGAACATTTTTTGAACTCTAAAGAATTATATAAAAAAATTAGTGGGGAAGATTTTTATAATTTGTTCCACGACATCAACGACGACGAATGTGTAAAAGAAGAGAATAAAGCACAATCCGGAAAACACTGTAAAAAAATTGATAAGAAAACTGAAGGAGAAAATTTACAAACAAAAATCAAGCAAAATATTTTTGGTGGAGAAACACCGCATTACTACAATGCCGTCAATCATTTGAATAAACTTATCATAGATAGATGTTTTCCTGAGATCGTATGGAAAGCCAAGGTTCTCAATATAGAAAATCCGATTCCAATCTACGAAGAAAACAAAAGGGCTTTGTCGAGAGAATGGATAGAAAATCAAAATGTGAGGATAGAGTTACTGGGAATCAGTGTAAACGTCGACCAGTTTTCTTTAATCGGCAGTATAACTTTAACGGTTATTTCAATCTGGATGTTATTCAGCTTCAGAAGAGAAAACCGGTCGATTGTTTCTTTACTCAGAGATATTAAAAAGGAGGTGGAGAAACCTGACGGCGTAAAAGAAAACAGCGATGTGTGGGATATAGCTAATCTGACGCTTCACGGAATCGCACATAAATTAATTTTTTCCCAAACCGGTAGAAATGACCTGCCAATGTCAGAAAGAAATATTTTTGACGACCCTCTGATCGTTTGGAAAAATAATATTAATAACATTGTAGAATTAATAACCAAGCTTATCAGATTAATTTCATACCTGCTTTTGTTGCTGCCTGTGGGTTCTATCATAGCAATTCTCTACTATGATAAATGGACGACGACCGAAATAATATATCCATATTCTAACAATCCCGTTGAATATTTTATTAATAGAAATATCAAACCGGTTTCGGATCTGATCAATGGAGAAATATACGTCGGCGTGATATGTGCTGGAATAACACTGCTGGTTTGCTTATCCTGTATGGTGTTTCAAATAAGTACCGGATGGGCTTTAAAAAGATTTGAAAAAGAGCTTGGTAAGCCGCGCTATTCAGACGACAGTTGGTGGGAGAATTATTGGCGGGCAAATACGATAGAAAATTCTCAGCCCAAAAAACTGAAGTAACCGAACTCCCAAAACCTGATTTGAATGAGCCGGATGCTCGGGAATAAAGAAAACCTGAAAAATCCTGAGCTTACGGCAATGAAATTATTTACAGGTTTTTCAATAAATAACTAATGAAATTATCACCGACACAAATTTTTAAAGGTAAAAAGATTTTCTTTATCGGCGGCACGGGCTTTGTTGGTAAAGTGACACTTTCGATGCTGTTGAATAATTTCCCGGACATCGGGAAAATTTACGCGACCGTTCGCGCGCGGGATGCGAAGGAATCGGAAAATCGTTTCTGGACGAGCATCGTTACGTCGCCGACGTTTGACCCGCTGCGCGAGAAATACGGCGACGGGTTTGAGGAATTTATTCGCGCAAAAGTCGTTCCCGTCAACGGCGATGTCGGCAATGAATTTCTCGGGCTGGATGAAAAGCAGGCGCAAAAGATAATGCGCGATTGCGACATTATCATCAACGGCGCGGGCAACGTGACGTTTAACCCGCCGCTGGAAAGCGCTTTGCGGACGAATGTCGTCGGCTCGAACAATATTTTGAAGATGGCGCGAATGATGCGGCGTCCGACGCTGGTTCACGTTTCGACGTGTTTTGTCGCCGGAAAACGAAGCGGCACGATTTGGGAAAATGAGCCGGTCGTCGGTTATTTCCCGCGCAAAAACGAGCTGGTCGGCACGACTTTCGACGTCAATAAAGAAATCGAAGACTGCGCCCGTTTGAGCGAGCAGGCGCGGCAGGAAGCGACCGACGCCGTGCAAATCGCGAAATTTCGCGAGCAAGCCAGAGAGCGATTTATCGAGGAAGGACGCGACCCGGACGACGAGGATGAATTGAAATCGGCGATTTTTCGCGAGCGCAAAATGTGGATTCGCGAGCGGACAACCGAACTGGGCGAAGCGCGCGCCGATTACTGGGGCTGGACGAATATTTACACTTATTCGAAATCGCTGGCGGAGCAAATCATCGCGCAGCAGGACGATATTGTGAAAATTCTGGTGCGTCCTTCGATTGTCGAATCTTCACAAAGTTATCCTTTTCCCGGCTGGAACGAGGGTTTTACGACGACCGCGCCTTTGATTCTCATCGCGCTGCGCGGTCAGCCGATTATTCCGGTCAACGAAAAGCTCGTTCTCGACATAATTCCCGTCGATATGGTCGCGGGCGCCATTCTCGGCGCGGCGATGAACGCCTTGATCGACGATAAACCGCCGCTGGTTTTTCAGGCGTGTTCGGGCGACTCGAATCCGAGCGATATGAAGCGCATCGTCGGGCTGGTCGGGCTTTATAAACGCGAGCATTTTAAGGAAAAAGAGACGGGCAATAAGCTGGTCAATCGCGCCGCTTCGATGATTGAAGCGATGCCGGTCACGCATCGCACATATGAATTGACCTCGGCGCCGATGCTCAACAAACTGGCAAAACGCGCCGGCGGTCTGCTCGACCGCGCCGCGCCGCGCTGGGGCGGCGGCAGGCTGGGAAATATCGTTTCGGATTTGAAAAAATCGGTGGACAGCTTTGAGCGCACCACGCAGGAAACCGTCGCCGCTTTCGACCTTTTCAAGCCGTTTATGATCGACAACGAATATCTCTATCGCGCCGACCACCTGCGGGCTTTGATGTCGCTCGTTAAAGAAAAGGAAAAAAATCTTCTGCCGTGGTATCCGGAAAATCTGGATTGGTATGAATACTGGCTGAAAGTGCATTTTCCGGGCTTGCGCAAATGGGTTCTGCCGCAATTGGAAGAAGATTTGAAGATTCAGGAGCGCCGCGCCTACACGTACAAGGATTTGCTGGATTTGTTCGATACCTCGACCAAACGTTTTCCGACGCGCGTGGCGATGCGCATCGACCGCGGCGGGCGCAAAGAGCAATATACTTATGAAGACGTGCGCGAGCTGACTTTGCGCGCCGCGGGTTTTTTCGCCGCCGCCGGCATCAAGCACAACGACCGCGTGATTTTGTTTTCGCACAATATGCCGGAATGGGGCTTGTCATATTTCGGCATTTTAAAAACCGGCGCGACGGCGATTCCGATCGACCCGGCAAGCTCGGTCGAGGAAATCGTCAATTTCGCGCGCGCGGGCGAGGCTTCGGCGATTGTTTTGTCGCCCAAACTTTTTGCGGAAAATCCCGATTTAGCCGAAAAGCTAAAAGCGGCGAAATTAAAATTAAACGTCTGGACGTTTGACGAGGTTTTTGAAATTCAGAGCGAAACCGAGGAAGCGAAACGCGCCGCGCTTTTGCCGAACAAAATTTTGTCGAATTCGGTGGCGTCTCTGATTTTCACCAGCGGGACGACCGGCACGCCGAAAGCCGTGATGCTCTCGCACAAAAATTTCGTCAATATGATTTCGATGCTCTCCAGCGTGCTGGATATGGACATCACCGACGGCGTTTTGTCGGTTTTGCCGATGCATCACACGTTTGAATTCAGCGCCGGTTTCCTGACGCCTTTTTCCAACGGCACGCAGATTACATACCTGGACGAGCTGAGCAGCGAGGAATTGACGCGCGCCATCGAAAACGGTCACGTGACGGGAATGGTCGGCGTGCCGGCGCTCTGGGAAATGCTGCACCGGCGAATCAAAACTCGCCTCAGAGAGCGCGGCGACTGGTTTGCCGATTTAGCCGACAACGTCATCGAATTTAACGCCTGGGTGCGCGACAATACGCCTTTTAATCTGGGTCCGATCATCTTTTTCCCGATTCATCAGGGAATGGGCGGACGAATGCGCTATCTGATTTCCGGCGGCTCGGCTTTAAGCGAAAAAGTGCAGAAAGATTTACACGGGCTTGGCTTTACCGTTTTAGAAGGCTACGGCTTGACGGAATCTTCGCCCGTTCTGACCGTCGCGCGTCCCGGCAATAAATTATTGCGCGGCAGCGTCGGCAAGCCGCTGCCGGGCGTGGAAGTCAAAATCAATGCGCCGGACGAAAACGGCGTCGGCGAAGTGCTGGCGCGCGGGCAGAACGTGATGCTCGGCTATTACAACAACGACGAAGCGACCGAAGCCGTTCTGCACGACCGCTGGCTGCGCACCGGCGATCTGGGTAAACTCGACGAAGACGGAAATCTGTATATCGTCGGGCGCTCGAAAGACGTGATAATCGACTCGAACGGCAAAAACATTTACCCGGACGAAATCGAAGACCTTTATGGGAAATCCAGTTTTATCAAAGAATTGTCAATCGTCGGCTTGCCGGACGAAGACGGCGGCGAAAAAATCGCGGCGCTGGTCGTGCCCGATTACGAGCACGACATCAGCTTGAGCCGAAGCGATACGAATAAAAAAGTCGAAGAACATTTTCGCGAAGTTTCCGCTTCTCTTGCTTTTCCCAAACGCGTCAAAGTCCTGCACCTGACGCCGTTTGAGCTGCCGCGCACGGCGACGCGCAAAGTCAAGCGCCCGGAAGTCGTCGAGATGCTGCAAAACCTTGAAGACAAAGCGCGCAAGAAAACCAAAGCCGTTGCCGAATCCAAAGGCGACGACAATGTTTTGTGGCTTCGCAAAATCGTCGCGACCGTCTCCAATCGCCCGCTTTCCGACATCGCGATGGACGATAAACTCGCCGATTTGGGTTTTGATTCGCTGATGTTTGTCGAATTGCAGGCGGCGGTCGAAGACGCGGGCGGGCGCGTTCCCTCGCCCGACAATCTGAACGAAGTGCAAAGCGTGCGCGAGCTTCTGACGGCAGTTCAGCGCGTCGATAAATCGAAGAAAATCGCCGATGAGCCGCGCGCCGAAGAGAAAAAGGAAGACGAGCTTTTTATTCCTTCGATTGTCCGCCGCGTCGGCAATCAACTGGTCGGTTTCGCGCAAAACACGCTTTACAGCAACGTTCTGCAAACCAGCGTCGAAGGCGAATCGAACGTGCCGCCGCACACGAATTTCATCGTCGCGGCAAATCACGCCTCGCATCTGGATATGGGCTTGGTCAAATACGCGCTCGGCGACGACGTGGCGGAACAAACCGTCGCGGTCGCGGCGGCTGATTACTGGTTCGACACGAAATATAAGCGCGCTTATATGAACAACTTTACGACGCTCGTCCCGATTGAGCGAACCGGCAGCCTGCGCCAGTCTCTGCGCCACGTGACGCAGATTTTAAACGAGGGCTACAACACTCTGATTTTTCCCGAAGGCGGGCGACAGACTTCCGGCGTCATCGCCGAATTCAAACCGATTATCGGCTATCTGGCTTTAAATAATAAAATCGGCATTCTGCCCGTCTATCTGTGGGGAACTTTCGAAGCTTTTCCGAAAGGCGCGACGATTCCGAAAGCCCAGAGCATAGGCGCGAAAATCGGCGCGAAAATCGGGCGTTTTCTGGAATACGAAGAATTGGCGGAAATGAGCGAAGGCGTCCCGAACACCGAAGCCTACCGGCTGATTGCCGCGCGCGTCCAGCACGAAATCGAAAATATGCGCGACGGCAAGCGCGACAAATTCGACGTCGCCGCGGTGCGCAAACGGTGGCGCGCCGAGCGCAGAAAGACGCGCAAACAACAGCCCGTCATCGGCGAGTAGATTTGCAAAATTTCAGCAACAAGACAGACTTGCGCTAACTAAGGAGAAAGCAATGTTTCAAGGATTAAGAACTGTTATTTACCATGTAGATAATCTTGAGAAAGCCAAAGCGTGGTATTCGGACGCGTTAGGAGTCAAGCCTTATTTCGACGAACCGTTCTATGTCGGCTTTAATATCGGCGGCTACGAATTAGGGCTGGACCCGGATATGGCGGGCGTGTCGAAAGGCAACAATGCGGTCGCGTATTGGGGCGTAAAAGATGCTGCCGTCGCATACGAACGGATGATTGAACTCGGCGCGAAGAAGCATAGCGAGGTGACCGATGTGGGCGGTATTTGGGTTGCGACCGTAACAGACCCGTTCGGAAATGTTTTCGGTATTATCGAAAATCCACATTTCAAAGCGGTCAACGAACAGAAATAGATTTTAACCAGCTATTTCGGGTGAGCCGGATATATTATTGCCCTTGGAAAATATATTCGACAAAGTTTTGAAACCGAAGATTAAAGTGCGTTCGTAATAACATCGATTACGGGAATTCGTTTCCCGATTTTGAAACGGCGCTGCTTTTCAGCTTACTGCCTTAAAATATTTATGAAAATTGCCAAATCTTATCTTATCGTTATTTGTCTGTTGTTTTCGATGATTTCCGTTTTCGCTCAAAAGCCCGTCGAAAAGACGACGTTTAAGGTCGATTACGAAAAATTTACTCTGCCGAACGGTTTGGAAGTGATTTTTCACGTTGACCGTTCCGACCCGGTGGTCGCCGTCGCTCTGACGGCACACGTCGGCTCGGCGCGCGAGAAAGCCGGGCGCACGGGATTTGCGCATCTTTTCGAGCATCTTTTGTTTCTCGAATCGGAAAACCTGGGCAAAGGCGGGCTCGATAAAATGAGCGCCCGCATCGGCGGCTCCGGCGCGAACGGCTCGACCTCGCGCGACCGCACCAATTATTTCCAGACGGTTCCGAAAGACGCGCTGGAAAAAATGCTCTGGGCGGAAGCCGACAAACTCGGCTGGTTTATCAATACGGTGACCGAGCCGGTTCTGGCAAAAGAAAAACAGGTCGTCAAAAACGAGAAGCGGCAAAGTTACGACAACAGCCCGTACGGTCATACTTCGTACGTCATCGATAAAGCTCTCTACCCGCCGGATCATCCATACAACTGGCAGGTCATCGGCTCGCTCGACGATTTGCAGAATGCGACGCTCGCCGACGTAAAGGAATTTTTCCGGCGCTGGTATGTGACGAACAACGTGACGCTGGTCGTGGCGGGCGATTTCGATACGGCGCAGGCTAAAAAATGGGTCGAAAAATATTTCAGCGAAATAAAACGCGGCGAAGACGTCAAGCCTTTGGCGAAAAGACCGGGCGCGGTTAAAGAAACCGTCAAATTCTATCACGAAGATAATTTTGCGAAATTGCCCGAACTGACGATGACGTGGGTCGCCGCCGAGCAGTATCATCCCGATTCTTACGCGCTCGACGTCCTGGCGCAATACCTGGCGCAAGGCAAAAAAGCGCCTTTTTATCAGGTTCTGGTCGAGAATAAAAAGCTCGCGCCGAACGTGAGAATTTTCAACGACACGTCGGAGCTTGCCGGGCAATTTGAATTAGCCGTGCGCGCCTTCGAAGATAAAGACCTCGATGAAGTTTCCAAAGCGGTCGACGAGGCTTTCGCCAAATTTGAAAAAGAAGGCATTTCGGAAAAAGATTTGAATCGCATCAAAGCCGGGCAGGAAACGCAGTTTTATAATTCGCTGTCGAGCGTCTTGGGCAAAAGCGCTCAACTCGCGCAATACAATTATTTAACCGGCGATCCGGGTTACGTCGAAAAAGATATTAAAAATGTTCTCGCCGTGACGACGGCGGACATAAAGCGCGTTTACGAAAAATATATCAAAAACAAAAATTACGTGGCAACGAGCTTCGTGCCGAAAGGCAAAACGGCGCTCGCGCTCGAAAATTCCGTCAAAGCGGAAGTC
>DASVRL010000199.1:0-13142 GCA_036388635.1 Pyrinomonadaceae bacterium
ATTTTCATATGGTTAACACGGCATAAAACTTTGTAATTAGAGGCAAGGCTTAAAAATGTTCAGACTCAACAAAGCACATCCCTGGCACGGCATCTCGATCGGCGAAAAAGTGCCGAATGAAGTCACGGTTTTTATCGAAATCGTTCCGCGCGATACGGTCAAATACGAAATCGACAAGGAAACCGGCTATCTGAAAATCGACCGCCCGCAGCAGTATTCGAACGTCGTGCCCGCCAACTACGGTTTTATTCCGCAGACCTATTGCGGGCAGCGTGTGGCGCGGCTGGCGAAAGAAAAATCCGGCAAGGAAATCATCGAAGGCGACGGCGACCCGCTCGATATTCTGGTTTTGTCGGAGCATCATATTCCGCGCGGCGACATCATTCTGAAAGCGAAGCCAATCGGCGGATTTTGCCTGATTGACAACGGCGAGGCGGACGATAAAATTATCGCCACGCTGGTCGGCGACAAGATTTACGAAAACTACAAAGACCTTTCCGAACTGCCCAAAGGCATCGTCAGTCGTCTGCAGCATTATTTTCTGACCTACAAAACTCTGCCGAGCGAGAAAAACATCATCGACATCGCCTATATCTACGGGCGCGAGGAATCTTACGATGTAATCGGCGCGGCGATTGAGGATTATGTGGAATTGCGGGCAAAACTGACGGAACTGAAAGCTGACAGCTGAGAATATTTTCAGTCTTAATTCTCAATTCCCGGCTTTCAGTTAAAAAAATACTGCCCACGTCGCAAAGTCGTCCGACATATTTTCAAAATGATGTTTCTTTTGTGCCGGAACGAAAAAGCAATCGCCCGTTTCGCAGGCAAAGCGCTCGCTTTCGACGATTAATTCAGCCGTGCCGCGCGCGATAAAATAAAATTCGTCTTCTTCGTGAAAGGTTTGAAAATCCGTGCCGCGCGGCGCAAAAAAAACGAGCGTGACATTTCCCTTTTTAAACGGCTCGACGTCCCAGACGCCTTCTTTCCACTTCTCATTCGCCGGTAAAGGCAGCTTTTCTAAAAACTCTTCAATTGTTAGTTTCACAAAAAATTCTCTTAGCCACGAGGTTTTATGGGCTTTCCTCTTGGCTCGAAAGACGGAACAGAATATTTGACGCGCCAAACTTTAGCCCACTGGTCAATTGTATAACCAGCATTTAAATACGCGCGCCCGCCAGCGACAACTTTTACAATTCTACCATTTGATTCGACGTAAGATTTGCTACCGCTAAACGGTCTTTTGCTTCTGTCACACTGGCAAAATGTTTCCTTGTATTTTGCATTGGCTGGAAGTCGAAATTCCACGACCCAATCATCAGGCTGAAAAGTTTCGGGTTTGACATAATACGTAGAAGGATAGGCAATAACCTCAGTATCTACCAAAGGGCTGGCATCTGAAACTGGTGAAACCATAAATCCCAACACGCCAATGATAAACAAAATCGGAATAGTTTTCATCGTACTGTCTCCTTATATTTTAAATTTCAGCAACATTAATACAGCAAATTTGGCAGCAAAACAAACTCACTGCTATGAGGTTCGTCAATATTCAGGCAAGTTCGCAAAGCAAAATCTGCGCCTTTGCCGGACGGCGTCTCCTGCCCTACTCAATTTCTAACATTTTCTCTAGTCTTAAAATTTGAAAACTATCTTATTTTTCCGTTCGATAAATCGCTAAAAATTTTATCGCTTTCCCTTCCGCGTCTTTTCCCGCGTCGATGACGGCGACCGCGACGGCTTGCCCGCCGAACCAGCCGTCATTGCGCCAGACCGCCTGTTGATAATTTCGACTGCTCGCCGAAACTTCTGCGTCTCTGGAAAAACCTTTTTCCGCGAGCTTCGGCTCATAAAACGCAAAAATCTTCGATGCGTCGGCTTCGCCCGGCAAAAACAGAATTTTTTCTTCCGCCTTGCCGTAATGTTTTTTCAGCTCGCTTAAAATCGCGTTTGTTGCGCCGTCAAGCTCGATTTCGTATCTGCCCTCGATGGCGCCAGCGCGCGCTTCGGGCGGAAGCGGAATTTCTTCAATATTCATAAAAGCCTTTTGATTGCACGAAAATAAAAACGCCAGAAAAATAATCGGTAAAATTCGGTAAAACTTCTTCATTGGCAAAAAATATATCACATCAAACGAAAAAAAGCGGAAAGAAAATTTCTCTCCGCTTTGATTTGTGGGCAAATGAAATTTCTTACGAATTTCTTAAAACCACGCGGCTGAACGCGGAATCGTAATCGGCTTCCGCCGCGCCTTCATAAGTGTCGCCGGTTTGCGCATTGCGCGGGAAAATCAACTGCTCCAGCGCTTCTTCCATATCCATCGTGCCTTTGTTCAAGCCGTTCGTCACGTCCGAGACAATCTGCTGCGTCAAGCCGTTGAGAACCGAAGAAACGACGCCCGAAGCCGGATTTGCCGCGCCGGTCGCGCCGGCAATCGTGCCGAAAACGTTTTTCAGCATATCCGCCTGACGACTTCTATCGGAAGTGATTTGTTTAGCGCCCGAAAACAGCGCGCCCGCGAAATAGCCGAGCACCTGCGCGTTCCGGTAATGCGGGTTGCCGTCGGTTCCGTGCTCCTGCGTGCCGAATCTCGCCAGCGGGTCGCCTCTTAAATCGTTTCCTTTGGAAAGCCGCGCGATGATGTTTCCAAGCTCCGTCGTTTCGCCCGCGTCCAGCATCGATTTGGTATAAGCCGAGATGCCGTCGCCGTTGCGGAAATTATGTTCGAGCTCGGTCATAATGCCGGTCGTGTCGCTTTGCAGAAGTCCGGTCAGAGCGTTGCGCACGTCGCGCGCCGCGTCATCCTGCCCGGCAACCGGATTGAGCAATCCGCCCGCTTCTTCGATACGCTTCAATTCCATCGACGCCGCCTGGAAAACGTTTGCCTTCAGTTCCGCGTTGCCGGTTCTGGAAACGGCGTTGAGCATATCGACGAGCGGCGCCGGCTCGAAGGTCGTATAAACCGAGCCGCCGCCAAACGGCGAAGCCGTCGAGTGAATTTCTTCCTGCGAAGCGGCTTTCATCACCGCCGCCAGCTGCGTCTGGCTCATATTCTGCAGAACGCCTTCCAGCTCGCGCGGATTATTGCCCATTCCGCCGATCAATTCGGCAACGGCAATCGCCGCTTTTTCGTTGGTTTCGACATTACCGGTCATTCTGCCGATAAGCGCGGCTTTCGTAGCGCCGGAAGCATTGTTGGCGACCGAATCAGCGAGGCTTTGAATATTTCCCTCGTCGCCGAGCGCATTTATAAAACGCGCCAGCTGCTGGTCGTCCAGTTTTCCGGCTAATTCGTTGAAAAGAGCTTTCTTTTCGTCGCCGCTGAAGCTGCCGAGCGTGCCGTCGAGTTCGTCCGCCCATTTTTGCAAATTGCCGTCGGAAAGGCGGCGAAAAACTTCGTTGGCTTCGCCGCTGTTCAAATTTCTGAAAGAGTTTTGAATGTCCGATAAGTCGCCGTGCGAAACGTCGCCCAGAAAGCCTTCGCTCAAACGGTCTTTGATTAAATTAACGGCGTCTTCGACCTTTTGCGGGTCGGTTTGATTAACGGGCGGCGTGGTCGGGTTTTGACGGAAATTGGCTTGCTCGAATCTCGCAAACAAGCTGATTCTCAGCGTGTCCGCGCCCAGATTATTTTGTCTGAGAAACAGATTTTTATCCGTGTTCGAAAGCACGTTGACCTCGACCGCTTTCGGTTTTTCGATTTTCGGCTCAATCGGCTTCGGTTTGTAAACTTCCTGATTCTGACTTGTTCCTTCAATTCGCGGCGCCATATTTTTCTCCTGATAATGATGTCCTGCTGCATACATTATCGGCACAATCTCGCCGGAGTTTCCTGATTTTTTTATTCCATTGACGGCAAAACGAACGCGCCGATATGCGGCTTGTCCGTGTTCAGACAGGTTTGCAAGGCAATCCCTAAAGCCTCGCGCAGGTTTTCCGGCGTGACAATCGCATCGACCAGACCGCGCGCGGCGGCGTGTTTCGAATCCAGCTCGCGCTCGTAGGTTTCGCGCACTTTTTCCATCTCCGCTTTCAAGGCTTCGTCCGGTTCGCTGCCTTCTTTTTTCAATTTTTCGAGCTGCGTTCCGAAAATCGCCTGCACCGCCGAATCGCCTTCCATCACGCCCATTCTGCCCGTCGGCAGGCTGAAAATAAAATCCGGGTCAAAGCCTTGTCCAGCCATCGCGTAATAACCCGCGCCGGAAGCGTGATTAATCGTCAGAACGAGTTTCGGCACGACGGCGCAAGCCATCGCCTCGACAAATCTGGCGCCCGCGCGGATGATTCCGGAATGCTCGGCGTCCGCGCCGACCATAAAGCCGGAAACGTCCTGCACAAACAAAAGCGGCGTCCCGTGACGATTGCAGTTTTCGATAAAATACGCCGTTTTCTCGGCGCTTTCCGTGTAAACGATGCCGCCGAACTTCGGCGGTTTTCCCGCTTTCCCGCGCACCATTCCGCGATGATTGGCGATAATGCCGACGTGGATTCCGCCGATGCGCGCCGTTCCGCAAATCATCTCTTTCGCGTAATCGGCTTGAAACTCGTCGAGCTCGCCGCCGTCCAGAATAGAATTCAGAACCTCGCGCATATCATACGGGGCGCGATGGTCTTCGGGCAGAATCTCGTAGATTTTTTCGAGCGCGGCTTTCGGCGCTTTCGCTTCGATAATCGAAACTCTGGTTTCTTCTTTTCTCGGCAGTTCGGAAACCAGTTCGCGAATTTTTTCCAGGCATTCCTGCTCGGAAGGGCTGCGATAATGCGCTACGCCGGAAATCGCGTTGTGCGTCATCGCGCCGCCTAAACTCTCGTTGTCAATCGTCTGCCCGGTCGCGCCTTTGACCAGATTCGCGCCGCCCAAGCCCATAAACGAAGTGCCTTCGACCATCAAAATCACGTCCGAAAGCGCCGGCAGATAAGCGCCGCCCGCCACGCACATTCCCATCACGGCGGCAATCTGCGGAACTTTCAAATAGCGGCGCATCAGCGAGTTGTAATAAAAAATCCGCGCCGCGCCGTATTGACCGGGAAAAACGCCGCCCTGAAACGGCAGATTGACGCCCGCCGAATCGACCAGATAAACGATCGGCACGCGGTTGCGCATCGCAATCTCCTGCGCGCGAAGAATTTTTTTGATTGTTTCCGGATACCACGCGCCCGCTTTGATCGTCGCATCGTTTGCCACCACGACGCACTCGCGCCCGTGTATTTTGCCGATAGAAGTGACGACGGCGGCGGCAGGCGCTTGCCCTTTGTATTCGTTATAAGCAACGAGCAAGCCGATTTCCTGTTGATAAGCGTCCTTATCAAACAGCAAATCGATTCTTTCTCTCGCCGTCAGCTTTCCCTGCTTATGAATCTTCTCGATTTTTTCTGCGCCGCCGCCGAGCTTCAGTTTGCGCTCGAGCCGCTTAAATTCTTCGCTTAGTTCGCGCAGACGCGACTTTTTTTCTTTGCTGCCTTCTGACATTTTCGGTTTTTATAGATATTTTGTTACGGATTTTTGTTTGAAATTACTTAACTTTATCGTGCTTTTAAATTTAAACCGCAAGCTAATCAAATCTTACCCTTTTGCCTTTAATTACCGCAAGACCGGCAATAAAAAAGCCTTGACCAAAAGGTTAAGGCTTCGGTTTTGAAATTTCCCGGTCTTTTATTTTAACTATTCGTCTGCGGTTTCGTCATCTTTTTCGCTGATAATAAAGGTCGGAACCATTCCGCCGCCCGATGAAACGTTGGCTAATTCGCTCGAAGAAAGCCGCGTGAAAGCCGAGCCGACCTTGCCGTCAAACAACAGCGGGTCGAGGTCGACGAGTTGTTCTTCCATTTTAATTTGCCCGCTTTCATCGACATACGGGAAAATTTCCTTCGACGTCTGCACGCGTTCCTGGACGAGATAATCGCCGTCCGCCAGCGCCAGTCGAATCGCTTCGTCCCACTGGCTCGCCTCGGAATTCCAGCCGATATAAATTCCGTGACCGCCGTAATCGTCGTTCGGTTTTAAAACCAGTTTGCCCGAATTCGCCCGCGTCCATTCGACCAAATCGATTTCCGCGCCCTGATTGATGGTTTTTTCCTCGCGGAATTTTCGCGTCCAAGGAATGTGTGCCCGGATGGCGGCAAGCTCGGCTTCATTAAACAAATTCGCGTAACGCTCGTTGGTCAAAACGGCGAAAATCGCTTTTTTGTGAACGAGTTTCGAGCGAAAGCTGTTGACCATACAAATCGCTCCGGCGCGATAGGCGTCGAGCAGCGCGGGAAAGTCTTTGATAATCGGCAGATATTCATTGACTAAAAGGCGTTTATAAACGATAGCGATCTCGACGCCTTTGTAAATCAATCTGCCGCCGGAAAATTCCAGTTCTTGCGGCGCGCAAATCAGCGCCGTGCAGCCCTGCGATTCGAAATAATCCCTGAAAAGTTCAAATTCCTTCTGCGTCGGCAAATCCTTCAAATCGACAATCGCGATCACCGGATTTTTTTCCGGCTTTCGACCGAGAAATTCTTCGTAAGCGGCGAGCA
The DNA here is from genome assembly GCA_036388635.1 of Pyrinomonadaceae bacterium. Taxonomy (GTDB): domain Bacteria; phylum Acidobacteriota; class Blastocatellia; order Pyrinomonadales; family Pyrinomonadaceae; genus JALZHR01. The sequence continues at coordinate 6,523 of DASVRL010000199.1, forward strand.
AAACCCGAAGCATTTTCGAGCGTCCTTCCAAGGCGCGCACGTTGTAATCCTCGACAAATTTTCGCATCACCGGCAGATTCATAAAAATCTCGCTCGCCGAATCGGCGTAGGCAATCCCCGCCGGGCTTTCGCCGTTCAGCTCGACGTAAGAATAAGCGTTTTCGGTCAAAAAAGAATCGAGCCGCGCCGTCGGCGAAACCTGTCGGTATTTCGGGTCGATGGCGACCAGGTCGCGCTCGATTTCCGTGATTCCCAGCTCGTCCAGAATTTCCTCGGATTCGACCGCCGCGTCTTTCACCTTTTGCAGCGCGCTCCAGACGGTTTCGCAGATGCCGACGACGCGCCGCCAATCCGCTTCGGTCACAAAATGCGGGCGCAAATACGGCGACAAGCGGCGTCCGCCGAAAATCAGACGATTGCGCTCCAGCCCCGCGTCCAGCGCGGCGCGCGACTGCTCGCGCAAATCGAAATCTTCCAGAAGTTGATTGTAATAAGCAACGGCTTCTTTTAGCATAATTTTAGTTTTTAAATAGTACGGAAATCGAGTCGTAAAAACTGGCAATCGAATCTTCGCTCCCGTTATGAATCTGTTTTCTGATTTTGTTGAACGGAAACGCGGCGTTTCCGTCGGTAAAGGCGACCGCCAGCCCGTTTTCGGTCATCTGCCAGGCGCCGCCGTAATTCAGACGAATGCATTCGCCGAGAAAAGAGCCGAGAATACTGATTAGTCTTTCGGCGCTCTGCTCATTCCATTCGAGCCGGTTGCGGTCGATGTAACCGTCCAGCCACGCGACCGATTCCGCATCATAAGCCAGATTCTGCTGCTCGAATGTTTTCAGAACCAGCGCCGCGTTGGCTTTTATCGCTTCTAAATTGTCCATATTTTATCGTGCCAATTTCAGGATTGTTTCAAATTCTTCGGGCGTCAAAGGCAACACGGAAAGACGCGATTGCTTTATCAAAGCGATATTTTCCAGAGATTTTTCGGCTTTGATTTTGTCTAAAGTAACGGCTTTGGCAAACTTTTCGACCGGTTTGATTTCGACGGCAATCCATTTTTCGTCGGTCGGGTCGGGAAATTCCTCGCGCACGACCTCCGCCGCGCCGACAATCGCTTTGTCCGAAACCGAATGATAAAAAAGAATTTTATCGCCCATCCGCATCGCGCGCAGATTATTCCGCGCCTGAAAATTCCGCACGCCCGTCCAGACGGTTGCGCCTTCTTTCAAAAAATCGTCAAAAGAATATTTTTCCGGCTCCTGTTTGACCAGCCAATAATTCATTTTTCAACAAATGCGCCGGTATCTGGCTTCATACAGCGACAAAACGCCGTGACAAATCAGACCGGTCGCGGTAATAAATAAAAGAGTTTTCCCGTAATACGTCTGCGCCAGTGCCGCCAGCGCGCCGTCCAGACCGGCGGCTTCGTTCGGGTCGTGCCTGATTGCCGCCGTCATAAAAAAATACCCGACCAGTCCCAAAAGCAAAGCCCGCGCCGTAAAGCTCAAAACGCCGAGCACCGTAATGATTAGCCGCTGGCTGTTTTCCGCCGCAAACAGCTTGAAATTTTCCTTGTACTTTCCCGTCACGCCGCTGTAGCACTCGTGAATGCCACCGATGACAATTCCCAGCCCGATCAGAAACATAAACGACGCGCCGAGCGGCAGAGCCAGCAGAATGGCGGCAAACGTGCGCGGAATCTCGCCGTTGCGGTCGGTAATCTGCTCCGTCGTGATTATACTCCAGGCGGTAAAAGCCAAGCCCAGATAAAAAATACCGACGCCGGCGGCGATAACTCTTTTGACGATTCCCTGCCAGCCGCCGCCCGCGTTGTCGACATCCGCCGCGCCGCGCAAAACGTTCCAAAGCCCGTGTCCGATAGCGCCGACGATAAAAATTATCAGCAGCCATTTGCCGTAGCGCGCCCGCGCGATTGTTTCCAGCGCGCCCGAAGGGTCGGCTAATTCGCCGCCGCGTTGTCCTGTCGCCACCAAAACCGCGAGAATTCCGATGACGATAAAAAGAAAGCCCTTCGTGTAAAATCCGAAACGCGCGAGCGTTTTCGTATAAGGATGACGCACGACTTCCTCTGCCGCTTTGACCGTTTCCCCGATTTTTTCGCTGACGGTCGGTGAGGTTTCCTCTTTCATCTTAGTATCGCTTTAATGGTCAGCCGGAGCTATAAAATTTTATATCGGAAAATTCCGCGTCGTCTAAGTTTTCTTCTGCGCGGCGGCTTTTTTGTTCAGCCATTTCGCCCAGCGCTCGATATACGGGCGAAACGGTTTGAAAAATTTTGCGCGCCGGCTGTTTTGATTTTGTTTTTCGCTCCACGCTCTCAAGTGTTTTTCCGCATATTGGCGAACCTGCGGCTCGATGCTGGTGCGCTTGACCGAATGCCGCAGCGTCAAAAAATAGTGCTGACCGACGAGCGAGAAAAGCAGCCCGGCGAGATTGCTTTTAAAAGCCGATTTCGCCATCCAGCGCTTGGTAAAATTTTCGGTCGGCTGCAAGAGCGCGCCCGCCGAAATTTCCAGAAACGGCGCTTTGGTTGCCGCGCGCGGATGATACAAGCCCGGCAAATCGCCGCCCGGCACGGGCGTGTTTTTCAGTTGCGGGTGTTTGACGAAATCGACGATGCGAACTTTTTCCAGCCCGCGCAGGTGTTCGGCGGGCAGGCTTTTGATAATTTTATTGATCGTCTCTTCGGCGTCCTTCGGCAGCTCGATGGTCGCCTGGTTTTCTATTTTAATTTTTGTTTCTTTAGCAGGTTTCTGTCCTGCGGTTTCGATTGCCATAATTCTTTTGTAAATTGTAAATCGTAAATCGTTAATAGTAAATTCAGCCACATCCATCAAAACGAGTGTGGCGAAAAAACGACAGCCAGCCGCCGCCGAAAGTCGAATAACAAAGCGTTTACGAAGTTCTCGCGAACTGGCATAAGCGTTGCCTTTATTTTATCGCTTATGCCAATGCAAACCACACTCGCGCAATCCGTAGAAACCGGCGGCACCGGCTTGCACACGGGCGTCGAGGTCAATCTGACTTTAAAACCGGCGCCGGAAAATACGGGTTATATTTTCGTCCGCACGGATTTGGACAATTTTGAAATTCCCGCTTCGGTCGAATACATCTCTTTGTGCAGCTATGCGACGACGCTTTTGCGCAAAGGCGTGCTGCTTTCGACCTGCGAGCATCTTTTGTCGGCGCTGCGCGGCTGCGGCGTGGATAATTGCTTTATCGAGCTGGACAATATGGAAATTCCGATTATGGACGGCTCCAGCGAAAACTTTGTCGAGTTGATCGAGCGTGCCGGCATTGTCCATCAGCCCGCGCCGCGCCGTTTTTTGCAGATTCGGGAAAAAGTCGTTTTCGAGCAGGGCGATAAATGGATGAGCATCGAGCCCGCCGATAAATTCGTAGTCGAATGTATGATTGATTTTCCGCACCCGTTTATCCGCCAACAATCTTTTCGATTCGAAATGCGGAACGGCTCTTTCGGAAAAGAAATCGCTTCGGCGCGCACGTTCGGCTTTACGACGGAAATCGAGAGCTTGCGGCGGGCTAATCTCGCGCTCGGCGGCTCGCTCGATAACGCGATTGTCCTGACGCCCGACGGAATGCTCAACGAAAATCCGCTCCGCTTTCAAAACGAATTCGTGCGCCACAAAATTCTCGACATCATCGGCGATTTCGCGCTTTTGGGAATGCCGGTGCGCGGAAAAATCAAAGCGTATAAAAGCGGTCACGCCGTTCACGCCGCGCTGATGAGCAAATTATTAAAAACCGAAGCGGCGTGGGAAATTATCGAAGACCACGACGACGACGGCAGCAGCAGTCTTCAGACAGCCGAAAGCGGTCTGGATTTAAGTATTCAACGATGAATTTTGCAAAGCGACCGTCCGGCGCCTTGCGCCGACCGCCTGCGGAATGGCTTGCCATCCCGATGCCGTTTGTTTTATCGTCGGAAATATGAAAACGGCAGAACAATTCGAAGCCAGCGATTTTGCCGAAAAGACTTTTTCGATTCGACGCATCTCGCAAAATCATTTAAAAGAATCGGAAACCGACACGCTCGCCATCGAAGAACCGCTCGAAATTCGTTTGGGCTTTGCCGAAAACGATAAATTTCAACACCGAGCGATTTCCATCACGATGCGCACGCCGGGAAACGATTTTGAGCTTGCCGCCGGATTTCTCTTCACCGAAGGAATTCTCCAAAACAAAAATCAAATCGCGTCAATCAAACACTGCGGCAGATTCGGTCAATTAAAAAATACCGTGCGCGTCGATTTACAACCGGAAGTCGAAGTAAATCTGAAAAAAATCGAGCGAAATTTTTATACGACTTCCAGCTGCGGCGTCTGCGGCAAAAGCTCGATTGACGCGCTGGAAACCGGCGCGCAACCGATTCATCAAAGAGATTTCCCGCAAGTTTCCGCGGCGACGATTCACCGTCTGCCGCATAAACTGCGTGAAGCGCAAAAAGTTTTCGACCGCACGGGCGGGCTTCACGCCGCCGCGCTTTTCGACGCCGCCGGAAATTTAGTCGAGCTGCGCGAAGATGTCGGGCGGCACAACGCGGTCGATAAATTAATCGGCGCAAAGTTTTTGTCAGACGAAATTCCGCTCGCGGATAAAATTCTCTTTTTGAGCGGGCGGGCGAGTTTCGAACTCGTGCAAAAAGCCGTAATGGGGCAAATTCCCGTGATGGTCGCGGTCGGCGCGCCGTCGAGCCTCGCCGTCGAAGCCGCCAAAGCATTCGGCGTCACGCTGCTCGGTTTTGTCCGCCAGAATCGTTTCAATATTTACGCGGGATTTGAAAGAATCAATTTTGAAGAAAGTGAAACCGCAGATGGACGCAGATAACGCCGGTAGTTTACGGAAGAATATGCAGGATAATTTAAAACTCAAAACATCGTGCTTTCTTTTTTATCCGCTCATTCTCCTGTTTATCCTGTTAATTTATCCGCATTTATCCGTGTCCATCTGCGGTTAATAAAATTATGAAAACCGAACACGGACGGGCAAACGCTGAATTTTCGGAAGAACTCGGCGAACTGGAGGTCGGCGAAATAAAAAACACCGCTGCCGGCATCGGCGCGATTACCGACACGCTGAAAAATACTTTCGGGAAAATGGGCGTCGTGCGCGGCACGCGCGCTTTGCTTAAATTAAATCAAAAAGGCGGCATCGATTGTCAATCCTGCGCCTGGGCTGACCCGGAAGAACATCGCACGTTCGCCGAGTTTTGCGAAAACGGCGCGAAAGCGCTTGCCGACGAAGGCACGACCGAGCGCGCCGCGCCGGAGTTTTTTGCCAGATACAGCGTCGCCGAATTATCAGCGCAAACCGACCAGTGGCTCAACGCGCAGGGACGGCTGACGCACCCGATGATTTTGCGCGAAGGCGCAACGCATTACGAACCGCTTTCGTGGGAAGACGCCTTTCAAATGCTCGCCGATGAATTAAATTCTCTTGCCGCGCCCGACTAAGCCGTTTTTTACACTTCGGGCAGAACTTCGAATGAAGCCGCGTTTCTATATCAATTATTCGCCCGCCAGTTCGGCACGAACAATCTGCCCGACTGCTCGAATATGTGTCACGAATCGACCAGTTTCGCTTTAACCGAATCGATCGGACTCGGCAAAGCGAGCATTCGTCTGGAAGATTTGGAAAACACGGAGCTAATCATCATCATCGGGCAAAATCCGGGTACCAACGCGCCGCGGATGATGTCTTCATTGCAGGAGGCAAAGCGCAACGGCGCGCGAATTATCGCCGTTAACCCGATGCCCGAAGCCGGACTGATGAATTTTATCAACCCGAACCCGCAGCATTATCCGAATCCTTTGATGTTCCCGATTGACGTTTTGGGAAATCAGGCGACACAGCTTGCAGATTTATATCTGCCGCTGCGCATCGGCGGCGATATGGCTGTTTTAAAAGGCATAATGAAGGTTTTGCTGGAAAAGGAAAAGCAAAATCCGGGCGCGGTTTTCGACCGCGAATTTATTGCGGAAAAAACTTCCGGTTTCGATGAATTCGTCGAAAATCTGGAAAAAATTAATTGGGAAGATATTCTGGAACAAAGCGGTTTGACGCGCGAGCAAATCGCCGAAGCCGCCGAAATGTATGCGCAGGCAAATCGCGTCATCACTTGCTGGGCGATGGGCGTGACGCAGCATAAACAAGCTGTCGATACGATTCAGGATATTGCGAATCTGCACTTTCTGCGCGGAAATATCGGCAGGCAGGGCGCGGGATTGTGTCCCGTGCGCGGGCATTCCAACGTGCAGGGCGACCGCTCGATGGGCATCTGGGAAAAAATGCGCCCGGATTTTCGCGTCAATCTCGAAAAGGAATTCGATTTTAAAACTCCGGAAAAAGACGGTTTCGACACGGTCGAAGCCATCAAAGCGATGCACGCCGGGCAAGCCCGAGTCTTTTTCGCAATGGGCGGAAATTTTCTGAGCGCGACGCCCGACACGCATTTTACGGCTGAAGCGCTGCGCAGATGCAGTCTGACCGCGCAGGTCATCACCAAGCTTAACCGGACCGCTCTGGTAACCGGCAAAAAATCCCTGATTCTGCCTTGTCTCGGACGCTCGGAAAAAGAT
>DASVRL010000200.1:0-12786 GCA_036388635.1 Pyrinomonadaceae bacterium
CGACCCGGCGTCCGGCAAAACGAATAAAGTCAATATCAATTTAAACGGCGATCTGCCGCAGGTTCGCCCGCGTTACGAAAGAGTCGCGCAGCGCGTGCAGAACGTCGCCATTTCGCCTTCGGGCATGCGCGCGATTTTCGAAGCGCGCGGCGAAATCCTGAGCGTTCCGGTCGAAAAAGGAAACGCGCGGAATCTGACGAACACTTCGGGCGTCGCCGAGCGCGACCCGGCGTGGTCGCCCGACGGCAGATGGATTGCTTATTTTTCCGACGAGGGCGGCGAATACGCTCTGCATCTGCGCGACCAGACGGGAATGGGCGACGTGAAAAAAATCAGTCTCGGCAATCCGTCTTCTTATTTTTATTCGCCGCGCTTTTCGCCCGACAGCAAAAAGATTTTGTTTACCGACAAGCGTTTGAACGTCCTTTATCTCGACATCGAAAAGGGAGCAATCGTCAAGGTCGATACGAACACTTACGAAAATCCGTTTCCCGTGCTCGACCCGAACTGGTCGCCGGATAGCCGTTGGATTGTTTACACGAAACAATTGAAAAATCGTCTCTGCGCGGTTCACGTTTATTCGCTGGAAACCGCCAAATCGTCGCAGGTCACGGACGGCTTGTCGGATGCGCGCTACGCCGCTTTCGATAAAAACGGCAAATACGTCTATTTCACCGCCAGCACCGACAACGGTCCGACGACCGGCTGGCTCGATATGTCGAGCTTTCCGTTTCAGACGACGCGCAGCGTCTACGCGGTCGTTTTGAAAGCCACCGACCCGTCGCCGCTTTCACCCGAAAGCGACGAGGAAAAAATCGAAGAATCCAAACCGCAGACGCCGCGAACGCCGGGCGCGAAACCCGAACCCGTCACAGTGACGATTGATTTGGACAAAATCAACCAGCGCATCGTCGCGCTTCCATTGCCGGCGCGCAATTATCAGGGAATCGTGACGGGCAGAGCCGGAACGTTTTTTCTGGCGGAAGCCATTCCGGCTTCCGGCACGGCGGCGACACCGCAACAGGGATTGACGCTTCATCGTTTCGATATGGACAAGCGCCGCGCCGAAAAAATTCTCGACGGCGTGACGGCGTTCGACGTGTCGGCAAACGGCGAAAAAATGCTGTTCGGGCAAGCGGGCGGACGTTTTACTATCGCTTCGACCGTCCAGCCTCTAAAGCCGGGCGAAGGCGTTTTGAACGTCGGCGAGATGGAAGTTTACGTCGACCCGCGCGCCGAATGGCAGCAGATGTATCGCGAAGCGTGGCGCATCCAGCGCGATTTTTTCTACGACCCGACGTTTCACGGCGTCAACATCAAACTGATGGAAGACCGTTACCGACCGTTTCTGGACGGCGTCGCCACGCGTAACGATTTGAATTACCTGTTTCAGGAAATGCTCGGAAATTTAACCGTCGGGCACCACAATTCGGGCGGCGGCGACATCCCGCAGCCGACGCGCTACACGGGCGGGCTTTTAGGCGCCGATTACACGATTGAAAACGGGCGCTATCGCTTCGCCAAAATCTATGACGGCGAAAACTGGAATCCGGGTTTAATCGCGCCGCTGACCCAGCCGGGCGTCAACGTGCGTGAAGGCGAATATTTAATCGCCGTCAACGGGCGCGAAGTCCGCGGGAGCGATAATATTTATTCCTTCTTCCAGCAAACCGCCGGAAAACAAATCATCATCAAGGTCGGCGCCAACGCGGACGGAAAAGATGCGCGCCAGGTGACGGTCGTGCCGGTGGCGAATGAAGGCGGCTTGCGCAATCTGGCGTGGATTGAAGGCAATCGCCGCAAGGTTTACGAACTGAGCGGCGGCAAGCTCGCTTACGTTTATCTGCCGAATACGGGCGGCGCGGGCTACACGAATTTCAACCGCTACTATTTCGCGCAGATTGACCGCGAAGGCGCGGTGATTGACGAGCGCTTTAACGGCGGCGGCAGCGCGGCGGATTATATGATTAGCTATATGAGCCGTTCGCTGATGAATTACTGGTCAACGCGCGAAGGCGAAGATTTCACCACGCCGGTCAGCGCCATCTACGGTCCGAAAACGATGATTATCAACGAATATTCCAGCTCGGGCGGCGACCTTCTGCCTTTCCTGTTTCGCCAGAACAAGCTCGGACCGCTGGTCGGCAAGCGAACCTGGGGCGGGCTGGTCGGAATTTACACTTATCCGGTTTTGATTGACGGCGGCGGCGTCACGGCTCCGCGCGTCGCTTTCAGAAATCCGCAGGGCGAACTCGACGTCGAAAACAAAGGCGTCGCGCCGGACATCGACGTCGACCTCGACCCGAGAATGTGGCGCGCCGGACGCGACGTTCAGCTGGAAAAAGCCGTCGAAGTAACGATGGCGGAAATCAAAAAGAACCCGCTGCGCAAACCGGCGAAAGGCGCTTTCCCGAATTACGCCAAGCCGTAGTTAAAGAGGCGGAGAAGATTTGCCGCCAAACGATTTCGGGAGCTACGGGAACGATTCCTGTAGCTCCCGAAATCGTTTTATCATTCATTTGACAGGAAAATCGACGCAAAAATAAAGGCAAAAGTGAAAAATACTTTTGCCTTTTACCTTTTTTACTTTTTTACCTTTTACTTCTATTTATTTTCCCGTTAATTCTTTCGCCAAATCCTGCGCGTCGTAAAGCTTGCGCAAAACTTCGAGAACGGCGGCGCTGTGGACGCCGACGGCGCGGCTGCCTTCTTCTTCCTCGATATACCAGTAACGGTTCGAGAGTTTTTGCAGGTTGCTGTCGAAATTCAAGCCGACCAGTTCCGCGTTGCGGTTGATGACGGGCGAGCCGCTCATTCCGCCGATGGTATCAGCCGAATAGACGAAATTCAGCGGCGTCGAAAGATCTAATTTGGCGCGACCTTCCTTGTAGCGCGCCGGTAAATTGTAAGGCGGTTTCTCGCCGAAGCTCTGGGCGCGGTCGTATAAGCCGTAAAACGTCGTTTTAAACGGCACGAGCGTCGTGTCTTCTTCGTAGCCCGCGACTCTGCCGTAAGCGATGCGCAGATTGAAATTGGCGTCGGGCGGAAGCGTTTTGCCGTAAGCCGCAAAACGCGCTTTCGCAATTTTTTCGCCCGCGCTCGCTTCGACGTTCGCAATCTTTTCCTCGTTCCAGGCGCGAAGCTCGCGGATGACCGGCTCGATGTTTCGCGCCATCACAATCATCGGGTCGTTGGATTTCGCAATCGCGTCGGCGCCGCCTTCAAGCAAAGCCTTACGGGCGGCAACGTCTTTCAACTGCGTTCCCTGAATCGCGCGTTTAACGGCTTCGGCGGGCGTCGAATTGCCGAGCGCGGCTTTGATAAACGGGTCGTTGGCGCCGAGTGTTTTCAAGCCTTCTTCGAGCCACGCCGTCAGCGCGTATTCTTCCATTTCGGGATAAATCGGCGCGGGCGAAAGCAAGCCTATTTTGAGCGATTCGAGGTTTGAATCGCGGAATTCGGCATAGCGCCGGTCATTCGGCTTTTTGATTTCCTCGCCGTAACGCACAATCTGCGTGGCGATCGAGCCGAGACGCGCGGGCGAAAGCGTCGAAAACGACAAACGATTCGACATCGCCGGAAGCTCTTTGTAAGCCGCCGCAATCTGTTCCCAGGCGGGCGCATAAATTTTTTGCAGCTCCGGGTTTTTCGCCAGCGCCTCTTTCAGGGCTTTTTCTTCCGTCTCTTTTTTGCCGAACATTCGCGGATTCTGCAATCCTTCCTGCTGACCGACCAGACGTTTGAGCGAATTATTGAACCCGCGAATTCCGGCGCCCGCCTGCCGCAATTGTTCAGCGCCGCGCTTGCCGTAATTTTCGAGAATGTCGCGGCGCAGCGTCCAGACTTTTTGCTGCAAAGGATTGCCGACGTCGCGCTGGTAGGCGAGCTGCGAAACGGTCAAAAGGCGCGCCGTCGAGCCGGGACTGCCGGAAGCGATGACGAATTCGCCGTCGCTCGGACCTGTCTCCGACCATTTGAAATAATGCGGCGTTCGGGCGGGCTGATTGTTTTCGTAGGCGCGCAGAAAAGTAAAATCCAAATCGTGACGCGGAAAAGTGAAGTTGTCATAGTCGCCGCCGAAAAAGGCGATTTGTTCTTCAGGCGCGAAAACGAGGCGAATGTCCGTGTATTTTTTGTGGCGATAGAGCCAGTATTCGCCGCCGCTGTAGAGCGAGACGACATCGCTTTTCAAGCCGGTTTTTTCCGTCGATTCCTTTTCAAGCGCGGCGATAACGGCATTGCGCTGCGCGCTGGCTTCCTTGTCCGACGCGCCCGCTTTGACCGCCGATTGGACGCGGTCGGTGACGTTTTCGTAAGAGACGAGCACGTTGATTTCGAGGTCGGGCGCTTTTAATTCTTCGGCGCGGGTTCGCGCGTAAAAACCGTCGCGCGTTAAATTTCTTTCCTTCGTGGAAAGCTTTTGCAATTGCCCGTCGGCGACGTGCTGGTTAGTGACGAGCAAGCCGTCGGGCGAGACGAAACCGCCCGAGCCGCCGTCGTTCAGGCGCACCGACGCGAGACGAACTTTTTCCAGCCATTCGGCGGTCGGCTCGAAGTTGTAACGCTCTTTCCACTGCCGGAGCGGCGGATTGTCGAAAGTCCACATTCCTTCGTCCGCGCGCGCCGCGCAGGGAATGCCGATTAAAAAGCTGAATAGCAATAAAAGGGCTGATATTTTTTTCATATAAATTATGTCTCCGTAAAAGAAAACGATGAGTCCGTAAACATTGATGTTAATTCAAGATTTTCGCAATACTTAGGATTTTACAATTTCTTCGATGTTAATCAATATTACATTTTCCGCGAGTTTAGGCGAATAGATAAGATGCAAAAAAGCGGTCAGGATTTGCGAAGAAAGTGAGAAGTGATAAGCGAGAAATGACAGGCGCGAAGCGAGAACTGAAAATTGAAAACGGTTTTCGCTTCTTCTCGGTTCTCACTTCCTGCGTTTTTGCGCGCCGGTCATTTTCCAGACCGCCAGAGCGATGCCAATCGTCAAAACGAAAAAATACAAAATAGAAAAATCGGTGAACAGAAAAACCGTAAAATTCACATAAATGCCGATGACTCCAATCCATAGCCAGTTCATAATATTCTCCTTTCAGAAATGAAAACTGACAAATCCTTCGCCGCCTTTGACGCGAAGATATTCAGACGGCGCGTGGCGGAAAATCAATGAGCGCGTGTGCGGAATCCCGAGCCGAGCCGGTTTATTTTTGCCGGTTCCGCAAAATCTTGACAAACGAGCCGGAGCGCAGTTCTTCGAGCGTCAGGCTCGTCAAATCCTGTGCTTCCTGTTCGGTCAGGGCGCCGCAATTAATGGCGCGCAGGAAATAATTGAGCAGCCCTTGCCCGGTCGCCGCGTCGTCGAAAACATCGCCGACCAGCGTCGCCTGCGCCGCTTTCGCGACAAAATTTCGCAGGCGCTCGGAAGCCGCGTCCAAGCCTTCGAGAAAAAAAGTATAAACCGCCGCGTAGCGCGTCGGCAATTGCGCCGGGTGCAAATCCCAGCCCTGATAAAAAGCGTTGGCGAGCGAATGACGCGTGTGCTCGTAATGCAATTTCCAGGCGCGATGAACGACCGCCCGGTTTTCCGCTTCCTGCTCAGCCGTTAATTCTCCGCGATGCGGCGCGACGGGCATAATATTCGTCGCGCCGTCAGACAGCCAGATGCCCGTGCCGCCGAACGAAACCTGCATCGCGTGGCGCGCGAAATCGCAAGCCGGATGCAGCATATCCTGGTAAGCGGCGGTGATGCTGCAGCTCGCCGTGTAATCGTATGTGCCGAAATGCGCGGCGACGCAGCGCCCGCGCGCGGCTTCCAATAATTTCGGCAGATTCGATTCGCCGCGCTGGTTGATAATCGACTGCGTGGTTTCGACCATCATCTCCATTTTCAAAGAGTTTTCAGGCAGATTCAGACGCGTTTCCAGCAAATCGAAAATGTCGACCAGCGTCGTCACCTGTTCAGCCAGAACGATTTTCGGCAGCGTGACGACGAAGTTTTCGGGCAGTCGCCCGCCGCTTTGTTCGACGAGCGTCGTCAGAAACAAATCGAGCGTGCGGATGCTGCGCGCGTGCAGCTCTTCCGAAAAAGTCTTGATGCGAATGCCGATAAACGGCGGCAATGTGCCCGCCGCGAAACCTTTCGCCGCTTCCCCGGCGGCGCTCGCGGCGTGACCGTCTTCTTCGGCGTCGGGACGCGTGCCGTAACCGTCTTCAAAGTCGATGCGAAAATCTTCGACCGGCTCGCGCGTGATTTTTTCGCGCACGCGCTCGTAAATCGTGTCAGCCAGTTTAGCGGGCAGTTCCAGCACCTGCGCAAACGTCGCCGCGTCGGGCGCGTAAGTTTCAAAGGCGCGCAGCGCCAGCGAGCCGAGCCGCGGCGCGGTGTCGGATTTAAAAAGATGCGCGCCGCCGTAAACCGTGTGCACCGGCTGGCGGCGACCGGATTCGCCCGGATAACGCGCCGCGAAAGAGGCGAGCGAAGATTTTAGCGAGCCTGTGATTTGCTGCAATGATTCCTGGGAAAGTGTTGTTGTCATGACAAATTAATGATGATAATTCCTGCTGTTTTTCAATCGCTTAGCGTGCCAATCGCGCTTCAATCAAGCCGTGCGGTTCGTCGGTCGGCGTAAAAATCCGGTTGTCGTTTTCCAAGCCGAAGCGCGTAAAATCAATCGGCAGGCAATGAATATTCGGCAGCGAAAACGATATTTCCGCCACGTCCGAAAATTTTTCCAGAACGGCTTCGCCCATCGCGTAGAGCGTATGCTGAACCGAAAGGCTGTCGTGCTCGGCAAAGGTTTCGATAATCGTCTGCCGCACATTGCGCCAGTTTTCGCCCGTCGCCGCTTCCGGGCTCGCGTAGCGCCAGTCGGCTTTGACCGAAGTGCAGAAAATTCGGTCGGTCGTCTCCGGCAGAGTCGTGTAGCAATCCTTGATAAAACCGACAAAGCCGGATCTGGTCGTTTTCAAAACGATTAAATCTTCGATGCCGGATTCAATCCTTGCCGCCGCGCCGCGCTCCGCGCTGACGGTCGTCGTCCGTTTTTCGTCGCTGCCTTTGGTAAAGGAATGCTGATGCGGTTCGCCGCCGACGGCGATTCGCGTCCAGCCCTGTTCGGCGATTTCGACGATAACCCGCGACACGGGTTGGTTGTTCGCCAGAAAATAATCTGCCAGCCGGAGCGCAAAGGTTTCGATTTCCTCGATTTCCCGCGTCTGCTGCGACAGCGTGTAGACGGTGTTTTTCATCGTGTCGGTCGGCAGCACTTTGGCGTTGTCGCCGGTCGTGTGGACGTCCGTAAAATCGCCTTCAAACGCAATCCGCACGGTCAGATTCTGTAGTTCGTGACGATTCCCGTCGCGTGCGACCTTCATCAGACGCACGCGCGCTTTGCCGTAATTGTTTTGCACTAATTTGACTGGCATATTTTCAGTTAGCTCCCGCGATAAGTCGAATATCCGAAAGGACTCAAGAGCAGCGGCACGTGATAATGCTGCGCCGCGTCGCGCACTGTAAACGTCACCGCCGCCTGCGGATAGAAACCCTCGATTTTTTGTTTGGCAAAATAAGCTCCGGTATCGAAAGTCAGACGATAATTTCCCGCCTGCAAAACAGCTTCGGAAGCGAGCAAATCACCGAGCCGCCCGTCATCGTCCGTCGCGCCTTTGCCGATAATTTCCCACGCTCCGTCAGCCGTCTGCCGCTCGAGCGTCACCGGAACGCCGCGCGCCGGAACGCCCGCCGAAACATCCAGAATGTGTGTCGTGATTGCGCTCATTCAAATTGCTGATTCTAAAAGTTTCTTTAATCTGATTTCCGTTATTTTTCGCTGCTCTTCCGCCGCGGTTTGCAGTTCGGTTTCGGCATCGTTGTTTAATCGGCGGCGGCAGATTTCAAGCATTTCTTCCGCGCTTTTGCCCGTCGCGCACACGATGAATATATACCCGAACTTCTCTTCGTACAAACGGTTGGCTTCAGCCAGCGCGTCGAGCACCGATTCGGCAGCTGAATGCGTGCCGGACTGCTCGCCGCTCGACCATTCCGCAGATTGCGCCTGCTGTTTCGGAGCGGCTCGGCGCGCGCCGATTTTCGGATGTGCGGCAAATGCTTCGAGCCGGTCACGCGCGTCGAGACCGCGCCAGATTTGCTCCGCTTTTTCCAACAGCGCGGCAATATCGGCGAAAGGACGCGTTGCGGTCATCATTTGCGCCCACTGCCGCGAGCCGCAGCAATCGAGAAATCGGGATTCCGCAATTTCGCGCGGAGCGAGATTTAAATGCTCCAGTCCGCCGTCGCTCATTCCGAAATTCTCCCGTAAAGCCGCAGACGACTGACGCCGCCGTCCGGGTAGATGTTGAGCCGCGCGTGCGTCGCCGCGCCGCAATCGTTCAGTTCATCGACAAAAACGTGACGCGTGTGAGCCTGAAGTTTTTTATTCGGCAAAAGCTCCTGCCAGTTGATTGAATCGAGGCTCGCATCGCCCGCGGCGCGGCAAACTTCAATCGAGCAGCTTTCCGGATAATTGCCTTTAAAGTGCGAAGTATCGACTTCGACGCGCTTGATATTTCCGGCGGCGCCGAGCTTTATCACGCACCAATCGTAGCCCGCGCCGCGCCGCCGTTTGGTTTCCCAGCCGTCGCTCATATCCTGCGCCAGCCCGGGCATAATCAGATTGTGCTTGTGTCCGAAAAACATATCGCTGGCTTCCAGAACGGTTCCGCCGTGCGCGACCGCCGCCAAATCAATCTCGCTCTCGCGTTTTTTTAGAGCGCCCCAATCCGGCACGACGCTGCCGTAAACCCGCAGCCGCGCCACGCCGCCGTCCGGATAAATTTTCAGACGCAAGTGAGTGACGCGCTTGTCATAATCCAGCGTAAAAAAATTCTGCGCGTCGCCCTGCAATTCCGAAACAGGCAAAATCTCAGTCCATTCGGCGGTCGGGTCAAGCAACTGCTCGACCGTTGGCTGACCGTCAAACGTGCAGGCTTCAATCGAACAATGCGAAGGGAAGTTGCCGCGAAAAAAAGCCGTATTTACATCAACGCCTTGAATCACGCCCGATAAACCCAAACGAACGATGCACCAGTCGAAACTTTCGTTCAATCGCGGGCTGCGGCGGCGGCGCGTTTCCCAGCCGTCCATCCATTTGCCCAAATCCGTGTATTTGCCCTCGATAAAAATCGGCGCCTGCGGTTTGAGCAAATTTTCTTTCGGCGCGAAAAAATCGTCGTTGGCGTAAAGCACGGCGCCGCCCAGTTTTTCGGAAGCCAAATCAATCAGTTCAGTAAAATCCATAATAAATTTTGACCGTCATTATTATTACTACTGCGTCAATAACGCGTACTACTGTGTCAATAACGCGCCGCCCGGACTGGCGGCAAACTCTCCATTCTCGTAAACTTTCGCGCCGCGCACATAAGTCGCTTCGACCACGCCGCGCAGATTCATTCCCGAATACGGCGTGATTTTGTTTTTAAATTCAATTATTTCCGGCACGACTTTAAATTCTTTTTCGGGATGCCAGATGACAATATCGGCATCGTAACCGACTGCTAATTTGCCTTTGCGTTTATCCAATCCGGCGAGTTTGGCGGGCGCGGCGGACATCCATTGAGTTATCTCGCGCAGACCGAAGCCGCGTTTTTCGGCTTGCGTCCAAATCACCGGCAGGCTGAACTGGAGGGTCGCGATGCCGCCCCAGGCTTCGAGAAAATCGCCCGTTTCAGGCAGTTTCAGATTCGGCGTGCAGGGCGAATGGTCGGAGACGACCATATCAATCACGCCTTCGGCTAACGCCTGCCAGAGTTTTTCGCGATTCTCGCGCTCGCGCACCGGCGGGCAGCATTTGAAATGCGTCGCGCCGTCGGGAATTTCTTCCGCCGCGAAAGTCAGATAATGCGGGCAGGTTTCGACCGTTACCGGCAAACCTTCTTCGCGCGCCGCCCGCAATATCGGCAGAGCGTCGGAAGAAGAATGATGAACGATGTGAACGCGCGCTCCGGTCGTGCGGCACAGACGCGTCATCAAGGCGACGGCTTCGTTTTCCGACGCTCGCGGGCGCGATTTCAGAAAGGTTTGATAATCTTTCGGATTGCTGTTTTTTAATTCTGCGGCGGCGTTTTCAATCGGTTCGGCGAGCTCGGCGTGGACGAGCAAAACCGAATCGAGCCTTGCCAATTCCGGCATCGCTTCGAGCAGATTCGCCTGCGTTACGTGCGGAAATTCATCGACGCCCGAAGGCACCAGAAAACATTTGAAGCCGCGCACGCCCGCCTTTAAAAGCGGTTCCAATTCGCGCGTGTTGCCCGGTATGACACCGCCCCAGAAAGCGACGTCCGTTTGGCATTGCCCCCGCGCCGCCGCGAGTTTTTCTTTAAATCCGTCGAGCGTCGTCGTCGGCGGAATGCTGTTGAGCGGCATATCGACCAATGTCGTCACGCCGCCCGCCGCCGCGGCGCGCGTTGCCGTCGCAAAGCCTTCCCATTCAGTGCGTCCCGGTTCGTTGACGTGAACGTGCGCATCGACCAGACCGGGCATCAGGACGGCATCTCCGGCATCTACCAGCGGCGATTGTGCCGGCGCTTCGTCCCATTCTCCGAGAGCCGCGATGACGCCGTCGCGGATGTGCACCGAAGCCGGAGCAATGGTTTCCGGCATAACGACCCGGCGGCTGCGAATAATTAGCTCTGACCTGTTCATATCTGCTGGCTGAAGGTGAATGTTTACTGACTTCTGGGGTAATCATATAAGCAAATTTGCCAGGTTACAAGCAGCTTATTTTGTTTGATAAATAATATTAAAAGGAAGCGATGAAAAAGTTTCTAATTTGCCGCCGCGCGTGTATTTTTCGGCTTATTTTCCGGACTATATAAATAACGACTAATGCTCGGTCTGCAAATGGAATTTTAAACCGGCGATAGTTTTTTAGAAAAAGGGGTCGTCATGAATTGCGCAGTCGGACGGTTAATATTTTTTCCGTGTGAATTAATTATTTTTTGTAGAAAAGCGAGTGGAGAAAAATCGACTCGCGCCGCCGTCGCCGGCAGCTATTAACCGTCGGAGTTTCGAAAAGCCGCTTGACTTTGTTTTGATTCAGAGCCGGCGGCATTTGTTTTTTCGAGAAACTGTCCGAATCATTTCAACATTT
Organism: Pyrinomonadaceae bacterium; assembly: GCA_036388635.1. Classification (GTDB taxonomy): domain Bacteria; phylum Acidobacteriota; class Blastocatellia; order Pyrinomonadales; family Pyrinomonadaceae; genus JALZHR01. The sequence goes on from DASVRL010000200.1 coordinate 11,157, forward strand.
ACAGAAGGGAGAACAAGTATGTACGAAAATATGAAATCTTTGTACGGGGGAAAACTCGAAAGAGTCAAAACCGGATTGTGTCGTCCGGCGGTCATCGCGCTTTTTATATTATTTGTATTTCCAATAATTAACGCGCAAACTCCGCCGCCTTCGCCGACTATACTCGCGCCGAATCTGCAGGTCAGAACAACCGTTTCGGGTTTGAATCAACCTATCAGTATGGCGTTTCTGGGCAGCAACGATATTTTGGTGCTGGAGAAAGCATCGGGCAATGTAAAAAGAGTCGTTAACGGTTCGGTGCAGTCGACGGTTTTGGATTTGGCGGTGAATTCGGCTTCGGAGAGAGGCTTGCTGGGCATCGCCTTGCACCCGAATTTTCCCGTTAATCCGGGCGTGTATCTCTACTGGACGTGTTCGGCTCCGCCGCCGCCCGCCGCCAATCCATTTTTCCCGACGCAGACGGAATGCCCCGACACGCCGGCGACCGGAGCGGACACAAATAATGTTCTCGCGGTTCCGCTGCTTGGAAACCGCGTCGACCGTTTCATCTGGAACGGAACGACGCTGGTTTTTGACCGAAACATCGTTAAGCTCCGCGTTTTTCAACACGACGGCGCGCCCGATCCGCCGGGACAGGGCGATTCGGCACAAAATCCGGCGGGCAATCACGACGGCGGCGTTATTCGCTTCGGACCGGACGGAAAACTTTACATCATCATCGGCGATACCGGGCGGCGCGGGCAAACGCAGAATCTGCCTTCGGGACCGACTTTAACCGGCTTGGGAACGCCTGTTCCCGACGACCAGTTCGGCGGACCGCAACCCGACAACGCGCATCTGACCGGCGTTATCCTGCGCCTGAACGACGACGGCTCGACGCCGATGGATAATCCGTTTTTCGGCGCCGGCAGCACGATCGGCGGCGCGGTCGGAGCGAATATTCAGAAGATTTTCGCTTACGGCATCCGCAACGGTTTCGGAATGGCTTTCGACCCCGAATCCGGCACTTTGTGGACGCAGGAACACGGCGACGATTCTTTCGACGAATTAAATGCGGTCGCGCCCGGCTTTAACTCCGGCTGGATTCAGTTTATGGGACCGGCGAGCCGCATCGCTCAATTTAAAGCTATCGAAACCAGCCCGCCGCCGTTATTCGGATTACAGCAACTTCGCTGGGCGCCGACGCGGCTTGCCGATACTCCCGAAGAAGCGTTTGCGCGTTTATTTATGCTGCCGGGCGCCGCTTACAGCGACCCGGAATTCAGTTGGAAATTTGCCGTCGCGCCGGGCGGAATCGGCTTTATGTCGGGGCGCGGCATCGGACCGCAATACGAGGGCGACCTTTTCGTCGGCGCGTCGAGATTAACGCTTGAAAACGGGTATTTATTCCATTTTAATCTGACGGGAAACCGCCGGAAAATCGGCGTTGACGACCCGCGTCTCGAAGACCGCGTCGCCGACAACGCCTTTAAATTCGACATCACCGAAAGCGAAGAATTTTTAATCGGCAGAAATTTCGGCGTTTCTACGGACATTCAAACCGGACCGAACGGCAATCTCTACGTCGTCTCGCTTTCGAGCGGCGCGATTTACGAAATATTTTCGCGCAAGCCGCCAAAAGCACACGGTC
>DASVRL010000201.1:0-12175 GCA_036388635.1 Pyrinomonadaceae bacterium
AAAGCCGAGATGATGCGCGCAATCGTTTCCGAAGCGTCGAGCGTGTGCAGCGTCGAAAGCACCAAATGCCCGGTTTCGGCGGCGACCAGCGCGGTTTCAATCGTTTCGAGGTCGCGCATTTCGCCGACCAGTATGACGTCCGGGTCTTGACGGAGCGAGCCGCGCAGGGCTTCGGCAAAATTGCGCGTGTCGACGTCGACTTCGCGCTGCGTGACGAAAGATTTTTTGTCCTTGTGGAGAAACTCTATCGGGTCTTCGACCGTCACGATGTGCGTGTTTCGGGATTGATTGATGTAATCGACGACGGCGGCAAGCGTCGTCGATTTTCCCGAACCGGTCGTTCCCGTGACGAGAATAAGCCCGCGATTTTCTTCGGCGATTTTCGACAGAACCGGCGGCAGTCCGAGCTCGGCGAAGTTGCGAATCGTGTCGGGAATGACGCGGGCGACGATGCCGACTGAGCCGCGCTGCTGGAAAATATTGACGCGAAATCTGCCCAAGCCCGAGACGCTGTAGCCGATGTCGACTTCGTAAGCTTCCTTAAAATGCTGTTTCTGGCGATTCGACATCATCGAAAAAGCCATTTCCAGCGTCTCTTCCTGCGCCAGACGCGAGACGCCCGACACGGGACGCAGCTCGCCGCTCACGCGAATCACGGGAAAAGAACCGGCTCTGAGGTGCAAATCCGATGCGCCAAAGCTCATTGCCATCCGCAATAAATCATCAATTCTGGTCGGCATACAAGAAGAATAGAAACTTTCTAAGGTTGGGACAAGATTTTAATCGTTTGCGCAAGAAATGCCAAACTGCCTAAAAGATTTTAACCGTGATAAACCGCCCGCGTCAATCATTTTTTAGAAATGGTCAATCATTTTGGTTTTTGCCCGGTCAATTTGACGGATTTCGATAGACTTTCGGCTGCCGATTCCTTAATATTTCCCACATGCAGCCACGCACCCGACGCCAGCGCGAGATTCTGGATTTTATCACCGAGTTTATCAGCGAACGCGGGCATATCCCGTCGTACCAGCAGATTGCCCGCAAATTTAAAATCGCCTCGAAATCCGCGATTGCCAAACATATCGCCGCGATGGAAAAGCAAGGCATTTTGCAAAGGCGGCGCGAAGACGGCAGCTTCGGGCTGGAGCTGCGCGCGGAAAATCTGGTCAACGAAGCCGTCTGCGAAATCGACTGGCTGGAAATCTCAAATGCGGCGGAAAGCTTTCGTGAAAACTGGGAGCAGGAACCGATTTTCGTGCCGAAGTTTCTGCTCGGCTATTACGAGCCGGAAAGAATCCGCGCCTTTCGCGTGCCGAACGATTCGATGCTCGACGCGCATATCTGCGAGGGCGACATCGCGTTGATTGAAAAACGCGCGTTTGCCCGCGACGGCGCGATTGTCGTCGCGCAAGCCGAAAACCGCGTCGTCCTCAAGCGCTTTTACCGCAACGGCGCAAATATCGAGCTGCGACCGGCGAATCAGAATTATCAGGCGATTCGGCTGTCGGCTGATAAAGTTTCGATTCACGGCGTTCTGCACGGTCTCTTGCGTCCACTCAGCTAAAAAGTTAAGCTACAATTTCACCACATAAAATAAAGATAAAGGTTTTATATTGTGTCAAATAATCCGACTCCGAATGCCAGCTACAGCGTCACGCTGCGCGTCAAAATTCAAAACAAGCCCGGCAAGTTAGGCGAAATCACGACCGCCATCGGGCGCGTCGGCGGCGACATCGAAGCGATTGACATCGTCAGCGTCGGCAAGGATTTTCTCATCCGCGACATCACGGTCAACGCATCGAGCGAAAAACACGACGAGGAAATCGTGGGCGCTCTGACGAACATCGACGGCGTGGAAATCGTCAACACCAGCGACCGCACGTTTCTGATGCATCTCGGCGGCAAAATCGAGATGGTTTCGAAAGTTCCCTTAAAAACGCGCGCCGATTTGTCGATGGCATACACGCCGGGCGTCGCCCGCGTCTGCGAAGCGATTGCGCGTGACCCGGAAAAAGCTTTCACTTTAACCATCAAAAAAAACACGGTCGCGGTCGTTTCCGACGGCACGGCGGTTTTGGGCTTGGGCGACATCGGCGCGGCGGCGGCAATGCCGGTGATGGAAGGAAAATGTCAGCTTTTTAAAGAATTCGGCGGCGTCGACGCTTTTCCCATTTGTCTGAATACGAAAGACCCGCACGAGATTGTCCAGACGATTAAAAACATCGCGGTCGCTTTCGGCGGCATCAATCTCGAAGACATTTCCGCGCCGCGCTGTTTTGAAATCGAAGACCGCCTGAAAGAAGAACTCGACATTCCCGTTTTTCACGACGACCAGCACGGAACCGCCGTCGTCGTGCTCGCCGCTTTAATCAACGCTTTGAAAATCGTCGGCAAAAAAATGGAAGACATTAAATTAGTAGTCAACGGCGTCGGCGCGGCGGGCGTCGCCTGCACAAAAATCGTCCAGGCGGCGGGCGTGCGTAATATCGTCGGCTGCGATCAGTCGGGCGCGATTTACGAAGGTCGCCAGGAAAATATGAACTGGGTCAAGGACTGGTATTCCAGAAACACGAACACGAACAAAGAAAAAGGCTCGATTCACGACGTAATCCGCGGCGCGGACGTTTTTTTCGGCTTGTCGGTGCCGGGCGTGATTGACGCGCAGGACCTCGAAAATATGGCGAAAGACCCGATTGTTTTCGCGATGGCGAACCCGATTCCGGAAATTATGCCCGAGGACGCCGCCGGTCACGTCGCGGTGATGGCGACCGGCAGAAGCGATTACCCGAACCAGATTAATAACGTTCTCTGCTTTCCGGGCATCTTTCGCGGCGCTCTGAACTGCCGCGCCTCGCGCATCAACGAGGAAATGAAGGTCGCCGCCGCGCACGCGATTGCCGAAATCATCACGCCCGACGAGCTTTACGCCGATTACATTATTCCGTCCGTGTTCGATAAACGCGTCGGCGAAGCCGTGGCGGCGAGAGTCGAAGAAGCGGCTTATCAGACGGGCGTGGCGCGGCGCGAACGAACCGACAGCGAATCGAAATTTTAAGCATCTAACAAGCAATAATGATAAAAGCCGGATTCCTGACAGCGCCAATCGAAGAAATCGCCAACACCGTGACGCACGGTTTCGGATTATTGCTGAGCATCATCGGATTTATTATTCTGGTTTCGCTGGCGAGCATCGACGGCGACGTCTGGCACATCACCGGCAGCGTCATTTACGGCTCGTCGCTGGTTATTTTATATGCCGCTTCGACCTTTTATCACGGCGCGACTTCGCCGAAGCTCAAACAAACGCTCCAAATCGTCGACCATTGCTGCATTTATCTCCTGATTGCCGGCAGCTACACGCCGCTCGCTTTAATAGTTTTGCGCGGCGCGTTCGGGCAGAGCTTGCTGGCTTTCGTCTGGGCTTTTGCCGTCGCCGGCATTCTATTGAAAGTTTTTTTCGGCAAAAGATTTATGATTTTGTCGGTGCTCTCTTATCTTCTGATGGGTTGGATTGGAGTTATCGCGGTTCAGCCTTTGTTTGCCGCTCTGGGCTTGATGCCCATCGCCTTGATTGTCGCGGGCGGAATCGCCTATTCGGTGGGCGTGATTTTTTTCGCGTGGCATCGTCTGCCGCACAATCACGCCATCTGGCATCTTTTCGTGCTCACGGGAAGCATTTGCCATTTTCTGGCGATTTCGATTTACGTCATTCCTTACGCCGTCAAAGTGTAATTTAATCTGTTTTACTTATTTTACTTAAAATTCTGGTTCATAAACACGAAAATTTCGTCCAGTTCCTCGCGTGAGGCGCGGCTCGCTTTTTCCGCCGTGCCGTAAGCGATTTCCGTTTCGCCCTGCGGCATACGCCGGAAAACCGCGTCGGCAAATTCGTCGAGCGGAACGCCGAAAGTGTGCAGACCGGCGCCGCCCAAATCCGTATCGACTGCGGGCGGCGCGACTTCGATAACGGAAATCGGAGTTTCGGAAAGCTGCTCGCGGAGCGACATCGTGAACGAATGCAGAGCCGCTTTGGTCGCGCAGTAAACCGGCACGTTTGCCAGCGGCACAAATGATAATCCGGAAGTGACATTGATAATCGCCGGACGTTCCTGTTTGAGCAGATGCGGAATAAAAAGGCGCGAAAGATGAACGGGCGCGTCGAAATTAATCGCAATCTCGCTGCGCGTGCGCCGCCAGTCTTCGCTTTCCGATAAATTCACGCGGCGCTGGATTCCGGCGTTGTTGACCAGTACGTTCAGACGCGGAAACTCGCCGGTCGCCCAATCGAATAACGCGATCCGTTCCGCTTCGTCCGAAACGTCGCAGACGCGCGTCTGAAACTGCGGATGTTTCTCTTTCGCTTCCCGCAATTTGTCTTCGCGCCGCCCGCAAATGATGACTTCGCTGCCCGCCGCCAGAAATCGCTCGGCAAAAGCGTAACCGATGCCCGACGCGCCGCCGGTAACTAAAATCGTGTTGTCGGATAATTCCATATTCTAAACATTTATCATTTACCATTGAACATTTATCATTTATTAGCTGTTCAATGATAAATGTTCAATGATGAATGGCTTTAGAGCGTTTGCATATCAATTACGAAGCGGTAGCGCACGTCGGATTTAATCGTGCGTTCGTAAGCTTCTTCGATCTGCTGAATCGAGATTATCTCGACATCCGAAACGATGTCGTTCGCCGCGCAGTAATCGAGCATTTCCTGCGTCTCCGCGATGCCGCCAATCATCGAGCCGGCGAGAGTGTGGTTACCTACGATAAGGGAAAAAGCGTGGACGTCCAAAGGTTTTTCGGGCGCGCCGACCAGAACCATCGCGCCTTGCAGGCGCAAAAGGCTGAGATACATATTGACGTCGTGCTGCGCGCTGACGGTGTCGAGGATAAAATCATACTGACCGGCGAGCGGCTTCATATTTTCCGGCTCGCGCGTGACGACGAAATTATGCGCGCCAAGCCCGCGCGCGTCCTGTTCTTTCGACGGCGATGTGCTGAAAACCGTCACCTCCGCGCCCATCGAAGCGGCGAGCTTGACGCCCATATGTCCCAAGCCGCCCAAGCCGACCACGCCGACCTTTTGTCCCGCGCCGACCTTAAAACGCTTGAGCGGCGAATAAGTCGTAATGCCCGCGCACAGCAGCGGCGCGACATTGGCGAGCGATTGTTCGGGCGAAATTTTAAGCGTGTAGGCTTCGTCGACGACGATTTTGTTGGAATATCCGCCGTAAGTCGGCGTTTTTTTATCCATCTCGGTCGAGTTGTATGTTTGCGAGCAATGAATCAGACAGAATTGTTCAAAACCGGATTCGCAGCTCGTGCAGCGGCGGCACGAATCGACAAAGCAGCCGACGCCGGCGATGTCGCCTTCCTTAAATTTCGTGACTTCCGCGCCGACCTGCGCGACGCGCCCGACGATTTCGTGACCGGGCACCATCGGGTAAATCGAGCCGCCCCACTCGTCTCTCGCCTGGTGAATATCGGAATGACAAATTCCGGTGAAAAGAATCTCGATCAGAACATCGCGTACCCCGACCGCGCGCCTTTCAAAGCTGAACGGCTCAAACTTCGACTCCGGCGAACGGGTCGCGTATCCCTTGGCTGATAACATTTAATTTCTCCCTTTGCTGGTTTGAATATAAATCTACCTTAACAATCTCCGGCGCGACTGTCTATTATGTTAAGTGAGAACCGAGAACGTAGAACTCGGAGCTGAAATCATTTTCAGTTTTCAGTTCTCATCTCTCAATTAAATTATGATAAATATCGGAACGTGCGGTTTTCGCGGCAATAAAATCGAGTACTCGCAGCTTCTGTCGGCGGTCGAAATTCAACAGACGTTTTATCAACCGCCGCAGATAAAAACGCTGGAACGCTGGCGCGCCGAGATGCCCGGCGGATTTGAATTTGCACTGAAAGCGTGGCAGTTAATCACGCACGAAGCCAAAAGCCCGACCTTCCGGCGTTTGAAAAAGGTTTTGACCGAAAAGCAGCGCGAAGAAGCCGGATATTTCAAGCCGACTTCGATTGTCGGCGAGGCTTGGGAAACGACGCTCGCCTGCGCCGAAGCCTTACAGGCGAAAACGATTTTGTTTCAATGTCCGGCGAGCTTTAAGCCCTACCGGGAAAACATCAAAAATCTGGAAAAATTCTTTAAAGGCATCAATCGCGGGCGAATGAATTTCTGCTGGGAGCCGCGCGGCGACTGGGATGATAAAATCGTCAGAGACATCTGCGAGCGGCTAGATTTATGGCACGTCGTCGACCCTTTAAAAAAGCGCACCGTGACGCCCGACCGGTGTTATTTTCGCCTGCACGGAATGACCGGCTGGCGCTACAAATACGAGGAAGGCGAGCTGGAGGAACTGGCGACGCTGCCGCCGCCGGGCGATAAGGATTCGTATGTTTTCTTTAACAATATTTATATGACGGAAGACGCCGTCAGATTCCGGGAAATAATCGAACAAAGCGATTAGCTATCGTTCATTGGTAAACGGTCAAGGCTTGCTCCGGTTAATTAATTGCTAACGGCTAATCGCTAATCGATAATAGCAGAATGATGAATGATAAACCGATAGCTTTCGACGCCTACGAAGCGCTCGCCGAAGCTTACGCGGCGGCGGTCGAAACGAAACCGCACAACGCCTATTACGAGCGTCCGGCGACGCTTTCCCTTTTGCCAGGCGTGAAGGAGAAAACGATTCTCGACGCCGGCTGCGGTCCCGGCATTTATTCCGAATGGCTGATTGAAAACGGCGCGCGGAAAGTCGTCGGCATCGACGCCAGCCCGAAGATGATTGAGCTTGCCCGCCAGAGACTCGGCGCGGCTGTCGACCTGCGCGAAGCGAATATGAACCAGCCGCTCGGCTTTCTCGAAAGCGAGTCTTTCGATATTGTTCTCAGCCCGCTCGCCTTGGATTACGTCGAAGACTGGCGCAGCTTATTCAAAGAATTCTACCGAATCCTGCGCGCGGGCGGGCATTTCATATTTTCCATTCAACATCCTTTTTTCGATTACCGGTACTTCAAAACGAACAACTATTTTCAAACCGAAGTCGTCGGCGTCGAATGGAAAGGCTTCGGCAAAACCCGCGTTCATATGCCGAGCTTTCGCCGCCCGCTCGAAGACGCGCTCAACCCGCTTTTCGAAGCCGGTTTCCGAATGGAAAAAATCCTCGAACCGAAAGCGACCGAAAAGCTCCGCGAAGTTGACCCGAAGCATTACGAGGAACTCGCGCGCGAGCCGTGTTTTCTCTGCCTGCGCGCGAGAAAATAGAGTGATTGCCGAAAATCGTTTAAAAAGGCAAAATAATCTAATGAAATCGTTTTTATCTCTGTTCCTGTTTTTAATTTTCAGCCTCACAACGACGGCGGCGCAAAACGTCGTCACGCTGGAAGGTCAGGTCGTCTGCTGCGCCGATTGCTGGGCGGAAGCCGACCGCACGAAAGTCGAATATGGCACGGCGGAAGATTTGCTCAAAGCCAAATCGTGCGTCGAAGGCGGCGACCCGACGCTGCTCGCCGTGCGCGAAGGCGATAAATTCAAGCTTTACCAGCTCGAACAAGGCAAATTTAAATTAACCGCCAGGAACTGGCTCGGCTACGTCGGCAAAAAAGTCTCCGTTACGGGCACGCGCCGCAAATCGAAAAAAGCCGACGCCTTTGTGGTCGACGCGCTCGACGTCATCGCGCCGAGCATCGCCGAACGCGAAGCGCAAGCCGCGCTCGGCAAGGAAGTCGAATTAAAGCTCAAAGATTTGTTCGGCGCTGACGCCAGTCTCGCTCAATACAAAGGGCGCATCGTCGTTTTGAATTTCTGGGCGACGTTCTGCATTCCGTGTCGCAAGGAAATGCCCGACCTTGCCGCAATTCAAAACGAATACGCCGCGCTCGGGCTTCAGGTCATCGGCGCTTCGACCGACGACGTCGCCAATCGCCCGAAAGTTTTGCAGTTTATCAAGGAAACGAAAGTCAATTTCCCGGTTTGGATGGGCGCGAGCGCCGCGGATATGACTCGTTTCGGACTCGGCGAAGCGCTGCCCGGAACGGTCGTGATTGACCGCGGCGGCAAAATCGTCAAGGTCATTTCCGGCGTCGTCAGCGTCGCCGATTTGAAAAAGCAGATCGATTCGATGCTGGAAACGGCGGAAAGCGGCGTGCCCAAAACCGGCACAGTCGCGCAAACCGATGCCGCAGAAGAGAAACCGAAAAAAGCTTCGAGCGTGCCGTCCTGACCGCTCTGACCGGGCGAAGGTCGCGCCGTGAGCGGGACGGGAGAAACAAATTATAAATGGACTTACGGCGCGCGGTTTATACCGAACGTCCTGCCGCGCGCCAGGTGGCGAAACACGCTGACTTATCAGGTCAGCGAGCGGCTTTCCATCGGCGTCGAATACAACCCGCTCGCCGGAAAAGTCTCGCCGCTCGCCAATTTCGTCGCCGTCAGGGAAACGGAAAAGCGTCCGGCGCTGATTCTCGGCACCAGCTCCGACCGCATCGGCACGCCTTCCGGTCAATCCTTCTACGCCACCTTAAGCAAAAGCCTCGAGCGCGAAATGGATTTACCGATTGCGCCGTATATCGGCGTCGCCTACGGCACTTTCGAAAAACGGGCGCGCGTCATCGGCGGCTTAAACATCTATTTCCCGAAGGGCTTTTCCTCCACGATTCTCTACGACGGCGTCAGCGTTCACCCGCTTTTAAACTACACCTACAAGCGACATCAATTCGCCTTCGTCCTCGTGCAGGGCAAAAAAGCGGGCTTGAGCTACAGCGTTTCCTTCTGAGCGCAATTTTACAAAACGATTGCTACCGCGCCCGTTTCATCGTATTATCTTGCCAATTGCAATTTGATTTGTGTTCCGGTGAATAATTTGAGAACCGATGGAATATGACGTATTTATAAGCCACGCGCACGAAGATAAAGATACGGTTGCGCGACCGCTCACGGCTCGTTTACGTGAATTAGGCGTGAAAGTCTGGCTCGACGAGTTTGAACTCAAGCTCGGTGACAGCATTCGCCGCAATATCGAACGCGGCTTGTCTCAATCGAAATTCGGCATTGTCATCTTAAGTAAAAACTTTTTCCGAAAGGAATGGACGAAGCGTGAGTTAGACGTTCTTATTTTAAAAGAAGAAACGGCTCAGAAAGTTATTCTCCCGATTTGGCACAATATAACTAAAGAAGAAGTCAGTAAATTTTCACTTTTGCTGGCAGACAAATTAGCCATCTCGACAGAAAAAGGGATTGAGTATATCGCACAGAAGATATTGTCCGAAGTCAGAGATGAAATCCCTCTGGAAGCAGCAGCAGCAAGGATTGCCGTTGATGGTAATACACCGGTTAGAGACGTAATCAAGCCTGATTTCAGTAAAAACGCAGATTTAATCCGGAAATACGGAATAATATACGGATTGATTTTTCTCGCGTTTATACTGTTCCTTTCCATCATCAGTCCTACCGCTGCTCCCGATATTCTGAATCTGAACCATATTAATAATCCGCCGGAAGTTCGCCTTGAGAATTGCCAAATTGATAAGCCCGATATTTTAAAACCATTTGCAAGTACAATTTCGTGTCGAGCTTATAATGGATTTCCTGATAAAAAAATCACCAGTATAGAGGTTGAAATAAGGTTATCAACGCCGGACGGACACAAGATTCTGCAATTTTGGCTTCATCGCGACGCTCGGGAAGGAGAACCATTAAAAAGTACAACCTACTCGATATCTTCGCCTTATGATGCAAACAAGCTGAGTTTTAATTCCAGAAATATAAAAGTGTCAGTAGAAAAGCTTAATGCGGATAATTAGCCTTACCTCTTCGCGATTGTTTGTCTAAACCGTGTTAGTTCGCATCGAATTCGTACATTATCAACCCGTTTTCCAGCAAAAACGGCTTTGCGTCGACGAAACGTCTTCGCCCGACGGCAAACCCGAAAAACGCCGTTATCGCGCCGTCTACCTGGCGAAAAACCAGCCCGTCGGTCAATATTCCGACATCGTCGCGATTGTCACAACGCCTTAATTTGAATTTAGCGGTAGAACTTGCGCCCGCCCAAAGAGTGAAGCGAAAGAATTTTGCCGCGAAACTACACGCAGGAACGCGAAAATTATTTATTTCTTTTCGTATTCCTGCGTGTAGTTTCGCGGCAAATCTTTTTAGCCTCATTGCGGAGGCTTCCGGCAGGCGCGGCATCTTGTAAATAATCTTTTTTCGTTAGCGCGTGCCGGTGAATTCGGAGCTTTCGGTTTGGCGGTAAGGAACGCCGAGTTTTTTGAGGACGGTTTCCAGCTGCAGGGCTTCGGTTAAGCTTTCAAAGGCGACGCCGCGCGGGTGGAGATTATAGATGGCTTTGTAGGCTTCCCATTTGGCTTCGTCGCTGATGTCTAAAGTCTGGATTTGCTGGACGGCAAAATCCTTGTCTATCGTGTCGTTTTCGGGCACGTAAGGAATGTTGATGTAAACCATAATCCTAGTTTAGCACGGATTCATTTATAAATAACCCGCTTTCCGGCGAAACCGCTTTGCGTCGCAGTTAATTAAATTTAGTTTGTCATTCCGAAAATATTGCTTTCTTTAGAAGTTCGCGTTTACAATCGACGGTAAGCTACCTTTTTTTCCATTCAAAATTTAGAGGAGGGATTTTGATGAGATACGCAAGAAATCTTTTAAGTCTTTGTTTTGTCCTTTGTCTGTCGGCGGCAGCCAGCGCGGCGACCTTTACGGTGACGAAAACAGCCGATACGAACGACGGAGCGTGCGACGCGGCGGACTGCTCTCTGCGCGAGGCGATTGCGGCGGCAAACGCGGCGGCGGGCGACGACGTGATTTATTTCGCGCTTCCGCTGTTCGGCTCGCCGCAAACCATCACGTTGGCGGGAACGGAAATCGTTATCGCGGCTAACGGTTCGCTGACCATTAACGGGACGGGCGCGAACCGTCTGACCATCAGCGGCAACGGCGCGAGCCGAATTTTCGCCAGCAGCGCCAGCGCGGTCGTCAATATTCATCATTTGCGGCTGACCGGCGGAAACGGCGCAGGCGCGATTAATACCGGGAGAGGCGGGGCGATTTACAATGTCGGCGGCACGATGGTTATTACCAATTGCATTCTGACTGGAAACTCAGGAGCAAACGGCGGCGCGATTAATAACGCCGCCGCCACGGGAGGAATCGACGCTCACCTGACGATTATCAACTGCATCTTGTCGAACAATTCTTCAACCAGCTCGGGCGCGGCTTTGCAGAATTTTTCGACCTCGACGCTGCATATGAGAAACACGACCGTCAACAATAACACGTCGAGCGGAACCGGCATCGCGGGCGCGTTTCAGGCAAACGGAACGGTGACTATCACGAACTCGACGTTTTCCGGAAACAGCGCGCCGGCGGGAACGGGCGGCGGAGTTTATTTTAATGGTTCGAGCATGATAATGACCAACACGACCATCGTCAACAACTCCTGCCAAACCGGCGGCGGCGGACTGCACCGGACGGGAACGGCGGCGACCGCCAACGTTCGCAACACGCTTATCGCCAACAACGCCGGCGCAGCGGCAACGCTCGACGTTTCGGGCGCAATAACTTCGCAGGGCAATAATTTGATTGGGACCGTCGGCGCAAGCACCGGCTGGGTCGCTTCGGATTTGCAGAACGTTCCGGCGCTCGTCTCGCCGCTTGGCTTTTACGGCGGAAACGGTTTGACGCACGCGCTGCTGTCCGGCTCGCCGGCGATTAACGGCGGGCAGAACTGTGTGGTCGATGCAACCTGCGCCAGCATTAATCCGCCGGTCAACGTCAATACCGACCAGCGCGGCGCGGCGCGCCCGAGCCAGGCGAGCGTCGACATCGGCGCATTTGAAGTCTCGGATAGCTATCGCGCCGTACTGCCGAGCGCACTGGTAAATCAGGAATATAATCAATTGATTGCGCCCAATGTCGGGAGTTTTACTTTTTCCGTCACCGGCGGCTCGCTTCCGCCCGGCTTGAGCTTGAATACCGGAAATGTCATCGCTTCGATTAGCGGAACGCCGACGCAGACCGGAACTTATAACTTCGCCATGACCGTCACCAACGGTGCGAATTCGAGCGTGATTAATTATCAACTGAATGTTTTGACGAATTTATCGCTCATTCCGGTCAGCGGCAGGCTAGTGACGGCGACGG
>DASVRL010000202.1:0-4544 GCA_036388635.1 Pyrinomonadaceae bacterium
AGAAATCACTTTAAGTGTCTGTCCGCCGACACTTAAAGTGATTTTGCATGTTCTTACAAAGGAATATTGCCGTGTTTTTTCGGCGGATTTGTATCGCGTTTGTTTTGCAGAAGCGAAAGCGCGCGAATCAGTTTCGGGCGCGTCTGGCTCGGCTCAATCACTTCGTCGATAAATCCGCGCTCCGCCGCAATATACGGGTTGGCAAATTTTTCCTCAAACTCGGAAACTTTCGATTTACGAAATTCTTCGCCGTTTTCGGAAATTTCCTTGCGCAGTAAAACTCCGACCGCGCCTTCGGCGCCCATCACCGCAATTTCCGCCGTCGGGTATGCAAAATTTATGTCCGTGCGGATGTGTTTGGAAGCCATCACGCAATAAGCGCCGCCGTATGCTTTACGGGTGATAACCGTGATTTTCGGCACGGTCGCTTCGGCAAAAGCGTAGAGCAGTTTCGCGCCGTGACGGATGATGCCGAAATGCTCCTGATTGACGCCGGGCAGAAAGCCGGGAACGTCTTCGAACGTGATGAGCGGAATGTTGAAACAATCGCAGAAACGAACGAAGCGAGCCGCTTTGACCGACGCGTCGATGTCCAGAACTCCGGCTAAAAACGCCGGTTGATTGGCGACGATGCCGACCGAATGCCCGCCCAAACGCGCGAAACCGATCACGATATTCGGCGCATAATGCTCCTGCACTTCAAAAAAATAATTTTCATCGACGACGTTGTGAATGATGTCGCGAATATCATAAGGCTGGTTGGAAAACTCGGGAACGATGGAGTTTAATTTTTCGTCCGTGCGGTTTGAAGGGTCATTGGTCGGCACAAACGGCGGATTTTCCATATTGTTCGAAGGAATAAAGGAAAACAGCTCGCGCGTTAAGCGCAGGCAATGCTTGTCGTCGTCCGCCGCAAAATGCGCCACGCCGGATTTTGCGTTATGAGTCATCGCGCCGCCCAGCTCGTCTTTCGTGACCGTTTCGTGCGTCACGGTTTTTATCACGTCCGGTCCGGTGATGAACATATACGACGAATCCTTGACCATAATATTAAAGTCAGTAATCGCCGGTGAATAAACCGCGCCGCCCGCGCACGGTCCCATTATGCAGGAAATCTGCGGAACGACGCCGCTCGCCAGCGTGTTGCGCAGGAAAATATCGGCGTAGCCGCCTAGGGAGACGACGCCTTCCTGGATTCGCGCGCCGCCCGAATCGTTTAAACCAATCACGGGCGCGCCGGTTTTCATCGCCAAATCCATTACTTTGACGATTTTCTGCGCGTGCGTTTCGCTTAAGGAACCGCCGAAGATTGTAAAATCCTGCGCGAAAACGAAAACTTCGCGCCCGTCAATCAAGCCGTGCCCGGTGACGACGCCGTCGCCCGGAAACTTTTGTTTATCCAGGTCGAAATCCGTCGAGCGATGCACGACGAATTTGTCGAATTCTTCAAACGAGCCTTCGTCCAGAAGAAATTCCAGACGCTCGCGCGCCGTCATTTTCGCGGACGCGCGCTGTTTTTCCATCCGCGCCGCGCCGCCGCCCTGCTCGGCAAGACGCGATTTTTCCTGCAAAAGTTCAAGTTTATTCATAGATTTAGCTTTAGGCTGCATAGAAATAAAGTTTAGCGGGTTTGCCGGCTTTTGCAAATACTTACAGGTCGGAAAGTTCTTTTAGGACTTCGGGGAAGATTCGACCGCGGATGGTTCGCAGAAAATATTCGGTCTGCCGGATTTCCTCGTTGACGGCGTTAATCGAATCCTGAATTTCGTTAATCAGAGCGCTTATCTCACTTCGCTGGCGCGTTAGCGCGCGGCGACGGCTTTCGCGTATTTCTTCCGCGTCGGTTATCGCTCCGCGCATGGCAATGCTGCGGTCGATGACTTCCGGTTTTGAATCGGCTTCGTTTTGCGCCAGCCGTAATCGCGCCGCCGTCTGTCTTTCCGACAAAGTAATTTTCAAGGTTTGCAGAGTGGAAAGCCGCTGCTCCGCGCGATTCAGAAATTCAAATGCGACCAGAAGCTTCTGCTGACGCTCGGTCAGACGCAAGCCCTGATTGCTGGTAAAGGTTTCGGAGAAATTTTTGAGACGCTCGTTAAAACCGTCCACCGATTTTGAAATTTTTACCAGTTCCCTGGCAATATTCTCAATCGCTTCCGCCGTCTTACGGTTGTAATATTCACTGTTGATTACCGGCGTGGCGGTTTGCTCGTTCTGAGCGCAGAAAGCCGGCGGGAAAATTAATAATACGGCTAGAAAAACAAGCGTTTTCAATATCATTTTCAAATTCTCCTTTTGACCGAAACAATTTAACACGCTTTTCCGATAAACTAAACCACCATTCTTTTCCGGATGCTGCGCAAAGCCCATTCGAGCAGAAAAAACGAGATGACCAACAGATAAACGATTTCGTAAATGTGGCGCGCGGCGAAATTGCCGCTCAGACACGCGCGCGTCAAATCAATCACGCTTGTCGTCGGCAGAATATACGCGATGATTTGCAGCCAGAAGGGAAGCATCGCCACCGGAAACCACGCGCCGCACAAAAAAATCGTCGAGAAAAAGAAGGCGAAAAAGATGTTGAAATGGTCAATCTCGAAAATATGCGCCGTCAGACCCAGCGCAAAGCTGCCGAGAAACAGGCAGCCGAGCAGCAAGGGAACGATTGACAGCGGCGTGAAAAGCAGTGAAGTTGCCGAACCGAAAAAGACGACCAGCGGCAAAATGAAAAGACAATCAATCAAGCCTTTCGTCATCGCCCAGATTAATTCGCCGAAGGCGAGCGATTCGGCGTTGACGGGCGTGGCGAGAATCGCGTCGTAAGTCGATTGGTAAACCATCCGGAAATACGCGCTGTAAGTCATCTCGAAAACCGCGCGCATCAAAACCGTAAACGCCAAAACGCCCGCGCCGACAAATGACAGGTAGCTCAAGCCTTCGACCTGCGAGGCGACGAGCGAGCCGACGCCGAAACCGAAAGCGAAAAAAGTAAAAATCGGCTCGATGACCGGCGCGATAAGCTCGGTTTTCCAGAGCCGCAGATAGACGCGCCAGTTTCGCTGCCAGACGGCAAAAACGTCAATCAAATCAACTTTGGAAAGCGCCAGATACATTATTTATAATCGAATGGAAAGGCTTTTTTCTGAATCATTTCCAGTAATTTATTCAAGCTTTCGTCGACTTTGCGTTTTATCTCGTTCGAAAAATTAAACTTTCGGTCGTTTTCTTCATATTCGTCCAAATCCAGAATCTCGAAGCTGAAATCGCTCCAGACGAGAATGTCGATTTCCAAATCTATATAATCCAGAACACCGTCTGCCAGCTGCGGCGGGCGATTGATATTGCAGTAAAAATTTCTTAAATCGCCTCGGGGTTCGTGAAATCGAAACACATTATACCACTCGTTTTTCCAGTAATATTCATAGCTGATGGTTCCGCGTCCGATAACGCCTAATTTTGGATGTTTGACTTCCGAATCAAACTCGCCGACCAGCAAATAAAATTCCTCGGTTTCTTCCAGAAGCTCGGCTTGCCAGCTGCGGTGAATTCTGCCGTCGAATTTCCGGGAATTTATCGTGATAAAAGAGTTTCGGTCTGTCATTTAATATCAATCAGCTTGGCGAAGTAAATCAACGCCTCATTGAACGCTTCGGGCTGTTCGAGATTTGAATAATGCCCGGCATTTTTGATTTTAGTCAACACGGCGTCGGGTATTGCGGATTGCATTTTTTCGGCGATTTCCAGATTGGTGACTTTATCGTGCTCGCCGAAAACCAGAAGCGTCGGAACGCTGATGTCTTTTAAAAGGCTCGAATGGTCTCGACGCTCAGCCATTCCGCGCAGCGCCGCAATCGCCGCCTGCGGATTTACTTCAGTAAACATCGTCTTGAGTTTTTCGACCAAATCCGCGTTATTTTTCTTTGTCCAGTCGCAAATCAAATTCGGCAGCATTCCGTCGATTAATGCCTGCGCGCCGAATTTCTCGATTTCGTCAATCAAATCAAATCGCGATTCTCTTTTTTCTTCGGAATCCGCCGCGGCGTTTGTGTCGAACAAAAGCAAACCGGCGAATTTTTCGGGAAACAGGCGATAAAAATTAAACGTGACGTAGCCGCCCATGGAGAGACCGCCGATAATGGCGCGTTCTATTTTCAGAGTTTCCAGAAGCTCGGCAACGTCTTTCGCCAAATCTTCCATCGTGTTGATGTCGGCAAAATTATGGTTTTCGCCAAAGCCGCGTAAATCAGGCAGAATCACTTGAAAACCGGCAGCGCCGAGCGCGTCGATTTGCGGCTGCCACATTTTTCGGGAGAGCGGAAAAGCGTGCAGCAAAACGACGGGTTTTCCGCCGCCGCCGCTTGTTTGAAAGGGAGTTTTCATATTTTCTCTTTAAATTATGTTTTCGGCAGCCGCACGACCAGCACCGAACACGGCGCGTGATGCACGACCGAATCGGAGACGGAACCTAAAAGAAGCCGCTCCCAGCGATTATAACCGTGGGAGCCGACGACGATTAATTCGGCGTGCATCTGCTCGGCGGTTTCGAC
>DASVRL010000203.1:0-16317 GCA_036388635.1 Pyrinomonadaceae bacterium
CAAGGACAATACGCTGAAGTAACCGAACACCTCTTTCGGAAAACTTCCGGCGGTGATAAATGGCTTGCGTCTGATAACTACTTTTTGAAAATAACATCTCGGCGAATCCGGTTGAATTAAACCAAAACCAGAAGAACCGGAAACAAAGTAACCGAACTAGAGCTGATTGAAGACGGGAGCAAATTTTTCGCTGCCCCGGAAAGAGTCCTTATTTGGAACCATAATTTGGCAGTAATTGTCATTTTATGCTTCACACGACAATATAAATAATGAAAAAAGGATAGTAATTCGTAGTTTTATCAGACCCATATTTTTTGAAATCCGGTGTACTGTTCCCTTCCACAGGAAAATAAACATCGGAAAGGCAGGATAAATTTTCGCGCGGCTTGTAAGTAGACTACGAATTTTATTGGATTTATACTAAAAATCAGCGATTATCAACCGCTAGCCTGTGTAATTACTGAAAACCGATGCCTAAGAAAAAACGCTCAGGAAAAACCGACGCGGGCGCACCGCCGCAGGAAATTCTCGTTCCGTCGAAAGCGAAAAAGCTCGATGATTACGACCGTAGCAAACCGGCGCAGCTAACCTTGTTCGAGATGCTCCTGCCAAACGAGCAGGAGTTTTCCAACACCGTCGAACTCTACGACTTTATCCCCAAGTATCACTGGGGAAAAGTACAGCGAATCAACGATAAATTTCTCGATTCCCTGGAAAGAGAGTTCGAATGCCGCGGCGTCCGGTATAAAGTCAAAATTCGCCCGGCGAGCGTCGAGGACCGTAACGGCGTCGAGCGCTATTATTATCCATCGAAGCGGGAAGAGCTGGTCGAGGACGCCTTGCGAAAATTCGTCGCCGAAGGACAGGGAGTATTTCTCGACGAGCAAGCCGGAGTTACCTTTAGCCTGTATCAATTGCAGGAAGAGCTGAAACGAAACGGACATAGTTACAGCAAAGATCAGATAAAGGACGCGCTGCTTATCTGCGCACGAACCAATATGACGGTTACCAGCGAGAGCGGCGCGTCGGTACTGGTCTCCAACCTGTTTGAGACCCTTGGATTGCAAACGCGCGACGACTGGAAAGACCAGGGCAACAAGTCACGCGCCTTTGTCAGGTTCAACTCGCTGGTCACCAAAAGCATCACCAGCCGCACGTTCCGGCAGCTCAACTACGAAAAGGTTATGAGCTACAAAAACGTTATCGCCCGCCAGCTACACAAACGAATGAGTCATCACTATCTGCAGGCGAGTCTCACCAATCCGTATCATCTGCTGCTTTCGACCATCATTCGGGATTTCGGCTTAACGCAGTACGCCCAGCTTCGGGACAATCTGCGCGACGTGCAAATCGCGCTCGACGAGATGGTCGAGAAAAAGGTTCTGCTTTCCTACAAGGTGGAAAAGATACTGGAGAATTCAAAACGCGCCAAGCTGCTCGACACCAAGCTCGTTCTGACGCCCGACCCGTCATTTATCAGCGAAATCATCGGGGCGAACCGGCTGCAGGCGAAAATCAAAGCCATCGAGCCTTGAAGCTTGAAGTTTTTGTCGAAACTTTACCCGAACTCCGACCTGTGGAAAACTTTTAGCCGGTCAGGCTTGAAATAGGTAGTTCTGACTATGAGGTTTAAGCCGAAACCGGTAGTTCTGACTATGAGAAATAGGTAGTTCTGACTCGCGCCAGACCTTTGAACGACATCTGAGAGCAATATAAAGGTTGTTTTGACTATCGAAACCGGTAGTTCTGACTATGAGAATAGGTAGTTCTGACTCGCGACGGAGCAAAAAACCGGTAGTTCTGACTATGAGGTCGCCTCAAATTAGGTAGTTCTGACTATGAGGTTTTTTTCCCGGACACCGAAACAGGTAGTTGTGACTATGAGATAAAACTCTCTAAATGAGAAAATAATTGGATTTAGCAATTTTTTTCGCCGCTTATCCTCTTTAACCCTTTATTTAATCTAATAAGAATTTAATCTTACGACCGAATTATCCCAGCAGGCGCCCGTAGTTTATCCAGAACTACGCGTCAATCGTCGCCGCGCTAAATCTTACCGCCGGTGCATTATTGATCGCCGAGCGGCATCAGCACGAAGCGGCAGCCATAGCGTCCGGCGAACAACGACCGTTCAGATGGCTTTTCAGCACCGGTAAAGCGTAGAGAGAAGGTACGGCTTCCGGCTTTTGAACGACCTGCAAAAAATTCTGAGCATAACAGCTATCAGAGCACAGGCTATGCGCTTTTTCCTTGTCTTACCTACTTAAAACGGCAAGCATTCCCTCCTGCGCTTCCCTGCTGGGCGCACTCGATTTAAGCGACAATCGTCCCAACTCAATTCCCATCGTCACCGAGTAATGGCGCGTCTGGACGCTCAACGCCACGATATCTCGAAAAATTGCGCATTCATATAGCTGGTTTCCGCCCGACACAAATTCAAATTTGTACCGATTCCCGTCAGTTTCGTTATTAGAGTATCTAAAATACCGAAAACAAACCCGACCAAACGTTTTTTGCAGTTTGTGAAGCACCGCGTCCGAAGACATAAAAAGTGTGAACTCCAGTCGGTAACAAGCTGTTAACATTAGTTGACAGTTTCTTACGGGAACGACATGATTTTGATTTTTGTTTGAGAAGGCTACACCTGTTTCGCCAAGATAAATTTTCAAAGGCATCGGCAGCATACAATTTATCCTCAGCTTCTTTTCTATTTCCGGCAGTAGTTTAAATTTTTTATTTTACGAGTTATTCAAGTGATATACAGATGATGTACAGATAGAATAATAGAAATGATATGCGTATAAACATACTATCTATAATGGCTATGATAATAATATTAGTAAAAATATCTTCGGTAATGTCTGAAATATTAAAGTATTACTTGAAATATATGGAAAATTGACTTATAAATAACGGGCAGCAGTAGCTGTAGAGGAATTCTATGAATAACGGTTCGACCAAAATCATTATGGTCGGGGTTTTCAAGGGCGGTGTCGGGAAGACAACAACCGTAATTAATCTCGGTCACGCATTAACCTTACAGAAAAAAAACGTTTTGATTGTCGATCTCGACCCGCAGGGAAATGCCACGCGCGGTCTCGGATATGAAGTAACCGAGCGGACGCCGACCGTTTACACGGTTATGAAGGGCATCAGCCGCGCCGGGGAAAGCATCGGAATGATTCGCGAAAATCTCTTCCTGCTTCCGTCAAACCGGACGACTGCCCTGCTCGAAACCGAGCTGGCGAGCGAGGTCGGGCGCGAAAAAGTTTTGGCACGAGCGATGAAAGGCGTCGACGAGTTTGACTACGTTCTGCTCGACTGCGGACCGGGTTCGACGCTCGTCAACGTCAATGGGCTGGTTTACTCGACCGACGTTTTGATGCCGATTGAAATCGGAGTTGATTCGGTCGAAGGCGTGGACGATTTTATCAAGGCGAAAGAGGCGATTTGTCAGAAATTGGAGATTGATACGCGCCTGATGGGAGCGGTTATGACCAAAGTCGACCGGCGGCTGACTCTCACCGAGACGATTCTTTCGCATTGCAGCGCGTCTTTTAAGGGCAAATTTTTCGCTCAAATCAGAACCGATACTAATCTCGGTCACGCGCGCGGACACCGCCAGACCATCTTTGAATATGACGCCCGCAGCCGGGCGGCAGAGGATTACAAGCAAATGGCGACCGATGTCGTCAAGTGGTTCAGGAGAAGCAAAGCATATGGCAGTTAAAAAGGAAACCGGCAAAAAAGGCGGATTCTCGCTCGCGCCGATCACACTCTCGGAGCCGGTCAGAGCAACGGACGGATTTACGAATCTGGTTGAAGCTCTGCCCGCGAAAGAGGAAACTACCGAATTGCAACAAAAGCAGGTAAGCGGCGGCACAGATACGACCGCGAAAAAAACGAAGGCAAAAAGGGAAGTTGCCGCCATTAATAAAATTGCGCCGTCTGCGTCCGCTCTCCCCGGCGATGGAGAGCAGAATGAGCGATTAAAGAAAGCTAATGAGAACCAACCGAGTAAAAGCGAAAATCAGGCGAAAAATTTTAACCTGTCCGAAAATGAGCTTTTGCGAATTCTTGACGCTGATAGCCTGGATGAAATCTACGAGCTCAGCGATGTTCTGCGGGCTAGTTCGCTGAAGCTCTATGCCGCTTTAATCCGCCTTGCCGACGCGCGCGGTCGGGCGCGGGCGAAAAACCACGAGCTGATGTCGAAAGCCGGGATAAAGGGCATTGCCACGCTCTATAAGCAGGAACGCTGGCTGATGGATTTAAAACTGCTTGAAAAAAAGGCGAAACCCGGTCCGCACGACGGCAGCAGCTACGTTGTTCATAAACTCGAAACGCTCCCGCTGCCCGCGGAAATTTATGAGAAATTCGATGATTATTTGTCGGGTTTAAAATAGTCGCCTTAAATAGAAACTGCTCGAACATTTCCGACCTGCAAGAAAAACTTTCTCGAAAAGGGCACTTTATGAGACTGGTTTCTTTATCATCTCAATGCCAATCCTTTAAACAATAACGACATTGTTTGGCTAATGATGTTCGCAGAGGCTTGCCGCAATACGGACAAGGTAAAATCTCATTTTCTAATGGTTCCGGTTTACCGGAGTGCTCGACCCATATTTTCCCCCAAATTATCGAACAACCGGTTGCCGCTCTGAGTTCCCAAATCGCCATTATTTTTCTGTTATCCCGGATTAACGTTAGTATTCGTGTTTTGTCTTTTTCCGACAAATCTCTGAACTGAGGGATTATAGTTTTACATTTTTGGCAAACCAAACCACGTTCAGGAAAAGCATTGCCCGCCGCTCTAACTTCTTCTCTCGAGTATGGAGTCTCGTTCATCGGTCACTAAGAAAATAATAACTCTGAAATGCCGCTTATTACATTGACATTGTATCTCAAAAAGGCGGTTTTTGAGACAGCCTGCGTGTGTTTAAAGACTAGGTTGATGCGAGCGCAAACTCGCCAAAGTTTAAGAAAGCACGCGATTGCGCGTAACGTTCAATGATTTGCTATGTTACGCCATCAGTTTCACCGCCGGGATAAATATTATTTTAGCTTGATTTGTTTTAGATGATACTTTTCGTGCTTCCTTTGCGCGTAAACAATTGAGAGATAAAAATGCCGCTTCCGGGCAGCTATTTTATTTGAAAAAAACACAGGATAAACAATTCGATGATGAAAAATCTAACGGCTTTATTATTTTTATGCGCGGCGCTTTTGATTTGCGGTTCGATCGAAGCGCGGGCTCAGGGTTCGGTCACGGCACAGAGCTCGGCAATAACGGCAGCGAAAATGCCCGCCGGTGCGGAGCGTTTGCTGCCGGAAACTGTTCCGGCGGAATTTAACCGGGCTTTTGAGAATTTATTGAAACAGGGCGCGGGCAAAATCGCGGGCGGCGACCGCGAAGTTCTGGCGTGGCTGGGCAATTATAAAAATGCGGCGAATGCGACAAAGCTCGTCGGTCAAATTCAAACGAACTTTCGCGCGGCAGGCTGGCAGTACGAACCGAGCGGTCGAAACGGCGAGGTGGAGGTTTTCAGTTTGCTAAAAGAAGGTTCGCCGCGGCGCGTGGTTTTGGGTTTCTTTGTTCCCGCAGATGAAGTGGTGGTTTGCGCTTTAATGGAAGTTGTTCTTGCCGGCGCTCCTGTTCCCGCGAACGTCACTTCGACAAATCGGGCAAGCAACCAGACACCCGTTTCCACATCATCGGGCGGCACGCCCGTAGTTTTGAATGTCGCGCGCGATGCTCATTTCGTCAACGTGATGGGCAACGAAACGCCGGCGGCGCCGAAATTTCCTCAGCTGGCGCCAAAGCCCGGTAAAGTGCGCGGTTATGTGAAGGATTTGTCGGGAAATCCTCTGAAAGGCGCGACCATCGGGATTCGTTCCTCTTATTTTGCCGGGCAGTATTCGGGCGCGCAGGGCGAAACCGACGCCAACGGGTATTACGAATTCGTCGTTCCCAAAGGTTCGGCGCATTACTACAATGCCGGCTATCAGCTCGAATGGGGTGACGGCATCGCGGCAATCGGCTTGCATCCGGCGGACGGTAAATTGGAAAGTTTTACGACCGCCGACGGCGCAGTGGAAAACTTTGTGCTGCTGCCTTACGGCATTACCAGCCGTGAAAATGTCAGCCAAAATCCGTATGTCTCGTCGAGTTATTACGGCGGTTCGATTCGGATCGACTATTACACGCGCGAAAAGACCGACAACAATATAGTCGCGGGCAGCATCCTCGAAGATTCGATTATCGAAATCACCTTAACGCCCGAAGGCAAGATGCTGGACGGCACGGCGGGAAAAACTTTCGTCATTCGCCAGCCCATCGGGTTTAAAGGTAATTTCAGTATTCACAATATTCCGCTCGGTCGCTACCGAATCACCGCTCAAACAGGCGGAAAAGCGCTCAAAATGAAAGAGCATCGTAAGTTCAATCCGCTTTTCGGGCTGATGCCCGGCGAAGCGCTCGGCGAAGCGAGCCTTTTGTTTATTCCGGGCAGCGCCAAGGCTTCCAGCGTAACGCCGAATGCCGGCGGGTGGGAATCAGTAGGTATTTCCCTCAGTATGCCGTAGGTTTTTGTATAAATCATTACATTAAAAAAAGGCTGCGCTGCTTGACGCGTTACGGGACGAACCGCGTTTTGAGAAAATCAAGCACAAAGTAAAATCTAGTTGGCTTCAAAGGAAGAAAATGTTTAATTTTCTTCCTTTGAAGCCATTTCCAATCCTTTTTTTTGTAATCGAAATTTCGCAGGCTTATCTACCTTAAATAAAATCAACTATTAGCAATGATAAAAGGCAAGCGTTTAGACTTGTCTTTTCCTTTTGAGCGTCAAACTTCAAAATAATGTTTTATTATTGTCTCGAAAACGACCCTTTTTGAGTTCGTTTTTCTATGAAAATTCAGGCATAGTAATTTGAAAAGCAGGGACTTTGTAATCACAACCGTCTGAAGGAGATTCAAGAGTCTGAGTTAAGCTAACGCTCGCTGTCCGGCATCCGAGCCTTTCGGATTATCGCGCCACTACTCTGTGGTTTGTAGATATACCAGCGATTCCGCAAGTGCAACCGCAGAAGATCGTACAGGTGAAAGTAAATGCTCACCATCCAGAGCGAATTTATCCCGGTATGGATTCGGCGGAATTTATTGACCGGAACACGACAGATTATAAATCCGGATTGCCGCCGGAAATAAAGTCACAGTTCTAAGGTTCGTGTAAGGCGCAAGTATATTTGATAGAAATGTCCTTTTCAGTGCTCGATAATGCCGTTTGAATAATTTATTTCTTCACCATCGAATTCGCCGGACGATTCCGGCGAATTGATTCAGGTTTATATTCACATAGCACTTTTATATTCATATAACACTTTTATATTTATATAGCACTTTTATATTCATATAACATCACCATCGCCGGATGCCGAAAGAGTTTCGATTAAAAATGTTCTTTTCGCAAAATTCAATAATGAAAATTAATTCGCCTTTTATTTAGCCTTTTTCGGTCCGAGCGCGAGGCGCGGGTAAACAAAACGCATGAAATCTTCTTTGCCCGTCAATGACGTATGTTCGAGGCTGTCGGAATGGCTGACATCGGCAATCTGCCAGATTGCCGAAGATTTCGATACCACGCCGTCGCCCGCTTCCTTCAAATCGCAGGTACGGGGAATCTTGTCGGTGTAAGTGATCGAAAATTTCACGCCTTTGCGATTTGTCACCTCGTTGTTAAATGCGGCGACGACCGGCAGCTGAAGCTCGCGCAGTGCTTCCACCTCAAAACCCAGAAGTTTGTATTTCGGATACAGGAAATCGGCGCACGGGCTGCCCATATTCGGCGTGCCGAGCATCACCAGATGCGCGATAGTCGGCTTGCCGTCGGGCGCGTTCGTCATCGAATAGTGAATGTAGTAGCGGGAAATCAAACCGCCCATAGAGTGCGCCACGACGTCGATGCGCCACGCGTTTTCGGTTTTTTGCGTATGATTGATCTGTTTGCCGAGTTCCTGCGCATTCTGGCGAATGCTGAAGGTCGGCTCCATGTTTCCGGCGCTCTTGCCCGTGCTCATCATTGCTACTTTCGGGTCTGCGCCGACGGCGTAAGCTTTCCAGGCGAAGCTGTGCGCTTCTTCCAGATAATTATGATAATCGCCCCACGCCGCGCCGTTGCTCCACAATCCGTGCACTAAAATGACGGGTTTCGGATAAACTTTGACTTCTGATGTTTCGCTGTCTGCGGCGATGCTCGCTTCGATTTCGCGGTTCGTCTCGCCTTTGCCCGCATCAGTCCAGGCGTAACCGTTCGTATCCCAGACGAATTCGACTTCCGTTTCGCTTTCCGCCGCAACGCTCACCTGCTTTTCGCCCAAAACTTCACCGCTTTTCGTTTCCTTGAAAACGACCGTGCCGGTTTTCGCTTTCTTTGCCTCGTTGACGACCGTCGCCGTGATGCGCACCTGATTGCCGTCAATCGTTTTATCGGCGATTTCCTCCCAATCGGTTTTATTCGGAAAAACGTGATGCGCGAGTCTTAAATCGTTGATCTGCAAAGGCTCGTCGCATTCGCCCGGCTGGCGCGTCAGATTCCAGACGATCGTCGTTTCCTCGTCGGGCTGCAATCTGCCCTGCAAGAGGTTCGGGTTTTTCGGGTCGAGGCTGCCTTCGATTTCGACTCTTTCGCTCGAAAATGTTTCCGTGCTTTCGTCGGTCGAATCGTGCGGCGGATTCATCTCCATCATGCACCAGCCGTAAGGTTTAACGGTGGTTTTATGAACGCGCTTGCCCTCGATCTGGGGAATCCCGAAGCTAATTGTATATCGGCTGCCTTTGATGCTCATCACGCCGTCGCCGCGCGTTTTCGCGAGCTGTCCGCTCTCGGTGATGTTTGAAAACGAATCTTTTCCGGCGACGCGCAGGCGCGGCGTGTCGGGAAAGCAATCGGTCTCGGTCTTCCAATTGTCTTTTTCTTCCTGCACGCGCAGGGCGTCGGCGTTGACCGTGCCTTTGAGCGACAGGTTTTTTGAGCCGTCTTCATTAGTCCTGCCGGTCGAATTCGAGACGTTGAAAACTCCTTTATAGTCGTATGACGTTTTTAATTCCGCCTTTCCCGTATAATGCTGGTCGCTGATGTGCTCGCCTTTATTGGTTATCTTCGTATGACTTTCGGCTCGACGATGAGTGACTTCAATCGTCCCACTCCAGATGTCGCAGCTTTCCTTTTCGCTGCTTTCGTTGACCGGAACTTTAGCCGTTTGTTTTTTATTCGGCGTCGATGTATTGCCGCGCTTTTTCTGGGCGAAAACCGGAGCGAGCAAAGAGAAAATGAGCAATAGACTCAACAGAAGAGATGTAAAATTTTTATAAATGCTTTTTTTCATAACTTTATAAATGCTTTCTCTTTAGTAACGCGTAAAATCGCCGTGAAAAATATCAGGAAAATTTTATCTTTCCCCAATTTCAGCGGCTTAATTAAACTCAGAGGTTCGGCTTTGCTCGAATATCCGGCGCGAGAATCGCCAAAGGTCCTTCGCGCAGCCCGCTCGCCCAGAGCCGAAGGTTGGCGCTTCCCGAAGACCAAACCAGCAAAACGGCGAGCGTGCCGTAAATCGGCAGATGCCCGATCAGTTCAGTCCAGTTGAAAATCGTCAAAGTCAGATTTATCGGAATCCACGCAATCAAAATAATCTCGCGCGGAAAGATGCCGAACAGAATCCATAATCCGACGAGCAGCTCGACCGCGCCCGCGCACAGGATAAACGTTTCGTTCGACATCGGCATTCCCAGAGCGGCGGTGAAATTCAGCGGATAACGCTGGAGAAAATCGGACGCCAGCGGAATATTGGCGAATTTTTCGGTAAAGGCGACAAAGATTAGACTTAAGCCCAGCCCGGCGCGTAAAGCCGGAATCGCTTTTTCCATCAAATGCGTCGGCGGTTCGAGCGGCGGCACGATCAAACGGTCGATTGAAATCGGACCGCGCCCGGCGAGAAAAAAGAACGCGGCGAAACCGAGATACATCGTGCTGTCGAGCATCGGCTCAAGCCCGACGAGAAAAATCCCTGCGACCCACAAAACGCCGAGCGCGGCGGCGGCGATACGCGTCAAAGCGCCGTAAAATATCGCCAACGCGATGCCGGTCTGCGCCAGTCCGATCGCGTACATCCAAACGCCGGAAAGTTGATTGTTTGGCGAAAAAAGCTGTCCCTGCACGCCGCCGACCAGCAACGGCACGGCGACGTGAACCGCGAGAATCGCCGGAATCAACCCGTACAAAGCCGCGCGTCGTTCTTCGCTGGCGCCGAAGTTTTCCGGTCCCGGCACAAAGCCTCGCTCGCCGCGCTTGCGCCAGTAAAGCCACGCGGCAAAGGTAACGAGCAAAACCGCGGCGATAAAGCCGAGCGGCAGCGGGCGAAACAATAAATCCCAGCGCAGCCCGTAATTCGCGGTTTCGTGAAACCACTTTTCGTGCGCCGAAGCTTCGCCCGCCGCCGCTAAAAACACGAGCACGCTCCAAACGACGCGGAGCAAACCGTATTGCTTAATCATTCCTTCACCCTGATTTTTACCAAAATTTTCTTTCATCGCATTTTCAAAATCGCACTAAAATTTTTGCTTCGCATTGCCGACCGCGAGCAGCGTTAACGCGCCTTCTAAATTTGTACCGCCGACACGCCGCTCACAAAATTCAGCATTCGATTGGCAATCGCTTCGGCGCGTATTTTAGCAGATTCGGCTTGCTCGCCCGCAAAAGATTCGTCAACGGTTTCTCTGAAAATCTCCAGCCAGCGACGGAAATGTTCCGACTGCAACGGCGTTTTGAGATTCAACAAAGCGTGGATTTGCATCGGATTGCGCCCGCGCTTTTGGTATTTATTCGCGCCTAAAATCAAAGTCTCCCAGAAATCGCCGATAATCGGCAGATGCTTTTCCAAATCCAGCTTTGCCGCGCCGGTAAAAATGTAGCCGATAACCTCATCGCTCATCGCCCTTGCGTAAAACCGATTCATTAAATTATCAATATCCGAGCGCGTTTGAATGTCTTTTTTCATACTTTTCCTTCCAGATGCTTTTCCGATACGGGCAAAAAGTTATTCAGCTTTGAATTTCGTCACCAGTAAACTTATTTCCGATTCGGCAATGACTTCGTGTTCAACGCCGCCTTCTAAAGTTATCAATGTTCCGGCGACAAGCTTTTGCTCGTCTTCCAAATCGGGTCCGGCTTTAAAAGTGCCGCCTCCCGCCAAACAAAAAACCGTTATCGGCTCATTTGCCTTGTGCTTTGCCAAGACCTCGCCGCGCCGCAGATCGACTTGAACCATTCTGCGGCGCGTGCCGTTAAAGATTTCTTTGACGTCTTTCGACTTTTCACTTTCGCCTATTTCGCCTAACGAAAACGTTTTTATAAATTCGATGTTTTTCATATTGTTTTTTCCCAAGTTAATTGCCGCAATTTATTTATGTCTTATGGTCATACTCCATTTCGACAATTCCATTGTCGCTTTATTTGCCGCGCTAAAAAGTGATTTAAGTCACCTTTTCAAATTTTTTGTTAATAAGCAACCGTTTGGAAAAAGGCTGACAGTGGTCAATGGAATTCGTTTCAAACAAAAACCGACTCGCATTAGCTCCGGCGCGGCGGTCGGCGACGAAGTGATTTTAAAAAATCAAATAAATTAATCGATTCGATTAAAAAAAATACTTGACCGAAAAAGAAATGTGTGTAATATGTTAAAAGTCTTAACAATTTCTTTATTTACAAGCAATTCTTTCCCGGTTTTATTTGATTTTTATATCTGAGTCGTATTTTTACTGGCGATTTGTCGAATAATTAATGCGGGTTTATATAATTTGTTAGCTTCTTTAACAAAAACGTATGAGAAAGATAAATCCAAAAGATTTTACCCTAGCCAAACGCGGCACCTCGCGCGAGATAAACCGGCAGATTGCGCTGACCTTGATTCGGACGCATCAACCGGTGTCGCGGGCTGATTTAGCGCGTTTGATGGAAACTAACCGGGCTCACGTCACGTTTTTAATAAACGAGCTTCTGGAAGAAAAACTGGTTCGCGAGGGCGCGCAGGGCAATCAGAAAGTGCGCGGGCGCAAGCCGACTTTTCTTTACCTTAATTCTCAAAAAAGTTTTGCCGTCGCCGTCGATGTTCGCGCGAGCCGGACGTTTCTGATGATGACCGATTCAATCGGCAGGCAGCTCGGCGATATAATCAGTTTCCCGACGGAGCTTAACCCCGAAAAATTTATAACCGCGCTGGTCGCCCGCGTCAGACAGATTTTACCCGGTATACCGGAAGCCTCTGATTGCGAGGGCATCGGAATCGTCATTCCCGGGATGCTGGACCGCAAATCAGGCGTCGTTTTGCATGCGCCGACGCTCGGCTGGCGCGATGTTAATTTGCTGGCGCCGCTGCAGGCGGAGTTTGGTGAAGTTGAAGTTCATCTGGAAAATTCGGGCAAGGCGTGCGCGCTCTCGCAAATCTGGGCAACCCGCAGCGACGGCGCCGCTTTTAACGATATAGTTTTCGTTTCCGTTTCAGACGGTCTCGGAGTAGGTATTGTCATCAACGGCGAAGTGATGCGCGGCAAACACAATACGGCGGGTGAATTCGGACACGTTCCGCTCAGCATTGACGGTCCGCCGTGCTCGTGCGGCGCAAACGGCTGCTGGGAAGCGTATGTTTCAAATCTGGCGACGCTTTCGCGGTATATCGGCAAAAAGGTTTCGCGACGTCAGCCGCAATCTTTAGAAACCGCTGAATTTACGATTGAAGATTTGATTTCGCGCGCGCGCGGCGGAGACAGCCGGGCTTTAACCGCCCTGAATTCGACGGCGCGTTATCTCGGCTTAGGCTTGGCTTCAGTAATCAACGCCATTGACCCTTCGCTCGTTTATATCGGCGGGGAAATTACCGAGGCTTGGGATTTGATCGAACCGCACGTCCGCGAGGCGATTAAGGAAAGAACTTTGACCAGGGAGCTGGGATTAACGCCGATTCGGATCGTCCCGGCAATCGAGCATCCGCGCCTGCGCGGGGCGGTCGCGCTGGTGACGGCTCCGGCTTTCGCCGCTCCGAAAGTGGCTTAGAAAACTAAACGAACGAAAATTACTCGACAAAGTTAGTCGATCGAAAGTCCGATTGATTCTTTGCACGGGAGAGGTTTGCCCAAAATTCAGGAAGTATTTCAGGAGAAGGAGAATTGTAAGAAATGACACAACTGAAAGCATTTTTAATTTCGACGAGGATGATTTGCTTCCGAAATTTTGGGTTAGCAATAGTCTTTACGCTTTTGATGAGTTTTTCCGCTGTCCGGGCGCAGACCAGTTTCGGGCGCATTTCGGGAACCATATCCGATTCGACCGGCGCGGTCGTGCCGAACGCGAGCGTGACCGCCTCGGACGCGGCGACGAATTTTTCGCGCACGGCGGCAACCGACGAAAATGGCTTTTACACTCTGACGAATCTGCCGGTCGGTACTTACAGCGTTTCGGTCGAAGTGCAGAATTTTAAGAAATCGGTCAAAACCGAAAATGCTTTAAACGCCGACGGGCGCCTGACTGTAGATTTCACGCTCGAAGCCGGGCAAGTGTCGGAAACGGTCCAGGTCGTTCAGGAAAGCGGCGAAACGGTCAATACGACGTCCGGCGAAGTCGGGAAGGTGATCGATAATCAGCAAGTGCAAAATCTCGCTTTAAACGGTCGCAATTACTATCAGCTGCTGACGCTGATTCCGGGCGGCGTGATAACGCAGGAAGACCAATTGGACACAAATTTGGCGACCAACACAATTAACATCAACGGCAACCGCGGCGTTTCCAATAACCTGACGGTTGACGGCGGAAATAATCTGAATGCCGGCAGCAACGCCAGTCAAATCAATAACGTCGGAATTGATTTTATCCAGGAAGTTAAACTTCAGACCTCGAATTTTTCCGCCGAATACGGTCGCAATTCGGGCGCGCAGATTAACGTCGTCACCAAACGCGGCACGAATAATTACAGCGGCTCGCTGTTTGAATTTGTCAGAAACGACAAATTCGACGCACGCAGCTTTTTTGCGCCGGTTCGCCCGATTCTCCGTTATAACAATTACGGTTACAGCCTCGGCGGACCATTGCCGTTTCTGAATTTCGGCGACGGCAATGGTCCGGTCTGGAATTCGGGTAAGGATAAATTTTATTTCTTTTTCGGGCAGGAGTGGAAGACGATTCATCGCCAAGCCGCCACGGCGGTCCGCACGCTTCCGACTTTGCCGGAACTGAACGGCGATTTCTCGTTTCGCCTGCGCGGATTTGACGGCATTATCGGGACGGCGGACGACGGCGTTCTGCGCGACCCGTCGCTGGCGGGCGCGTGTACTGCGCCGGTCGTCAATGCGCAGGGCGTTGTCACCGCGCCAGCCGTGCGGACAGCCTGTTTCGGCGGCGCTAATCCTTCGCTTTGGAACCGCGTTCCGGTCAGCCGCATCACGACGGACGGCGGCGCATTGGCTGACGTCCTGCGGCGACAGATCGGCTTAGCGTCCAGTTTTTCAAATTTGCCGGTCGCCAACAACGCGACGTTTCAACCGGCGAGTCCGAGCGATTTTCGTCAGGAAATTATTCGTCTCGATTATATTTTCAATAAAGATAACAGTATTTACCTGCGTTATCTTCACGACAGCAATCAAAACGTCGACCCTTACGGAACATTTACGATTTCGCAGCTGCCGACCATTCAGCACGCCCGGAATCGTCCCGGCAACGGCTTGCAAATCGGTTATCTCTGGAACATCACATCCAATTTGATTAACGATGCGAAAATCAATTTTTCGTGGACGGACCAGCGCATTCCGCCGGCAAACGATTTGTGGGCGCGGGAAACTTACGGATTCGGTTACACGCAGCTCTTTTCAAACGGCGGACAATACGAAAACTCGATTCCCGATGTGACTTTCAGCGGCGGTTTTTCCGGTTATGCGGGCGCGGCGCGGTCGCTGACGGCGCTTGCCCACGATTCTCAGGTCAGCGACACGATGACCTTTGTCAAAGGCAGTCACACATTAAAATTCGGCGGTTTGTATAATTTCAGCAAGGTTTATCAAAACGGGCGGTCGACCTACGCGGGAAATCTTTCCTTTAACACCAACCGGACGAATTCGACCGGCAACGCGATTGCCAATATGCTGCTCGGTCAGTTTCGCACTTACAGCGAGTTTTCCTATGACCCGGCGGCGCATTTCCGCTTTCAGCAATATGAAGCATTCGTCAATGACAGTTGGAGAATCAACAAGCGGCTGAGCCTCGAACTCGGAGTTCGCTATCAATACGGGACGCCGTTTTATACTACGGAAAACAATCTAACCAATTTCGACCCGTCGCTTTACGACCCGGCAAGAGCCGTTTCCATCAGCCGAACCGGCGTTTATACGATACCGGCGGGCGCCAACAGATTTAACGGTCTGATTCGGGCGGGCGACGGCGTGCCTGAAAATCAGATAGGAAATGTTCCGTCGTATAACAGCGCCGAGGTGCTTGCCGTTCCGACCGGCGCGCCGCGCGGGTTATACGAAACGAATCATTATTTTATGCCGCGCGTCGGCTTTGCCTATTCGCCGTTTGACGATAATAAAACCGCCGTCCGCGGCGGTTTCGGAATGTATTACGACCGGATTGAGGGAAATATTATTTTTCCTTTAATCAGCAATCCGCCGTTCGTCAACAGCGCGAGCTTCGATAACGGTAATTTGAGCAATATCCGCGGCGGCAGCGCGTCGGCGCTTTCTCCTTTCGGAACGATTGCCGCCATCGACCCGGATTTGAAAACGCCTTACACGATGAATTTCAGTCTCGGCGTTCAACGCGAGCTGCCCTTCGGACTTTTTGCCGAAGCAAATTTCGTCGGCAATCTCGGTCGCCATCTGACCCGCAATCCGAATATCAATACAGTAGCCTTTGAAAGACTTGCCGCCAATAATGCTTTGCCGGCAGCCGAGCAGTTCGTCGAAAACGCCTTACGCCCTTATTTGGGTTACACGGTTATCAACCAGCGCAAGAGCGATTCGACTTCGTATTACTATGCGATGCAGCTTTACGCGGCGAAAAGAAAGGGAGATTTACTGGCGACCGTCAGCTATACGTGGGGAAAAGTCCTGACCGATGCCAGCAACTTTAACGACAATCTGGAAGATCCGTTTAACCGGAAATTTAATTTCGGTCCGGCGACCTTTGACCGCCGCCACGTCCTCGTCGCCACCTATACCTACTCGTCGCCCTTTTTTGAAAAGAGCGGCGGCTTTGTCAGAGCGCTGCTTTACGG
>DASVRL010000204.1:0-7257 GCA_036388635.1 Pyrinomonadaceae bacterium
CCATCGGATATGCCGCCTTTTTTTGCGACGCCGACCGATGTCATGGTCCAAAAAGATTGTTATATTGTCGTCATGGATTTGCCCGGTTTTAGTTTGGAAGATATAGAGATGGAAATAGAATCTTCATCTCTCATTATTAACGGAACCCGCCGGATAGATATCTGGGGAAATCCGGATAAATTCCTTATTGCTGAACGCAAAGCCGGTCACTTTTCTAAAGTAATTAAATTCCCTGAAAACATAGAAACACGACGATTGGAGTTTAACTACGCGGACGGCACTCTATTTATACTTCTGAATAATCCCAAATAAAGCCTTTTGTTTATAAGCCGTACAGTTTTTGACTCTTAATCATCTGTTTGTTAATCTTATAGAGACAATTTAAGGGGAGTAGATAGCCCGGAAAACGGGTTTGTTGAAGCCGTCAATACAATCGCTCAAGTCGAGAGCGATTCGGTTCAACGAAGAAAATATCAAGACCTTTTGCGACATTTTTCAGAAAAGTCGTGAAAGGTCTTTTCCTTTTGCGGCGAAATAATAAATATTTCAAAGGAGTTTTTTTCGATGAGCCTGTTCCCGTTTGCCGATTACTGGTGGTTTTACGGCATATTTTTGTTATTCGTTTTGTTGATGCTGGCGCTTGATTTGGGCGTTTTCAATCGCAAGGCGCACGTCGTATCGTTTAAGGAAGCGACGGTTTGGAGCATCGTCTGGGTCGCGCTGGCGCTCGTCTTTAACTTTATTTTTTATCAATACGCCGCCTCGAAATTCGGCGATAAAGTCGGTGAGCAGGCGGCGCTCGAATTTCTGACCGGCTACGTCATCGAATATTCGCTTTCGATTGACAATATTTTCGTTTTCGTTTTAGTTTTCAGCTATTTCAGGATTCCGCCCGAATACAAGCACCGCGTTTTGTTTTACGGCATTTTGGGCGCGCTCGTCTTTCGCGCGCTGTTTATCGCGCTCGGTTCGGCGCTGATGCAGTTTCACTGGGTCATCTATCTTTTCGGCGGTTTTCTGATTATCACCGGCGTCAAGATGATGTTTTCGCACAGCGAAGAAATCGAGCCGGAAAAGAATTTCCTGATTCGCATTTTCAAACGCTTTATGCCGGTCACGCCTCACATCGACGGCAAAAGTTTTTTCGTTCGCAAAGAAGGAATTCTGCACGCGACGCCGCTTTTTATCGCGCTTTTGTTTCTGGAAGCGACCGATATTATCTTCGCCGTCGACAGCGTTCCGGCGATTTTCGCCGTCACCCGCGAGCCTTTGATCGTCTTTACGTCGAATATTTTCGCGATTCTCGGACTTCGCTCGATGTATTTTATGCTGGCGGGCGCGATTACGAAATTTCATTTACTGAAATACGGTTTGGCGGTCGTGCTGGTGTTCGTCGGCTTGAAAATGGTCTGGCTCAACGATTATTACGGCGGCAAATTCCCGATTAGCTGGTCGCTTCTGTTCATTCTCGGAACGATTGCGCTTTCGATTGTGATTTCATTGATTTTTCCGCCGAAAACGGAAATCGCCGGCGATGAATTAACCAAAGCTCAGTAATATTTTCTAAAAAGATGAGCCGCAATATTTCACGAAAGAACGCTGAAAAAGCTAAATAATTTTCGTGTCTTTTCGTAAAATTCGCGGCTCATTTCTTAAAAATCTTCTTTATTCAGATTGAGCCACCGCAAAGCCGCGCCGTGCAGCAGCATTGCTTTTGTTTCTTCGTCAAAACCGGCGGTTTCAATCAGTTTTCCGGCTTCCGTCTCGCCGAGCGGAAAAGGATAATCCGTGCCGAGCGCGACCTTTTCGGCGCCCGCCAGTTTAACCAGATAATCGAGCATCGGGCGGTCGTGAACGAGCGAATCGAAATAAATTTTGCCGAGATAATCGCGCGGGTTGCATTGATTATCGGCGGCGCATAAATCCGGGCGCGCTAAAAATCCGTGTTCAATCCGCCCGATGGTCGCCGGAAACGAGCCGCCACCGTGCGCGAAACAAATCCGCAGATTCGGGCATTTTTCGAGCGTGCCCGAAAAAATCAGGGAGCAAATCGCGCGCGAAGTCTCGGCGGGCATCCCGACCAGCCACGGCAGCCAGTATTTCCGCATCTCCTTTTCGCCCATCATATCCCACGGATGAACGAAAACCGCCATTTCGAGCTGCTCGCAGGCTTTAAAAAAATCGAAAAACTGCGGCTCGCCCAAATTTAACTGATTGACGTTCGTGCCGATTTGCACGCCGATTAAGCCGATTTGTTTGCATCTTTCCAGCTCTTTGACGGCAAGCCGTGTGTCCTGCAACGGCACGCTTCCCAGACCGACGAATCGTTTTGGAAATTTACGGACGATTTCGACGATGCCGTCGTTCAAAAACCTGGCGATTTCCGCGCCGTCCGCTGCTTGCGCCCAATAGCTGAACATCACGGGAACCGTCGATAAAACCTGCACGTTAACGCCGAAATCGTCGCATTCCTCGATTCGTTTTTCCGCGCTCCAGCAATTGCTGTCGACCTCTCGGAAAAATTTTCCGTCGTCCTTGAGCATCCGCGCGCAGCAAGGCTTGTGATGCTCCAGCTTGATAAAACCGCCGTAGCCGAATCGCTGTTTCCAGTCGGGAATGTCTTTCGGCAGAATGTGCGTGTGAATGTCGATTTTCAGCATTTGTCTTATTTATTAATTTTATCAGTTTTATCGGAAAGAGGCGTAAAAGCCGTTTCGCTTTTGAAAATGCGAAATAAATAATAATAAGACGGAAAAAGCAGAAGCGCCGGAGCCGGCGGCGCAGATTAAATTTCGTTTTCGTTAAATGCGCGGCAGATTATCCGGCTTAATTCTTCTAAAAGCGTCTTTATTTTTTTATTTCTGCGGTTTCATTATCAATTTTACCGGATTTTTAAGCTCTTCTTTATCGAAAATCACCCAGTTGGAAAATCCGCGGATTTCATTACTGTTGTTTGCCGCCATAAATTCATACTCGAATTCTTCGTAAATCTGAAGGGAAAAGCTGCCGTCTTCCTTGGTGTCGGCGTAGCGCACGTGATTATCTCCGAACTTTTTGATGCGATAGGAAATTATGGCTCTTTTAGCCGGTGTGCCGTCTTCCCAGACGACGCTTCCGCGGATTGTTTGTTTGACCGGAAACGCGGGCATTTTCAGATTGGCGTTTTGGATTTTTTCGGTGTTTCCGAGATTTATGATTTGAGCCTCCTTTTCGTCAAACACGTTTCCGAAATGCCAGTTCCAGTACGGATAGCCGGCTTCGAAAGGACTCGACCTGGATTGGTCTAATCGATACCATTGCAGATAAACGTGAATTTTATATTTCCCTTCGGAAAGCCCGTAAAATGTGTAGTTTCCGTCTTTGTCGGTTTGCGTTTCGCCGTAATAAAACCGCGTGTTTTTATCATCTGATGTGATCCTCAGTTTTACAAAGCCGACGGGCGCGCCTTCGAAACTGACGACGCTGCCGCTGATTCTGCCGTCGGTAAAAGCATACAAAGAGCGATTTTCGCAGAAAGGTTTGCCGCCCGCGCCAAACTCTCGGATTTCCGGCATCCATAAATTACCGGGCAGCTCGGCGCTCAATTTATATTGACCGGCGGCTAAATTTTCAAACTTGTATTCGCCGTTTTCGTCCGTCAAAGTTTCGATTTTCCTTTCCTTCTTTTTCGGTTCTTTAAATTCGCCGTTTTCGATGGCGTAAAGTTTCGTCAAAACAATCTTCGTCTTCGCCAGAGGCGCGTAAGGATTTTTTTCGTCGTTAACGGTTTTTTGAAGTTTGCCGTAGAGTATCGAAGGAAAATTTCCCGCTTTCAGCTGACGCAGAAAATCAATCGATTCCTGCGCATTCTCGACCGTCGTCGTTCCGCTGCACAACCCGACGGGAAGAATATTTTCCGTGTTTTCCAAAACGCCCTTCGAGTAAATCAGGTAAGTTTTACCGAGCATGAAAGGAAAATTATCGCATCTATAACCGTCGTCCGAGGTGATTACTTCCGGCGGCACGAAGCCTTTGAAAACTTCATCGACCCGGATTGTGATTTTTCGCACTTTGCCCTTTACCGGCTGACCGTATTTTTCGCCGGCGTCAATGACATTCGTCACCGTTCCGATAAAAGCGACGCCGCCTGCGGCGCGAAAAAAGCCGCACGGATTTGCGCCGCCCGCGCAGCTGCAGGCTGCCGCTTTTTCAAATCCGAGCAGCAGCAAAAACGAAAAAACGAAAACCGGCAGCAGTAATTTTTTACTCATAAAAAAATCTCCTTTTATATGAGAACGTGTCGGCAACGGTAAACTTGTCGGAGCATTTATATAATTTTCCCTGAATTATTTCGGCACGGGCGGCTTCATCACCGCGCCGCAGTTTTTGCAGGTTCGCAAATCCTCGTTTTCGTAAAAGCGTTTAAAAACGCCCTGAAACTGCGTCGTGATGTCTTCCAGCTCGAAATATTCTTCGTATAATTTCTCGTTGCAGCTTTCGCAAAACCACAAAAGCCCGTCTTTTTCGCCCGCCCGGCGTTTGCGTTCGATCACCATTCCGACTGTATCGGCGCCGCGCACCGGATTGTGCGGCACGCGCGGCGGCAGCAGAAAAATTTCGCCCTCGCGCACCGGAACCTCGACCGCGCGCCCGTCTTCCTGAATCTTGACGGTAATATCGCCTTCGAGCTGGTAGAAAAATTCCTCGCCCTCGTCGTAATGATAATCCTTGCGCGCATTCGGTCCGCCGACGACCATCACGATAAAATCTTCGGCGTCATAAGCGCATTGATTGCCGACCGGCGGTTTCAGCAGATGACGATGCTCTTCAATCCATTGTTTGAAATTAAAAGGTCTTCTAATAGTCATAGTAATAGTAAGCAAAATTCCTGATTTTCGCCGCCGCCTGAGCGAGACTTGCTGTTAAATCCCGCAAAAACGCAGCCCGTTTAAAATTGTAATCCCGCCGCGCCGGAAAGAAAATATTCGGGCGGCGATTTACATCGCTCCGGCGCTCGTCATTTTCTCGCTCAGCCAGCCGGTCGATTTTAAAATTTTTCCAAGCTCGCGCTGGATGGCTTCGGCATATTTGCTCGCGCCTTTTACGTTCGGATGCGCCGTTCCGGCAATATAACAGGTTTCCTCGCGAAATCCTTCGAGTTTTATATGCGCGCATTTGCAGACCAGCTCGCGCAGATTGAAAAAATTATCGTTTGATTTGTATTTTTTGAACACTGTGCCGCCTTCTTCGATTTGCCACAGATACGTGTCGGGCGCGGCGTAAGCATTCGGCGAGCCGAAAGGCGCTTCGACAAAAATCGCCCGCGGCGCGTCGTTTCCCGCCGCCGCCGCCGGATTCAAAGGATATTTTTTATTAATTTCTTCTACCGACTGCCGTAAATATACGTTTGTCCGGCTTTGCCACGTTTCGGAAAGAACGCTCAATTCGGCAATCAATCTCTCGATTTTTTCATTCACCGAATTATATGAACAAAGCTTCAGCCAACTTTCTTCGAGCCCAAAAATCCGGCGGATTTTGTTTATGATTTTCTCGTTTAAAAGCACCTCTATAATGTCGCAAATTTGCCTGGGCGAAGTGTCTTTGGAAACAACCGGATAATATCCGGTGACTACGATTCTGGCGCTGCCGAACGATTGGCAAACATTTTCGAGCAGCCCGAACATATCTTCGCCGCAATATTGGCGGGCTTTTTTCTCAATCCATTTTTTATTTGTAAAAGGATTTATTAAATTGAAGGCTCCGAGGTCGTTGATGCCTCCGTTGACCAGCACCAAATCGACGCCCTGCGCCTTATAGGGCGTGCTTTCGTAATATTTAAACGCATTTTTGACTTGTTGAAGGATGGTCGGAGTCGAGATATTCAGCTCGCCGTTAAAGGTCGTCACGCGGTCTTTCGGATAAGCCTGGTCGTTTCGCCACAAAATCGTCGCGCCGGAATGCGCTTCCAGACGGTGTTCGACGGTCTTTCCGGTCTGTTTTTCAAGCCATTTCTTGGTGAGAAACCAGAATTTATGCTCGTCCAGAAGTCCCTGTCCCCACATCACCGAATCTCCGAGAACGAGCATTTGTAAATCACTTTCGGCGGCGGCTTGGTCAAAGGAAAACGCCTGTTTCGGACTTAAAGCGGCAGCGCTTAAAAACGCCGCCGAATATCTGAGAAAATCACGACGGCTAAACTGCATAAAAAATGATTCTCCTTTTTATTAAGTCTCCGTAAAAATTAAAAATCACATTAAATTCGCCGCGCGCGCCGTTAATTTACAGGAACGCCGGGATAAATATCCAAAGCCGCCGCGCCCGTTTTCGTTCGGCTTATTTTAAGCTCGTCTTTCGGCGTCTCGCCTCGCAGCGCGGGTGTAAATATTGATTACTCGATTGTCGCGATGACTTTCAATTCGATCGCAATCGGCGTCGGCAGACAGTTAATCTCGACCGTCGTGCGGCACGGCAGATTATCTTTAAAATATTCGGCGTAAAGGCGATTGTAAGTCTGAAAATCGTCCTTCATATTTGTCAGAAAAACCGTCACGTCGACGATTTTTCCCCACGCCGAGCCGGATTCTTCCAGAATATAGCGCACATTCTGAAAAACCGAGCGGCATTGCGCCTCGATGTCGTAAGACGCGATTTTTCCGTTTTCGTCCAATTCGACGCCGGGAATTTCCGCCGCGCCGCGCGCGCGCGGTCCGACGCCGGACAGAAACAAAAGATTTCCGACGCGCCGCGCGTGCGGGTATAAACCGACCGGCTCGGGCGCTTTCGAGGAATTGATGATGTTTTCGCTCATAGACGTATTAATTCGGGATTCCGGATTGAGAATTCAGAATTTAAAATATAATCCTGCGCCCGCGCCCTTAAATCCCGAATCCCGAATTCTTAATCCGTTTTCCGCTCACCGTTGTAAACCGCGTAAGCGCATTCGACGAATAAATCCAGATAATAATCGCGCACTTCTTCGGGCGCGGGATTTTTGTTTTCCTTTTCGGCGATGAATTTCATCAATTCAAGCGCCACTTCTTCGCCGGTTTCAATTCTTATCGGTTGTGTTTCCTGACTCATAATTTCCCTCGTAATAAACAGAAAATGGTTTCTTCTTTTATAATCCGGCTAAACTTTCAGCCGCATAAATAACATATTTTGCGTAAACTTTGCGCCGAGCCGTTCGTAAAATTCTATCGCCGTCCTATTCGGCTCGTAAACCGCCCAAAACAATTGCGTTCCGCCGAGACCGCGACAGATCTCGCGCGCCTTTTCCAT